>JBPOHE010000067.1:0-10348 GCA_052035915.1 Pseudomonadota bacterium
CAAGTTCTTTCAGTGAGAAAGAGATGTGCCGTCATACCGGATCCGGGAGGCGAGCGCGCGGAAGCCGTTTCCGACCCTGGCCACGCCTTTCTCCGGGGGCCGACAAGCCGATCATCCCAAGTTGTTGCTGCATCGCAAGAAAAGGCTTCGCGAGAGGCGCCCGGAACTTGCCCGGATGGCCTCCGCGGACCCAAAAACCTTTTCGCAACTGCTTGTTTTTGCGCCGCAAACGGCATAGTCTGGCCGACTTGCGAAGGCTTCCGGCCTTGGCATGGGGCGCCCACGCCGTCGCGGCGGATCCGTGGCGGTTCGTTCATCGGCGACTCTTTCCAACTCAATCAACTGTGCAGGCGGGGCACTCCAAATGGAAGAATCGAAAGTTCTTATCGATGCGCTCGGGCTGACGGCACAGGACCTGGAGTTGATCCTCCGGGTCATGTTGCAATGCATGCTGTTAAGCATGTCGGCCTTTTTCTCCGGTTCCGAAACGGCGCTCTTCTCCCTGAGCCGGATCGATCTGCAAAAGCTGCGCAACACGCGCAATCCATTCTCGGAAAGCATCCACGCCCTGCTCGACGAACCGCGTCGTCTCATCATCTCCCTCCTCTGTGGCAATGAGCTGGTGAATGTCGCCTCCGCCGCCAACATGACCTCCATCCTGGTCAGCCTCTACGGCGAGGCGGATGCCGGCTGGATCAACGTGGTGGTCATGGTGCCCATGTTGCTGCTGTTCGGCGAGGTCACGCCCAAGACCATCGCCGTCAATTTCCCGGTGAAATTCGCCACCAAACTCTCGGCGCGTTTGCTGCCGAAATGGATTTTCTTCATCACCCCCTTGCGCACCGCGGTGCGGGCGGTGGCCGACCGGGTCACTACCCTCGTGGTCGGCGTCCAGACCAGTCGGGAGAACATCCTCAAGGCGGACGAACTGCGCACTCTCATGGCCGAAAGCGAAGAAACCGGAGTGATCCAGGCCTCGGAGCGGGTACTGATCGACAAGCTGTTCGAATCCGCCGAGACCGATGTCTCTCGCATCATGACGCCGAGTACCCGCATCCGCTTTCTCGATATCGACACCGAAATCGACGAGGTGATCACCTTCTTCCGTACCTACAAGCATCCCCGCATCCCGGTCTGCGAAGGCCACCAGAACAATATCGTCGGCTTTCTCCATTCCGAGGATCTGCTGCGGATCGTTCGCGGTGGGGTGGATACCTCCCAGATCAGTCTGCGGGCCATTCTCAAACCCGCCCATTTCGTCCCCCCGACCAAGAAGGTGGACGAGATGCTCGACTACTTCCAGCGTTTCAACACCCGGGCCGCCCTGGTCATCGGCGAGTATGGCGAGGTGCTGGGTATCCTGAGCATCAAGGATGTGCTGACTTATATCTTCGGCGAGATCTCCGGCAAGATGCGCGGCCAGGAGTATTACAAGGAAGAGGACGACAACACCTATGTCGTCCCTGGCGACATGCGGCTGGCGGACTTCTACAACCTCACCAACTTCGATATCGAAGATCCCATCATGACCACCATCGGCGGGGTGACCTTCCGCCTCTTCGGTCGCCTGCCCAGGGTCGGCGAAAAGGTCTACTACGCGGATTTCGAGATCATGGTCAAGGCGGTGAGCGGGTTACGCATCACCCAGGTGCGGGTGAGCCGCGGCCACAGCCCGGATGCCGAGGCGATCTCTCCGGAAGAGCCCATTCCCATGGAGAGCGTTCCCGACACCAAGGCCGTCACTGCGGACGAGGTTGCCGAACCGGCGGCGGAGAGCGATATGTTCGAAGCCGACCAGCCGGCCGAACCGGCCGAGAGCGGCACCGAATCCAGCCACGAATCCGCAACCACCAACCGCTAGGGAGACCAGCATGGACATACTCGTAGAACTCTTGGTTATCCTGTTCTTTTTGGTGCTGAAGGGGTTTTTCTCCGGCTCCGAGATCGCCATGGTCAATTCCGACAAGATCCGGCTGCGGCACGAGGCGAAGATGGGCAATTCTGGCGCCAGGATGGTGCTGAAACTCTTCCGTACCCCGGACATCATGTTGGGCACTACATTGGTGGGCACCAATATCGCCACGGTCACCATCACCACCCTGGGCACCCTCATCTTCATCGACCTGCTGGGGCCTTCCGGCGACCTGGTCTCGGTGTTGTTCTTCACCCCCTTCCTGCTCATCTTCGGCGAGATCGTGCCCAAAAGCGTCATGCAGCAGAAAGCCGACGTGGTCGTCACCAAGATCATCTACATCCTGCGCGCGGCTTCGATCCTCTTTTATCCCGTGATCCTGGTATTCAGCCGCATCGCCCGCCTGGCTGCCCGCCTGGTCGGCGGCAAAAGCACCACCCAGAGCGGTTTCATCACCAAGGACGAGCTGCGGGTACTGGTGGATATCACGGATACCGGCTCCAGCAGCGGCGCCCTGAACAAGCGCCGCCTCATGCGCATCATCCGTTTCGCCGACACCACGGTGGGCGAGGCCATGACCCCGCTGGCCGAGGTCATCGGCATCTCCGAAACCCGACCCATGAAGGAGGCCATGCGGCTGGTATGGCAGCACGGTTTCAACCGGCTGCCGGTCTATCGCGGCAACATCACCAACGTCAAGGGCGTGCTCACCCTGGCCACCTGGGACCTCATGGACCCGGATCTCCAGGAGCGTCCGGTGACGGATTTCATCCGTCCCGCCCTCTACCTCTCGCCCAAGCAGAGCCTGGATCAGGCCCTGCCCGAGTTGCGCTCCCGTCCCGATCACCTGGCCATAGTCGTGGACGAGTTCGGCTCCGCCGTCGGCATCCTGACCATGGAGGACATCTTCGAGGAGGTGGTGGGGGAGATCGACGTCGGCTATGACTTCGACGAGTTCAAACCGGCCCGCCGGGTCTATGTCGAGCACGAAGGAGAGGATAGCCACCTGGTCGGCGGACGTACCCCCATCTCGGAGATCAACGACATCCTGCAACTCAAGTTGCCGGTGGGCGAGGCCCATACCGTCGGCGGTTTCCTCATCAACAGGCTGCGCCACATCCCCCGGGTGGGCGATATGGCGGAGGAGCAAGGCCATAGGTTCACCGTGGTCGAGGCGGACGAACGTTCGGTGATCAAGGTACGGGTGGAGCGCCTCTAGTCTCGGCTGGCTTGCCAAGGAGGCGTCATGTCGGCGGCTGTCGTGGCGCCAAGCGCCGCCACCCGGCTTCTCGATTCGGCGGGTTAGGCCAGGCTAACCCGCCATACGCTTTCCAGAAACTGTTTGGAAAGTCCCGGCTCCCGGGCATCGAGCGGAAAGGCCCGATTTTCGTTCTCTTATTTGCAACAGATGAAGAAATAAATTCTGTATTGTTCTCTTGGTAAGAACAATGTTCGCAGGAACAAGCTCAGCCCCGAGGCGCGGAAGCTGTAACAAGACTTTCCAAACAGCTTCCAATCAAAATTCCGTTTATTGCCAACCCGACTCCGCTCCTGATCTAGCCAGAACGCCCGCCGCCTTCTAGTATCAGCAGTATGTTCCAGCGTTTACGTCATTCCCGCCATATCATCGCCGGCCTGCTGCTGGCCTGGGGTATGCTGTGGATCAACACCCATCTCGGCGCCTGCGGCCTGGGTGGCGGCTTCGACCAGACGGCGGCGTCTCATTGTGAGCACCCCTGCTGCGAACACCAAGGTGGAGATCATCATACAAAGGCGATCCCCCCCCTGTGCCCGGTCATGCTTGCTGATGCCCTCCAAGCCGAGGCCTGGCTGCCGCTTGACAGCCATCTCGGTGTTTCCCTTGTCCTCCCGGCGACGACGTTCCTGCTTCCCACTCGGATCCCGAATTCGCGGTCAGGGGCGGCACCAGGCTTTGCCTGGACTCCCCAGGAACACCCCGCCCTGCGCTATCGCGCCCTGCTGAATTAGCCTGGTTTCCGGCGTCGCCCCCCCGCGACGTCCCGGCTCAGCTTTTCTCCATCAGGGTTTCGGGAGTTTCATTGCATGAAAGCCGCTATTTTCGTCTCTTGTTGTATCGCCGGGCTCGGCCTCTTGCCCGGTACTCCGGCGTTGGGCGCCGGTCTCAGTCTGGCGGAGGCCGAACGCCTGGCGCTCGACCAGGATCCCGGGCTCACCGAGTATCGACACCTTGCCCAGGCCAAACGCGAACAGGCGATCGCCGAGGGCCAGTGGATGGATCCCATGCTCAGTCTGGGGGTGGAAAGCCTGCCCCTGGATACTTTTACGCTGACCGCCGAGCCCATGAGCCAGTTGAAGTTCGGCCTCACCCAAGCCTTACCGCGAGGCGATTCCCTCCGCTACAAACAGGAACAGATGGAAGTGGCCGCCAGCGGTCAGGATGCCCGTGGGGAAGAACGCCAGCGCCTGCTTCGTAGATCGGTACGGGAAGCCTGGCTGGATGTCTCGCTCCAAATCCGGACCGCTGACCTGTTGGCGAAAAACCGCCAAGAGCTGCAACAACTCATCGAAGTGACCGCGGCTCAGTACGCCCTGGGCGGGACGGATCAACAGATGGTGTTGCAGGCGCAACTCGAACTGGCGGCCTTGGATGATCGGCTGATCCAGGTCTCGGCTCGGGAGGACAAGGCCAGGGCCGAACTGGCGCGTTGGATCGGTGGCGCGGCTCGACGACCCCTGGCCGAGTCCCTGCCCCGACTACCGATCCCGGCGGCCCTGGAACAATTGCGGGAAGCCTTGCTCGGGCATTCGGTGCTGAATCTGGTGAACGCGGATGTCGCCGAAAAGCGGCTCGGGGTACAACTGGCCCGGGAGGAATACAAACCCGCCTGGTCGGCTTCGGTCTCCTACGGCGATCGTTTCGGCAAGGAGCCGGACGGCGCCAGCCGTGCGGCTATGCTCACCGCCATGCTGGAGGTGGAGTTACCGATCTTCACCGCCAAACGTCAGGATCGGCGGCTGGCCGCCAAGGAACAGGAACTGGCGGCGATGAACGCCAACCGGGACGACCAATTGCGAGAGTTACAGGGGGGGCTGGAATCGGCCTACGCCACCTGGAGCCGCCTCGGCGAGCGGCGCCGACTCTATCAGGGACGCCTGCTGCCCCAGGCCGAGGCCAACGCCGTCGCCGCCCTGAGCGCCTATCGGAGCGGGGTCACCGATTTCGAGAGCCTGCTCAAGGCCAGGGTCGCCCTGTTCGACGCCCGCATCGAGGGGTTGACTCTCGAGGTGGAACAACTCATGGCCCAGGCACGCCTGCTCTATTTCGCCGGAGAACAACAATGAAATCCCTCAAATTCTTGCTTGTCCTTCCGCTGGCCCTGGCGGCCGTCTGGCTGGTAACCCAGGGTCCGGATCAGGAACGCTGGCGCCAGGCTTGGCTGGCCCTGACACAAACCGGACCGGGGGATGACACCCCGGAACCCGCCCATGAACACCATGAACCCGGCTATGTCTGTCCCATGCATCCGCAAATCCTGCGCGATGCCCCCGGCACCTGCCCCATTTGCGGCATGAGCCTGGTCCCTCGTCGTCCCCTGGAGCCGGCGCCGACGATGGCCGGGGAACGCAAGATCCTCTTCTACCGCCACCCCCACAAGCCGGACGTGGTTTCTGATCATCCCCTGAAAGACGAGATGGGCATGGACTATGTGCCTGTCTACGACGCTGGCCCGGGCGGCGGTGTGCTCATCTCGCCGACGGTGATGAACAACCTGGGCCTCCGTAGCGCCGCCGTGGAAAAAGGGCGTCTCTGGCGGCGCATCGACACCCTGGGCTATGTGGAATACGACAGCTTCACCCTGGGGCACGTGCATGTGCGCACCGAGGGTTGGGTGGAGCGGCTCTATGTGCGTTCCCTCGGCCAGCGGGTGAAACGGGGCGAACGCCTCTTCGATCTCTATTCCCCCACCCTGGTGCGGGCCCAGGAGGAATACCTGCAAGCGCGGGCCGGTGGCAACGAACGCCTCATCGCCGCCTCCAGCGAGCGCCTCGCCGCCCTGGGCGTCTCCCGGGAGCAGATCGAGGCCCTGAGCCGCCGGGGAACCGCCAGTCAGACGGTCGGCTTCTTCGCCCACCGCGACGGGGTGGTCACCATCCTCAACGCCACCGAGGGTATGTACCTCGAACTGGGCACCGAGGCGGTGGCCATCGCCGATCTCTCCGAGGTCTGGATCATCGCCGAGGTGTTCGAGCACCAGGCCGCCTGGGTCAAACCCGGCCAATCCGGGGAGGTGCGGTTGGCCTCGCTGCCGGGGCGGCTCTGGGAGGGCAAGGTGGAATATGTCTATCCCAACCTCGAACCTCAGACGCGAACCCTGCGGGTGCGGCTGCGCTTCCCCAACCCGGGTGAGGTGTTGAAGCCCAATATGTTCGCCGATGTCACTATCTTTGCCGGTCCCAAGGACGAGGTGCTCTCCATCCCCCGGGAGGCGCTGATCCGTACCGGCCAGGAACAGCGGGTGATCCTGGATCTGGGCGGGGGCCGCTTCGCCCAGCGCCCGGTGGTGTCCGGGATGGAATCCGGGGAGCGGGTCGAGATCCTCTCCGGTCTCAAACCGGGCGAAAAGGTCGTGCTGTCCGGGCAATTCCTCATCGACTCCGAGGCCAGCCTCAAGGCCAGCCTGAAGCGCCTCGAAACCCAGGCTCCCCATGAGGACCATTCAGGCCACGAGGGGCACAAGCCATGATCGCCCGCCTCATCGACTGGTCCCTGGGTAACCGTTTCCTGGTGCTGCTGCTGAGCCTGATCCTCACCGCCTGGGGGATTCACGCCCTGCGCCATATCCCTCTCGACGCCATCCCGGATCTCTCCGACGTCCAGGTGATCGTCAAGACCAACTACCCGGGTCAGGCGCCGCGGGTGGTGGAGGACCAGGTGACCTACCCCCTCACCACGGCGCTCCTCGCCGTGCCAGGCGCGGTGACGGTGCGGGGCTATTCCTTCTTCGGCGACTCCTTCGTCTATGTCATTTTCGCCGATGGCACCGATCCTTATTGGGCCCGTTCCCGGGTGTTGGAGTACCTCAGTCAGGTAGCCGCACGACTCCCACCGGAGGCGCGACCGGCGTTGGGGCCGGACGCCACCGGGGTCGGTTGGATCTACGAATACGCCCTGGTGGACCGGAGCGGCGCCCATGACCTGGCCCAATTACGTAGTCTGCAAGACTGGTTCCTCAAATACGAACTTCAGACCCTGCCCGGCGTCTCCGAGGTGGCCACCGTGGGCGGCATGGTCAAGCAGTACCAGGTGGTACTCGATCCCAACCGACTGCGCGCTTACGGATTGCCGCTATCGCGCATCGCGGCGGCGATCCGCAACGCCAATCAGGAACAGGGCGGTTCGGTGCTGGAACTGGCCGAGGCCGAATACATGGTGCGCGCCACCGGCTATATCCGCTCCGAGGACGACCTGCGCGCGGTGCCCCTGGGCATGAACGAGCGCGGCATCCCCATCTTGCTCGGGGACGTCGCCGAGATCCGTCTCGGTCCCCAGATGCGTCGCGGTATCGCCGAACTCGACGGCGAGGGTGAGGTGGCCGGCGGCATCATCGTGATGCGTTACGGTGAGAATGCCCTCACCAGCATCCAGGGGGTCAAGCGCAAGCTCGCCGAATTGAAGGCCAGCCTGCCTCCCGGGGTAGAAATTATCGAGACCTATGATCGCTCGGCCCTGATCGAACGCGCCGTCGATAATCTGAAGGGCAAGTTGATCGAGGAATTCATCGTCGTCGGTCTGGTCTGCCTGGTGTTCCTCTTCCATTTGCGTTCCGCCCTGGTGGCCATCGTCACCCTGCCGCTCGGGGTGTTGACCGCTTTCATCGTCATGAATCATCAGGGCATCAACGCCAACATCATGTCCCTGGGTGGCATCGCCATCGCCATCGGCGCCATGGTGGACGCCGCCATCGTCATGATCGAGAACGTCCACAAACACCTCGAACGCGAGCCCATCACCGACGCCAACCGTTGGCGCATCATCCGCGAGGCCAGCCTCGAGGTCGGGCCGCCGCTGTTCTTCTCCCTGCTCATCATCACCCTGAGCTTTCTGCCGGTGTTCACCCTGGAGGCCCAGGAGGGACGGCTGTTCTCGCCGCTCGCCTACACCAAGACCTATGCCATGGCCGCCGCCGCCGGGCTCTCGGTCACCCTGGTGCCGGTGCTCATGGGCTACTTCATCCGTGGCCACATCACCCCGGAACACAAGAATCCCCTCAACCGAGTCTTGATGGCCATGTATCGGCCCCTGCTGGATCTGGTGCTGCGCCACCCCCGTGGCACACTCATCCTGGCGCTGCTGCTCATGGTCGCCAGCCTCTGGCCGGCCGTGCGACTGGGCTCCGAGTTCATGCCCGAGTTGGACGAGGGGGATCTGCTCTACATGCCCACCACCTTCCCCGGCGTCTCCATCGGCAAGATGCAGGAGCTGTTGCAACAGACAGACAGGCTCATCCGTACCATCCCGGAGGTGCGAAGCGTCTTCGGCAAGGCCGGACGTGCCGAGACCGCCACCGATCCAGCGCCCATGGAGATGGTGGAGACCACTATCCAGCTTGCCCCCCGCGACCAATGGCGACCAGGCATGACGCTGGAAAAGCTCAAGGCCGAACTCGACCAGCTCATCCAGTTCCCCGGTCTGGCCAACGCCTGGGTGATGCCGATCAAGACCCGCATCGACATGCTGGCCACCGGCATCAAGACGCCACTGGGCATCAAGGTGTCCGGTCCCGACCTGGGGGTGATTCAACAGATCGGCGAGCGCATCGAACAACTCGTCCGACCACTACCGGGCACCGCCTCCGCCTATGCCGAACGCCTGGCCGCCGGGCGCTATCTCACCCTGGACATCAACCGCGTCGCCGCCGCCCGTCACGGGCTCAGCGTCACCGAGGTGCAGGAGGTCATCAGTACCGCGGTCGGGGGCATGAACGTCACCAACACGGTGGAAGGATTGGAGCGTTATCCGGTCAACCTGCGCTATCCCTCGGATGCCCGGGATTCGCTGGACAAGCTGCGTAACCTGCCCCTGATCACCGAACAGGGTCTACGCTTGCCCCTGGACGCGGTGGCCGAGGTGCGCATCGAGGATGGTCCGGCCATGATCCGCAGCGAAAACGCCCGCCCCAGCGGCTGGGTATTCGTCGATATCCAGGGGCGGGATCTGGGCTCCTATGTGGCGGAGGCCAGGCGGGTCCTGGAAGAGCAGCTCAAACTCCCCGCCGGCTATGCCATCGCCTGGTCGGGACAATACGAATATGTCGAGCGCGCCAAGGAACGCCTCGGCGTGGTGGTCCCCCTCACCCTGGTCATCATCCTGCTGCTGCTCTATCTCAACTCCCGCAACCTGGGCGAGGTCATACTCATCCTCACCTCCCTGCCCATGGCCCTGGTCGGTGGCGTCTGGCTGCTCTATTGGCTCCACTACGACCTCTCGGTGGCGGTCGTCATGGGCTTCATCGCCCTCGCCGGGGTGGCGGTGGAGACCGGGGTGGTGATGCTGCTCTACCTCAACCTGGCATGGCAAAAACATCTCGATGACACCGACGCTCCTTCCGTCACCGATCTGCGACAGGCCATCATCGAAGGCGCCCTGCTGCGATTGCGGCCCAAACTCATGACCGTGCTCACCATCATCGCCGGCCTCCTGCCCATCATGCTCGGCAGCGGCACCGGCTCGGAGGTGATGCGCCGCATCGCCGCGCCCATGGTCGGCGGCATGGTCACCTCGACGGTGCTGACCTTGCTGGTGATTCCGGCGGCGTTTTTGTTATGGAAAGGGCGGGGGTTGGGGAAGGACGCGGTCGGTCATCAAGCCAAGGGCTAGAAAACTCGCTCCGCGCCGAAGGGCAGCAGGTGGGTATTTCTTTTGACAGAAATCGCCCAAACCCCGTCGCGCCTGAAAAGCAGCCCGGATGGAGCCTGGCGGAATCCGGGAATATGGCGATACCAAACAACAACATCCGGATTCCATTTCTTTTCATCCGGGCTACTTGCTACGCGATCTTTCCGTACAAGCGACTACGCATCACCTCCGGCATAAGCCGGAGGCCCTCAACAGCGTCCGACGCACCTTCCACCATTTCTGAATACATTCGGCTTTCGAGCCCTCGGGCTCGGGGCAACATCATCATCCGTTAATGTAGGCCAGACCCAAGAGGAATCGGTGTGAGTGCTTCATGGTTCCGGGCATGGGCTGAAAATGGCCGTTTATTGTTCTTTTTTCGAGAACAATTCGCTAAAAATATTTGTATTGTTCTCTATTGGAGAACAAAAAACCAGCTAAAAGAACCCATGCCCGGAAGCGTCGACAGGCAGACGGGCCAGCTCCCCGGCGGCCAATTCGTAAAGACCCAACAGGAATCGGTATCACAACCAACACCAGACCGAAATTCATTGGCG
>JBPOHE010000151.1:0-5279 GCA_052035915.1 Pseudomonadota bacterium
CCTCCCAATCGCGCCCCTCGGGTGCCCCGCATGCGGGGCAGCCGAGGGGAACCAAACTACTCAGTTTCTTACACCACTTCCTGGGACACTACCACAAGCAATTCCGATGACATGGGACTTCGCCGAAGGCAACCCATTCTCTCAGTCCAGCGGGAACTGGATGTTCAATATCGAATGGGGAGCGAAAGCTGTTCAGATTTTCCCTGCCCGAGCAAGCGGTAAGATCTTGCAGCTAGACGCTCAGACGCAAGACACCAGCAAAGACAAACTCGTCTCCACCGACCCACCTTACTACGACAACATCGGCTACGCCGACCTTTCCGATTTCTTTTACGTTTGGCTGCGTAAGAGCCTGAAACCAATTTTTCCGGGCCTTTATGCCACGTTAGCGGTGCCCAAGGCAGAGGAACTGGTGGCGACGCCCTACCGCCACGGCGGCAAGGCCGAGGCCGAAGCCTTCTTCCTCGACGGCATGACCCGAGCCATGCACAACCTCGCCAAGCAGGCGCATCCGGCCTTTCCGGTCACTATCTATTACGCCTTCAAGCAGAGCGAGACCAAGGACGCGGCCGGCACCTCCAGCACCGGCTGGGAAACCTTTCTCGATGCCGTGCTGCAAGCCGGCTTTGCTATCACTGGCACCTGGCCGATGCGTACCGAACTGGGCAACCGCATGATCGGCTCTGGCACCAACGCACTCGCCTCCAGCATCGTGTTGGTCTGCCGCAAGCGCCTGCCCGATGCCCCGACCGTCAGCCGCCGCGAGTTCTTGCGCGAACTCAACGCGGTGTTGCCCGAGGCGCTGGCGGACATGATCGGCGGCGATCCCTCACCCCAACCCATCTCCCAGGGGGCGAGGGGCTATGGACGGGTGGCCCCGGTCGACCTCTCGCAAGCGATCATCGGCCCCGGCATGGCGATCTTCAGCCAGCACGCCGCCGTGCTCGAAGCCGACGGCACGCCGATGCGCGTCAAGACCGCGCTGCAACTCATCAACCGCTTCCTCGCCGAGGACGACTTCGACCACGACACCCAGTTCTGCCTCCACTGGTTCGAGACCCAGGGCTGGGCCGAGGGCAGGTACGGCGAGGCCGACGTGCTGGCCCGCGCCAAGGGCACCAGCGCCGGCGGTCTGCAAGCGGCGGGGGTGGTGGAGAGCGGCGGCGGCCGCCTGCGCCTGCTGCGCTGGGCCGAGATGCCCGCCGACTGGAACCCGGAGACCGACAACCGCACGCCGATCTGGGAGGCGCTGCACCAGCTGATCCGTGCCCTCAACCAGCAGGGCGAGACCGCCGCCGGCGGCCTGCTCGCCCGCATGCCCGCCCGCGCCGAACCCATCCGCGCCCTGGCCTATCGCCTCTATACCCTGTGTGAGCGCAAGGGCTGGGCCGAAGAGGCCCGCGCCTACAACGAGCTGGTGGCGGCGTGGTTGGGCATCGAGCAGGCGGCCGGTGAGGCGGGCTTCGTCCATACTCAGATGGAGATCGATCTGTGAGGAGGCCAGCATGCTGAAGAGTTACGACGCGAGCCGTGTCCGCGGCCAGGTTGGTTGGCAAGGGGGGGTATCCGAATGCTCGTTGAACGCAGATTTTTGGACGTTCAGTCTCAACGAATCGTGGTGGACCTGCCCCCCGGTTTCGTTAATCACCAGGTAGAGATGATTCTGATTGCCTTGGATACGCAGGAGGCGGCCGCGCCGGAACAGAACCGCTCTGCGGCGGAGGCCGATGCACTACTGGCGGCTACGGCCGGGGCATGGGGAAGGCGCTCCGCCGCCGATGTCCAGGCGTTGATCGAATCCCAGCGCAAAGCCGACTGGGGAGACGAGTAAAGATGCGGTATCTGTTCGACAGCAATGTCTTCATCTACCAGTTGAACGGGGCCTTGGGGCCGGCGGGGCAGGCGCTGCTGCGGACGGGGCTGATGGAGGGGGGCGCCTATTCGGTAATCTCGCGTGTCGAGGTCTTGGGTTTCCCCCAGGCTCCGGCGGAGATCGAGTCGGCGGAACGGTTGTTCGCGGGTCTTACCAGAATTGACCTGGACTCCGCCGTGGTCGAACAGACCATCGCCCTGCGACGGCAGAAAAAGATCAAGATTCCTGATGCCATCATCGCGGCCACCGCGTTGCTGCACGGGTTGTCGCTGGTGACCCACAATGTTCGGGACTTTCAGTGGATCGAGGGGCTGCGCTTGGTCGATCCGCTGGCGGAGGCAACGCTATGACCCTCAAACCCTGGCGTGAAGTTGCCGTCCCTCACGAAGACGTGCTCAAGGGCACCTTCCAACAGGCCGAGTTCGCGGCCGATCTTTCCAGGGTGCACGATGGCACCGCCACCGCCGAGTACCAAAGCCCGGTGCTTTTCTTTCAACGCACCTTCATTACCGAGGGGATGCGGCTGCTGCTGGATTCAGTGGTCAAGCGGCTGGCGGGCCGGGGCGGCGATCCGGTGATCCAGTTGCAGACGGCTTTCGGCGGTGGCAAGACCCATACCATGCTGGCGGTCTACCACCTGGCGAAAACCGAGGTACCGGCGAGCGATCTCCAGGGTCTGGCGGCCATCCTGGACGCGGCGCACATCATCGAGCTACCCCGTACCCACATCGCCGTACTGGACGGTATCAAGGCATCGCCGAATCAGCCAATCCAGCGCGATGGGCTGACAATCCACACCTTGTGGGGCGACCTGGCGTGGCAACTCGGCGGTGCGGAGGGCTACGCGCTGGTGGCGGCGGCCGATACGTCAGGAACCTCGCCGGGCAAGGCGGCGCTGACAGAAGTCCTGTCGCGCAGCGCTCCCTGCGTCATCCTCATTGACGAGCTGGTCGCCTACGTGCGCCAGTTCGAGGAAGGCAAGGCGCTGACGGGAGGCACCTTCGACTCCAACCTGTCGTTCGTGCAGGCGCTGACCGAGGCGTTGAAGGCCGTCCCCACCGCCGTGCTGCTCGCCTCGCTGCCTGAGTCCGATAAAGAGGCGGGAAGCCAGCGTGGCGTCAAGGCGCTGGAGGCGTTGTCCCATTACTTCGGGCGCGTACAGGCGCTGTGGAAGCCAGTAGCCGCCGAAGAAGCCTTCGAGATCGTGCGGCGACGGCTGTTCTCGTCAATCAACCACCAACCGGCGATGCGGTCGGTATGTCGGGCTTTCGCCGATTTCTACACCGAGAACCGGAACGACTTCCCCCAAGAAACGCAAGCGAGCCACTATTTCGAGCGGCTGCTCCAGGCCTACCCGATCCACCCCGAGGTATTCGACCGGCTCTACGAGGACTGGGCCACCCTGGACAACTTCCAGCGTACCCGGGGCGTGCTGAAGCTGATGGCCAAGGTGATCCACCGGCTGTGGAAGGACGGCAACAATGACCTGCTGATCATGCCGGGCAGTCTGCCGCTGTACGACGCAGACACCCGCAACGAAGTCCTCTACTACCTCCCCCCTGGCTGGGACCCGGTGATCGAGCGCGACGTGGACGGCGAACGCGCCGAGACCACCGAGATCGAAAGTCGTGATACGCGCTTCGGTAGTGTGCAGGCCTGCCGTCGGGCGGCGCGGACAGTGTTCCTGGGCAGCGCACCCAGCACCAAGGAACAGATGGTGCGCGGGGTAGAGCTGGAGCGGGTGACGCTGGGCGCGGCCCAGCCCGGCCAGCAGATTGGGCTCTACAAGGATGCCCTACGACGTTTGAGCGACCAACTCCACTACCTCAATCAGGCGAATCATCGCTTCTGGCTCGATACCCGGCCGAACCTCCGGCGCGAAATGGAAGAGCGCAAGCGTCGCTTTCAGGACAAAGAGGACGTGTTCCCCGCGATCCGGGAACGGCTGCAGCGCAGCTTCGCCGCCGGGGTTTTCGGGGGTATTCACGTCTTCACCGGCAGTGGCGATATTCCCGACGACTGGGCGCTACGCCTGGTGGTGCTGCCACCCGAGGCCGCCTTCAGCAAGAGCGGCCAGCGCCTGGCCGTCGAGCGCGCGACGGAGATCCTGAAGAAGCGCGGAGAGCAGCCGCGATTCAAACAGAATCGGCTCATCTTCCTGGCCGCCGATTACGATAGCCTGACTCGCCTCAAGGATCAGATTCGATCCAATCTCGCCTGGCGCAGCATCGTCAGCGACTACAAGGATAACCGCCTCGTCCTCGACAACCTGATGGCCAGGCAGGCCAGCGCCAGCCTGGAACAAGCCGAGGAGACGGTACGCCGCATGATCCGCGAGACCTACAAGTGGATCCTGGCGCCGATGCAGGAGGCACAGCCCGGCAAGGGCCTGTCCGAGCTGCAGTGGGAGCCGTTCCAGGTCAACCCCAGCGCGCAGAACTGGTCGCAGGAGGTCGAGCGTGTGCTCAAGGAGAACGAGCTGCTCATCAACGAGTGGGCGCCGATTCACCTGACCAAGATGCTGAAGGATTGGTTCTGGAAGGACGGCGCCAAGGAGACGGGAGCGCTTAACGTCTGGCAACAAAGTTGCCAGCAGCTCTACCTGCCGCGCCTGAAGGACGACACCGTATTTCAGAGAGCGATGGCCGCGGGCGCCGAGAGCCGCGAATTTTTTGGTATGGCCTATGGCAAGGATGACGGGCGCTACCTGGGGTTCAGCTACGGCGAGCGAAGGTCGCTGATCATGGACTCGTCTCTGCTGCTGATCGAGCCGGTCGCGGCGGCGACGTACAAGGAAGCGCTACGCGCGGCGGAGGAAGCGTCGCGTACCCAGAACGCTGACCCCAGTGGCCGCGCAACCACCACGACGGCGACCACGGGTGGGAGCGACACACCCCGCGCCGAAAACTCGCACAAAGGCGGATACGGGGCGAAAACCGGCTCCGCCGGCCAGGTCTTGAAGAAACAGTTCTACGCCAGCATCAATCTCGATCCGTTCCTGGCCAAGAAGCAGTTTGCCGACCTGGTCGACGAGGTGATCCAACCATTCACCATGCGCACCGGGGTGAAGGTGAAGATCGCCATCGAGATCCAGGCCGAATCGGCCACCGGCTTCGACGACGGGCTACAGCGTGTGGTGAAGGAGAACTGCAAGGTGCTGAAGTTCAAGAACGCCGAGTTCGAGACTGGCGACTAGGGAGGCCCGCCTTGGGGATCATCAACAAGACCAGCCATCGCTTGAGGTGCCATCAGGAGCCCATGGCAAGTTTTGATGAGCGAGTTATACCATTTCTCGATAGGTATTATCGATATTCGTAGGCTGGTGTTGAGGCGCGAAGCGCTGAAACCCAGCTTCTCAGTAGCTGGGATTCGCTTCGCTCATCGCCAGCCTACCCCATGACTTTCA
>JBPOHE010000046.1:0-42852 GCA_052035915.1 Pseudomonadota bacterium
CAGGGTTCGAGACTCCGGCGGCGATCTGGGAAATGGCTCCAGGGCCACCGGGAGCGGACGCATCCCCGCCTGGCCGCAGAGGGCGATCACCCCGGCGCTTTGAAGCAAGGCCAGTTCGGGGTTGGCCGTCGCCCGAGCCGCGGCGATGGCGGCCAGGAGTCGGCCCGGCTCGTCGTCGGTGGCCGGCGCTGGCAGGGGTTGCCGGTTGGTGCCCATGAGGGCGGTGCGGGCCAGGGGTTCCAGGGGGGTCATGGTCCGGCCCTCCAGACCGCCGCGTCGCTCCAAAAGCCGAGGGGACGCAATCGCTCGCCATCCCATTCGCTAAACAGGCGACCCTGCTGGCCACCGCTGAGGGCCAGCCACAGCCAAGCCTGCTTGCTGTCCAACACCAGTGGGAACTGGTACTCGGGCGTCACCGCCCACCAACCCGCATCGGTGCCGGCCAAGGCGGCCGGCTCCAGAACCAGGGGCAGCAGGGTCTGCCAGGGGTTGGCGGCCAGGGCGTCGGCCTGCCAGTCCAGTTCCCGGGCGAGATCCAGGGGCGGCCAGGGGGGCGGAGTGGTCGCTTGCGGTTCTCCCTCCAGGATCAGGGCGCGCAACGGGAAGTTACCCGGATAGAAGGCGAGGGTGGCGGGCAGCACACCACCGGCCAACAGGGGCGGGCTGAAGTTGCGGCTACCATAGGCATAATCCAGCAGCAGGGCGCGACGCCCGGTCCCCAGTCCCAACAGCCAGGCGCGACGTTCCCAGAGGCGGTCGTTTTCACTCAGACCCAGCCCCAGCACCCGCCAGAGATCGGTCACTCGTTCCCCTTCCGCGGCGACCTCTTCCTTGTCGGGGGCCAAGCCCAGGGCGGCGCGGACATCCGCCTGCTCCGGGGGAGCCAGGTCGTCGAGGTGTTCCAGGGCGCTGAGCAGCAACTGCAATCGCCCCATGGCGGCCAGCAGCCGCTGGGGCCAATCCTGGCCCACCCCGACCAGGCTTTCGAGCTGACGCACCCGCGCCGCCAACCCCGGCGCCTTGGCATCCACCATGCGTCCGGCCAGGGCCCGCCAGGGATGGTCGGTGCCATTGGTCAGCTCCGCCAGTCCCTGATGTATGCGGTCGCAGAGCCAAAGCTGCAAATCGGCGGCGCCGGCGGTCACCTGCTCCCAACGCTGCTCGGCGCGGCGATTGGCCGCCTGTTCATTGACGGCCTTGGGGGCGGTCTCGGCCTCGTTGCGCTTTTGTTCCTGCTTTTCCGCCCTGGCCTTGCGGCCCTCCAGCCAGTCGCTGACCCAAGCGGGCGGCAGGGTCGGGGCAAAACCCTCGCGCCTTTGTACCCATTGGAGCATCAGTGCCAGACCGTGTTTGCAGGGAAACTTGCGGCTCGGACAGGTGCAACGAAAGGCCGGGCCGCTGGTATCCACCTGCACCTGATAGGGTTTGGAGCCACTCCCCTGACATTCGCCCCACAAGACTCCCGGTGCCTGTCCCAGGGTTGGCCACTTGCCCGGTCCCAGCAAGCCCCGCGCCGCCTTGGCCGAAGCCTCGTCGGGGGCCAGGGCGAGAACCTGTTCTGCGGTGGTGATTTCCATAAGGGTCGAGCAAAGGTTGTTGTATGAGGGTGGCTCATCTTAGGCGATTGGCCGCGGTGATCCTACCCGTGCGAGATAGGGGCGGACGCCGGCCTCGAATTTCGCCGATGAAAAAAAGACCCAACAGGGATTGGTGGACACGCTCGGTGGTTGCGGGCCTGGGCTGAAAATGGCCAATTAGTGTTCTCATTTAAAGAACAATACGTAAGTATTGAGAGTCATTGTTCTTAAAATGAGAACAAAAAATAGGGTAAAAGCGCCCAGGCCCGGGAGCGTCGACTCGCAAGAGCGGTTGATCTTCATCTCCCCGCATCGCCTTGTTTAGCCCGGGCGTCTTGTTTCCCTGGCCTGGAGCCAGGTTCGGATGTGGTTGGTAAGGGCCTGGCTGTCATGACCGGTTTCCGGGAGCTTGAGCCAACGGCCATCCACCAGCTTCAGGGCTACCCCGCTGCCGCCTTCCCAGGTCACAGCCAGGATCTCAACCCGGGGCAGGAAACGTCGCCGGAAGCCGGAACGGATCTCGATCCCGTCCGGCATCAGGGCGATCCGCCGCCGCAGGCTGTCGATCAGGCCCAGGAGAGCGAGCAGCGCCAAGAGGGTGAAACACCAGCTCCAGGTCCCCATCCCCTCGCTACGCCAGAAATGGAACCAGCTGGCGGCAAAGAGGATCGTGGCGCCAAAGATCCACCAGCGGAAAAACCGGGTGGTACGGAAAACGACCTGGGTCACCGGGCTAGCCTTTGTGACTCAACCAACGGTGATAGACCCGGGCGATACCGATATCGAGCGCCGTCGGCTGGAAGGTCGCTGGACGCAGGCGGGGAGAAAAGGTGATATCGCGACTATTCACCGGGTCGTAGTGCAGAGCCAGATAGAGAGGGTGTCGCAACACCCGTTCCACCAGGTGTTTTACCTCGAGGATGGAGAAGGGTCTCCCCGCCACCAACCAGGTGACTCCCCCTGTCGTTTCGCCCTGTCCGGCATCAGCCACTTTTTCGGCCACGTATCCGGCCACATCGCCCACATAGACATAGTCGCGCAATGTGGTCAGGGTACCGAAGACCTGGACCACCTGCCGCAACAGGCCCTGGCGTATCAGGATGGGGATCAGCCCCCGTCTGGCCTCGCCCTGGATGGGACCATAGACGGAACTGGGCCGGTAGATGCAGGGGAGCAGCCCGTCCGCGTCCAGCAGCGCCCGCTCCTGGTCGAGTTTGTAGTTGCCGTAAGGACGGCAAGGGGAAAGCGAAGTCCCTGGTTCCACATAGCGGCTGGCTTCGCAGAGTCCGCCGGCGGAACTCATGAGATGAAATTCCACCCGGGTATCGGGCAGTCGATCCCGCAACGCCTGGGCCAGATGCAGGACGACCTTGAAGGACAACATTTCCTGGGAGGTTTCTGTTTCGCTCGCGGCAAAGCCGATTTTTCCGGCGCTCCAGATCAAGGCGACACTTGGTATCCCCCATTGGCGGCTTGCGGCTACCTGTTGCAGGAGGCTTGGCAAGATGATCTCCGCCGCCTCGATTTGCGCCTTTTCCCCTTGCCAGGGAAAGGCTAGTTCTTGATCCAGGCTGGGTCCGAGGGAACGGAGTTGTTCATGGATGGCCCGGCCGATCAGACCCAGCCCCCAGAGGGCGATGACCCTGGGGTGGGCCACCCGAGACCGGGGCGGTGACAGGCACAGCAGACGCATCTTCAGTCAGGAGGGAGAAAGTAGGTCCGCAACAGGGCGTCCGAACTCCGGTCGACTTGGAAAAACACCGGCTTGCCTTGGGAGTGGAGCACGACGTTGGTGAGATATTCCAGTACCACCCCCAACAGCAGGGCGGAAACGCCGCCGAAGAACAAGATACTGACGAACAGGGAGGTCCAGCCGCGCACTTCGAGACTGTGGGGATCGATCCAGGCGCTCAGGAAGGCCCGGCCGGTGAACCAGGCGGCGATGATCATGGCCACGAATCCCAAAAGGGCGCCCAGCCGCAGGATCTTGGGATGGGAGGAAAGGACCAGGCGGCGGGCATGGCTGATGAGTTTGCGCAGGTTATAGCCGGAGCGTCCGGTGCGGATGAAACGGCTGTCTTGCAGGGGGAGGGGAACCGTCGCGAACCGGCTGGCGAACCAGGACAGGGCGATATCGAAATAGGTTTCATGGCCGCAGACGCTCGCCGCCGCCCGGGCGATGGCGCCCCGTAGCAAACGAAAGCTGTTGAAGTGCCTGACCATGGGTATCCCCGTCATCCTGGCCAGCAGTTGTTTGATCGAGCGCGAGGCGAAGTCCCGATAACTCTTTCGATGCACTCCCTCACGCGGCTGGGCATAGAGGATATCCACCGACTTGGCGGCGACCGCCTCGAACATGGCCAGGATATACTGCGGTCGATGTTGCAGGTCCTCGTCCAGGGTCGCCACCCAATCCCCGGAGGAATAGAGGATGCCGGCGACCGTTGCTGGATGCTGACCGAAGTTCTTGGACAGGGTGAGGACCCGGATCCAGGGATGGGCCTTGGCCAATTCCTCCAGGACCTGGGCCGAGTCATCGATGGCGGCATCGTCGACGAAGATGGCTTCGATCAGTTGCAGCGGGGCCTCCTCATGCTCCCACCTGGCGCGCAGCTCGGCCAACTCGCTCACCAGTTGCGGTAAATATTCCCGGCCGGCATAGACCGGGGTCACGGTGGAGAGGCTGATCTTTCTCATCTGGGCGTGCTTCCAGGCTGAAATGGGTCTATGAATAGATTCAAAGGGTAATGGGGCGGCGAAAGACCAGATATTTCTGCGCCAGGTAGGATGTCAGGGTGATGGGTGGAATAGCCAAGGCGCCGGATAGATAGGCATCCAAACCAAGGGACATGAGGCCGGCGATAAGGGCGATGTTCATAACATAGAGTACCACCCAGAACAGGATATATCTCCAGAATAGATTGTTGTTGGGATTATTGAAGACAAAGGTACCCTGGGTTTTAAAGCTGATCAGGATGCCGATGATGAGCGATGCTAGATTGGCTAGGGCATAGTTGAGTCCGAGAAAGAGAAAAAAGGCATAGATAGCGTAGGCAAGCAATGTATTCATGCCGCCGATGAACAGAAAACGGAACCATCTCTGTCGCCAGAACAGATTGACATAGGTTGATACTCCATATTTGGTCTTATCAGGCTGATTCATACACGACCTTGAGTTCATGGAAGGTGAAATGGGTTCCGATGGCGGCCAGATTCAGAGGGAA
The DNA here is from genome assembly GCA_052035915.1 of Pseudomonadota bacterium. Classification (GTDB taxonomy): domain Bacteria; phylum Pseudomonadota; class Gammaproteobacteria; order Chromatiales; family Chromatiaceae; genus JBPOHE01. The sequence goes on from JBPOHE010000046.1 coordinate 4,802, forward strand.
GTACTGCGTTCTGGTCACGGCATAGCCTTGATGGCGCAGCAATCCCTCCCGTTCCAGATAGGAGTGATCGACGAAGGTTCTATGGGTGGGATCAGAACGAAAACCCTTGGCGCCGGGTAGGATCAAGATCGCCCTATGGATACCCAGTCGCCGGCAGGAAGTCAGGAGGGTGCGCCAGTGCCGGGCCGCATCCGGAAGGTGCTCGAGTACGTGCGCCATGACAAAGGTTCTATAGGATCCGACGGCAAGATCCGCTAACGAAAACTGATCTTGTTCCGGATTGTATAGTCGGACATTCAATCCATTTTTTTGGAGCGCTTCGACCAGAAAAGGATTGACCTCAAGACCTAGAGAACCTGCTGGTAGCCTGGCAAGCAACTGTCCGGCGCCGCAGCCGAAATCGATGCTGGGGCCTTCAACATCCTGCAAAATATTGTTTATATAGAAATGCTTGATGATACGTCGCAAGGGATGCCGGCTGCGACGGAGTTGCTCCTGCGCATAATCGCGACCAAACTCGGAATGGTTGCTCATCGATAGCCTTTTCTTTGCAATATGAGGCGATAGAGTAGAGTACGGAGACGGCTGTTGAGCCGCGCCGAGGTGTTCCCGATCAGGACATCGAACCAGGTAGTATGGAAGGCGGGATCCTGGGCGATCTTGGCGATAAAGCGGCGGAACTCCAGGTTCTGCCTGGTGCCTATCGCCACGCTCCAGGAACCCAGGGATACCCGAAATGAAGCCAGCGTTTGGGGGAGATAATAGGCATCTCCCCGAAGTAACAGGCGGAACCAGTAATCGAGATCGATGACATAAGGCAAGCTGCCGTTGAAAAGACCGGTCTCCCGGGCCAAGTCTCGTCGGAACAGCACACTCCCGGGTTCGCCAACGAGATTGGCGGCATAACGCAGGCAACGACGCCGGAGGGTTGTTCCATCGATCAGACCTTGGCGACCGCCGGGATAGCCTCGTCTCATGATGATGCGGCCTTGGGGATCTATGATGAAACGGGCGCAACATACCAAGGCGATGCGCTGCTCCTCATCCTGATCCAATACGGCGACCTGTTGTTGCAGACAATCCGGTGCCAATAGATCGTCCTGGGGCAGAAGTTTGAAATATCTGCCCTTGGCCTCCGCTAGACAACGATTCCAATTCCCTTCCGCCCCAAGATTTTCCGGGTTTTGCAAAAAACGTATCCTGGCATCTTGAAATTGAGCCACAAGCGCTGTCGTTTCATCCGGTGAGTTATCATCAACGATCAGGAGTTCAAAATCGCTGAAGCCCTGGTTCAAAACAGACTCGATTGTCCAACCAAGATACTTGGCGCCCTTATAGGTTGGGATACATACAGAGACGGTCGGCGAGGGGGATCGGGGCATCATGCAATTCTTGGCGTTTTGTTATTTCTTATAGGCTTTTGCATGCAACCGTTCCATATCCTGACGGCCTAGTTTACGGTAACAGTTGGCGAGATGCAGATGGGCCGCCTTATAACCCGGCCAAAGTTCAAGGGTGCGCTCGAATTCGGGGATCGCCGACTCGCATTGACCCCTATCCATGAGGGCATGGGCGAGATTGAAATGGGCCTGATAGTAATCTGGTTCCTGAAGCAAATACTGCTGATAAAGCAGGATGGATTGCTCTTGCTGCCCGTTGAGTTGCAGCGTCAAGGCCTGTTGAAAAAGCTGTAGATCGGCCGGAGGCGCTGGTCGGGGTGGATCTTTGATATAGACGGTATAATTCAAATAATTTGCCTTGGGGGTATACTGCTTGCGGATGAATTCATCGAGGCTGGTAACGCCATTCGATCGAGAAGTCAGATTGGGTTCATTGGAAAGAATGCTCGCCAGCACAATGAGCCGCACCTGGCTTTGCTGCAAGACCTGTATCATCCTGTTCTGTCCATCGCTGCTATTGGACATACCAGGTTCAAGTTCGAGAAATCGGTCGGGAGGCGGTCGATCGGCGAGAAAATATAACATGACATCGTTCATGAACAGCCGTGAGTGATCATCGACGCCGGAATAAATGGCCTCATGGGGACGGCTATGGGTGCGGATATAGTTCACCAGCTCGATATAGGGCTGCATATATCGCTGTACATGGATGGTGGAAGAGCGTGGCGTATCGAATGGGACGAGTTGCTTGTCGCTTGTGTCAAGCAGGGTTTGCAATGCCACATTGGTCAACATGGTCCCCAACAAAAAACCCATTGCAGGGAGCGTGGTGCTGAAGACGATGCTGTTCTGGATTTGCATTTTATAGTACCGCAGAAGAAAAACGATCAAAGGCAGGGAGCTGATCATTGCTGGGAAACCCTGCCAGAGATGGGTTCTGACACGCATCTGGTTGAGAAAAAAAATACAGAGGCAGGCAAGATAAATGGTTGACGTAAATTGTTGATTGTCGCCAGAGCGCCAGCGGCCACGGAAAGCCATATAAGCTATGGTGCTTAGACTGAGAAGGGCTATGGTTATGGGAAGGCCGAGATACGCCAACTTCAGGATTGATTTGCTCAAGGCAATGACATTATCGCTCCCTGCCAACTCCATGATGGCCGGACGGATGAATTCCAGATTCCGCCACTTGGCGAATTCATTGAAAAGGTAATAGGGTACCTCGTGATACCAGAGAGAAAAACTAGAATAAATGACCAATAGAGGAACATAAACCAAGGCCAAGATCGCCAACACCGGAGCGAATGCCGTAATCAAGATCCCTGGCTTATCCTTGCTACTACGTGCTTTATACCCAGCTTGCAGTATGTGTCCCAGCAGAGAAAGTCCGAACGCCGATAAACCGTAGATGCCGAAGTCCCACCGAAACAGCCCCGCCATTCCGACACTCAGAGAGGCTATGGCGAGCATGGCCGCTTGAGATGTTGTTGCCCATCTACCTAATGTCAGGCCACCTAGCAGAAGAAAAAATATCGAGGTGATCGCAGGGTAGCCGACATTTGGTTGTGCAAAAAGCGTTATACCGATATAGAGAATAAGCATTAATAAAGCGCTTCTAGATTGAGCGCCGATCTGTTTCGTGTAGTTAAATATTATTAATCCCAGCGCGGCTAATAAAAAGGCGTGGGTGACATGGGTGATGAGAAGATCTTCGCCAAACAAAGAAAATAACGCCGCGGTCAGGTAATATTGGCCTGGACCATATACCAAATGAAAGTCCCTGTACGGCAACTTCCCGTCAAGTATTAGGCTGGCTCCAGCGGCAATGATGCCTTCATCGAAAATATTAATTCCGATCAGGCTGTGAGGAAGAAATATTGCCGTAGCGGAAAGCAGGATAAGTATCCCGCCGGTCATCCGCCTTCCAATGTTTGTGTCTTGGGTCCTCAATGCGGCCAGTCTGAATAGGGCTGATATACTCGCTTTCATTTCCGAAAATGAGATGCCAGAATGAATGGGACGAAGAAACCTATCGGGATCAGTTTCGCCTATATTGTTCTTCGTGTTGTCGCCCCTCATCCTGACGGCCTAGCTTACGGTAACAGTTGGCAAGGTGTAGATGGACTTCCTTATAACCGGGCCAGAGCATAAGAGTACGCTCGAATTCCGGAATGGCCGCTTCGCATTGACCGGTATCCATGAGGGCGCAGGCCAGGTTGAAACGGGCCTGGTAGTAGTCCGGTTCTCGCAATAGATATTGTCGGTAGACTTGGATCGATTGGGCTTTTTCCCCTTTCAATTGCAGCGCCAACGCCTGATTGAAAAGATGCAGATCGGATGGAGGCGGTGGCCGGGGAATGTTTTTGGTATTATACAGAAAGATGGAATACCCGATTTTTTCATCGGGTTTTCGCAGGCGCATCCAGGTATAACAACGCACCTGCTCGGGGGTGAATGCCTTAAGTAGAGTACCCAGATGGATAGCTACCAACTCACCATTGTCTTCGCATGGCACGGCAGAGGTACTGATGCCTGCCCGACGCAATGGACCGGCAGACCAACCAAAGGGACCATAAGCCAGATGCTTGACGTTATGATTCTCCAGCCATTGTCGTAAGTCCGCTCCACCCTGTCCCCAGTCGTCACCTTCCAGAGAAATCCTCCAACCCTGATCCGGCCCGCCGGCGAGGAAATTGAAATACATCAGATAATAAGGGTACACCGAGAAACTACTGAATGCGGCTGACGCGATCAGCAAGCCTATGAGGATATGGCGCCGGTAAGATGCCTGGCCCTGGAGAAAATAGCCGCTGAGCAATAAGAGAAAGGGTAAAGTCGGGAGGATATGCCGGATGCCGATTTGTAGTTTTCCGCTAGAGGCTATCCACAACAGCAGAATTATAGGTAAGAGAAGAAAAGCCAGACCCAGAGTCCCGCTGGGCAAGCGGCGAATCCCAAATAACATACCGATACCGATAAGAAATAAGGACGCCAAGGGAAGTTTGATGAGTAACATGATCAAAAAATAATTCGGCCAGCCGCCATTGGAGACCTCACCGAGGAAATAAGTCAGATGGCCGCCTTCGAGATGGGTCAATCTGGAGAAAAAACCCAATGTATAGAAAAGCGGTAAGGGAACCGGCAACCAGGATGGCCAGATTTGATTGAGTTTCTCGGCGCCGCCTTTCAGATGAGGATGGAGATCCTTCACACGATCGATATATTCAGGAGGGGTAAGGAAGCTGCCGTCAAGCAAGTAAATCAGGTTGATGCCAAACCAGACGGCGAGGCCGATTGCCAACCAGGCACCGCCAACAATCCATAATCGATGGCGGAAATCGGGTTGCTGAGTTCCGGCGCTTCCCAGGAAGGAAAGCGCCCCCAGTAGGAAAAAGATGGGAACCAGCGCAATGGCGGTGAATTTCGCCGTAAAGCTGAGGGATACGAACAAACAAGTCCAGAGCAGCCATCCCCTGGAAGCTGCTTGCAGATAACGCCACCAAGCATATACAGCAGCGAACATCAGGGTGGTGATCGTCAGATCCGTGGCTACCAAGGGCGCGTTGGCCAAGAGAGGAGGGCAGAAGGCATAGAGGGCGACGGGCAGCAGTGCGGCTTTCGGACCGAAAAGCTCTGATCCCCAGGCATATATCAAAGATCCAAGCAAGATCGCCAAGGAGAGTATCGTCAGTCGGGAAGACCAGAGCAGTCGCTCTTCAAAGGTATCCAGGGAGCCGTTCGGGGCATTAAGCACGTCCGCGCTTTTCCAGGCCGTGGGAGATTGCTTCGCTATTGGATCAATCGGGGTAAGCCATACCGGAAGAGAGGCTATGAGCCTGGCCAGTGGGGGATGGTCCCAGTTCAGGCGCGGGTCGCCTGTTTGCAGATAGGCGACGCCGGCGGCTAGATGAAAGGGCTCATCCCAGGTGGCCGAGGTATTTCTGACACTGAGCGCGGCCGTGATGACAAAGATAGCGATCAGAACGGCGGCTAGCAGTGGGGGGAGGCGAGGCCGCCACATTGACTGATTCCCTGTTGGATGATGGATATCGGGCCGAATCATCGTAACTTTTCCTGGTTTTCGAATATTGGCGGGAGAGACTCTTGAGTGGTTGGCCGCCAATCACCCGATATCTTCATCTCCCCACAAGGGCACCGGGTGCGGGCGGGGGCATTGTACCTCAGCGGACGGGGAAATCCCGTGACGGCCATGCCGCCCAGAATGCCAGGATACCGACCTTGATGGCCTTATCCGATAGCTAAAGGCTATTATTCCAATCCAAAAAATGCATTTCTATTTATCACCCGGCTTCCTTACCTTGATCATCAAGCCCGGGGATATCCCGGGGTAGAAAGCTCTCCGATCACTTGAGGTATCTTTCCTGGGGAGATGGTTGGCCGATGGGCGGAACGGCGTTGAGCAAAGAGACTGAAACCGGGAGCTGGTGGCACAGACTCGCTCGTCTGGCTTTTTTCATCCTTGGAGGGGTTAATCTGGGACTCGGCCTCATCGGTCTTTTCGTGCCCGGACTGCCAACCACGGTCTTTCTGCTCCTGGCGGCCTGGGCCTGGGCCCGGTCATCTCCCAGATGGCATCTGGCGCTGCTCAATCATCCCCGTCTCGGTCCGCCGATCCAATCCTGGCAGCGGCACCGTTGTCTCTCCAGGCGAAGCAAACGCAATGCCGTTCTGAGTATTTTGGTCTCTTACTGTATCAGTGCCTATGCCCTGAGCGATTCGCCTTTGTTGGTGATCGCCCTGGGGCTCTTTCTTACCGGGCTGATCGGCTATCTCCTGAGCCGCCCCACCTGCCCGGTGGCGAACGGAACCGGGGCGGATTGACCTCGCTCAAAGAATATTCAAATGTCATGAATTTCTTTATCGACGTTTCACAATATACTGGTGAACCAATGGTTTTGATGTGATAGCGTATTAATGTTTTGCCGTTGTCCACCCAGTGGAAATCCTTGAATTGGTGCTGGTTCCCGGTTTTTTGCGGACGGGATCCGGTTGGCCGAAAAACACTCCTGGCGGCGGCATCTCTCCCAAACCCCGGCACCCCCGGCCGGGAAGTGAATTGCAGTGGTGGTGCCCCTAAGGCGTGCGTGCGCAGACCGGGAGGTCTGCCCCCACGTGACTATGTAGGAGATGAAGTATCATGATTAAGCCCGTTGGCTCCGATATCTTGCGACCCCTCTTCGTCTATGACCAGGATAAGCATCATGAGTTGATGCACGAGGCCCAGGGCCTCCCTTCGGTGGTGATCAGTTCCCAGTCCGCCGGCAACGCGGTGATGATGGGCGGTGGTTACTTCACCCCCCTGACGGGCTTCATGGGGGTGGCGGACGCCATGAGCGTCGCCGAGACCATGAAGATGACCAACGGCGCCTTTTTCCCCGTGCCCGTTCTCAATCTCTTGGAAAACGTCGACGCCATCCGGGGCGCCAAACGTATCGCCTTGCGGGATCCTAACGTGGAGGGCCATCCGGTGTTGGCCATCATGGAGGTGGAGGCGATCGAAGAGGTATCCGACGAGCAGATGCGGGTGATGACGGAAAAGGTCTACCGCACCCTGGATATGGAGCATCCCGGGGTGGCGACCTTCAATTCCCAGGGCCGTTTCGCTGTCTCCGGCCCCATCCAGGTGCTGCATCTCTCCTATTTTCACGACGATTTCCCGGACACCTTCCGCACCGCGGTGGAAATCCGCAACGAGATCATCGAACGTGGCTGGAAAAAGGTGGTGGCCTTCCAGACCCGCAATCCCATGCATCGCGCCCATGAAGAGCTGTGCACCATGGCCATGGAGCGCACCGGGGCGGATGGGGTGGTGATCCACATGCTGCTCGGCAAGCTGAAACCGGGCGACATCCCGGCGCCGGTACGCGATGCCGCCATCCGCAAGATGGTAGAACTCTATTTCCGCCCCAACACCGCCATGATCACCGGCTACGGTTTCGACATGCTCTATGCTGGACCCCGGGAGGCGGTGCTCCATGCCTATTTCCGTCAGAACATGGGCGCCACCCATTTCATCATCGGTCGGGATCATGCCGGCGTGGGCGACTACTACGGCGCCTTCGACGCCCAGACCATCTTCGACACCGAGGTGCCCCCGGGCGCCCTGGACATCGAGATCTTCAAGGCCGACCACACCGCCTACTCGAAGAAGCTCGGTCGGGTGGTGATGATGTGCGAGGCCCCGGATCACACCAAGGAGGACTTCGTGCTGCTGTCCGGGACCAAGGTGCGTGAGATGCTGGGCAAGGGCATCGCCCCACCGCCGGAGTTCTCCCGGCCCGAGGTGGCGAAGATCCTCAGCGACTACTATCAGTCCCTCGGCAAATAATCCGGCGCCCATGTCCGATCCGGGGGAGGGCCGTCTTCTCCCCCGGATCGGACATCAGGTCATCCATTTTTCCCGACCTTCGATCTCCGCCAGGCTCTTGGCGGAGACCGAAGGGCCTTCAGCCGTTGTGCCAAATACCTTGATCAATCCGAGCCTGCAGGAAAGCATTCGCCGTCAGCGCGAGACCCTTACCGCGCTGCTGGGCGCGACCATGCATCGCCTCGCCCAGCGCCTCGCTCCCCACATGACTGACCTGTCCGCTTTGGAGACGATGCTGCGCGAGGCCCTGCCCGATCTCCAATATTGCAAGCACCTCTATGTATTGGATGCCGCCGGGGTGCAACTCACCGACAACATCACCCGGGAGGGGGCGGACCCGGAGCACCGGGGACGTAATCGCATGGGGCGGCCCTATATGCAGGGGATCCTGGGTTGTACCGATTTCAAGCTCTCCGATGCCTACATCAGTCGCAACAAACGCCGTCCCTCCTTCACGGCGGTCCAGGTGATCCGGGACGGGTCAGGTGGACGGCTGGGATTTCTCGGGGCGGATTACGATCTGCGCGAGTTGCCTGGTACCGAAGGCCTCTACCGGGAGCCGGATAGCTGGCGCCAGATCAAGGGCGATCCGGCGATCCGCGGCGGGCTGTTCCTGCAATGCCGGGTGGAGAGCCTCATGGACGGGCGGCTGGACGAAATCCTGCCGCTGATGAACGAGTTGGTGCTGGAGCGGGGGGTCTTCCATGGCAAGCTTCATTTTTCCAGCAGCCGGGCCACCATCTGGCTGGTGGAAGATCCTTACCGCTATCGCATCCTGGGCTTCGACGAACTCAGCGATCCGGATATCTGTCTGGCCTATCCCCGTCGCCCCTATACCGAGCTGGCCATAGTCCCACCCACGGACGTGATGCCGGTGTTCGAGTTGTTTCGCGAACTGCGCTTCGCCGACGAGAATATCTACCTCCGGGCTGGTTCGCTCAATGTCTGCAATGGGATGGTGTCGCTGAATTTTTCCTGCGATGGCTCGCATTACATCCGCTATGACGAGTTTCTGCGCAAGGGTATGAGGTTCTGGTTCGGCGATCCCATTGCTGAGTTGTAGGGCGGCAACCCTCTGCCGCCATTGGGTGAAGAATCCGTGGTCGGCATGGGAATGCCGACCTACAGGTTGGTAGTCGAGGAGATTGAGGACGCATCCTCAGGTGCGAGGGCGCGCCTCCTATCCGCTTCCTGGGTTGAACCCTTGACGACTTCGCTCGTGATCGTTCAGACAAGTCCGTCTTCCGGAAGGCGTTTGACATCGTCCTCCAACAGCTCGATGGCCTCCAGTAGGGTTCGGGAAATCCCGATCAGATGTTCCAGATATTTCTCGGCTTCCGCCCGCTTCGCCGCTTCATGTTTGCGTTTCGAGCCGAACAGGCTGGACAGGAAGGAGCGATGGTCTTCCCCGAACAAGACATTGAATATCTTCATATACACGCTGTGCAGTTGCTCATGAGGTTCTTCCACGGCGCGAAAAGACAGCAGAGAGTTGAGCGACTGCCCGGGACCGTAATACCACTTGCCGAATTTGCAATCGGTGTGGATCAAGGGAATCTGCTCCTGGGCCACGGGAACGCCTGCCACCAGCGCCTGGGCCCGCGCCCGCCATTGGATATGGGCGGCCTTGGCCGCTTGGATCGCCTCTAATGATTGTTGTTTGGTCATTGCGGAACTCCTGCTACCTCTGAATGACTATTTTTTTATCGGTATTTGATGATGTTTCATGCTTATCACCAGCATGTCAGCCCTCTTATGATGATATCTTCCCGCCTTTCCTGTTTCTGGTCGGTGGTTGAGAGCCTCCTGGCGAGGGATGATCGATTCCAAGTGTTGCGAACGGCCAATAAATATTGTTTATGCCGAGCCAGAAATATTCATTTCGCACGGCTTTACCTAAATATTTATTGATAGGGGCCAGGGATATGAAAGGGTTCCGATAATTCATCAAGATATAATTATATTATATTGAATGCTGTGGATAACTGGATCAAGGGCGCAAGGTTGCAGACCCCTTGTCGGAAATATGGGTGCTTTTGTTCTATTGCTGTCTATTGCGTTGCAGCAAGCTATTGCTGAGCACCCTAAATACAATAATCGTAACCGTTCGGACTCCTCGCCCCCTGAGGGGGTGAGGGTGCTCACCCCCAGCCCCTTTCCCGCGGGGCGAGGGGAGCTGAACGCATGCAAATAATCACCTAAGACGCGGCGAGTCGAAGGCTTGAACTCTGAATCCTCTCTACAACATTACCGAAATTGGGCCTGGGTAATCTTGACCCTGGTGGTGTTGGCTTCCTGTCTCTGGAATCTGGCTCATGACCGGGATCAGATGCTCCAGCAGGCCATCGTCGAAGCCCGGACCATCATCGACGAAGACCTGGCCGATTACACCTGGATCAGTTCCCATGGTGGCGTCTATGTTCCCCTGCCCGAGACCGCCTCCCCGAATCCCCCGACCATTCATCCGCCGGAGGCCGAAATAACGACGACCGGAGGGAGACGCCTCAGACTCCTCGGTCATTCCTGGATGACGAATGAGGGGATGGCCGAGTCTTCCACGGGGGGACAGATTCATAGCCGTTTGACCAGCTTTACGCCCATCAACCCGGACAATGCCCCCGACCCCTGGGAAGAACAGGCCTTGCACGGCTTACGCCAGGACCGATCAGAGGTCTATGAGATTCTGGAAGTCGCGGGCGAACCCTGGTTACGCCTCATGTGGCCGTTTCCGATGCAATCCCATTGCCTGAAATGTCATGGCGAGAGCGGGGTCAAGCCGGGTGAACTCCTGGGTGGGATCGGGGTGAGGATGTCTCTCCAACCCTATTTCGACCGGGCCGAGGCGGGATCGGGCCGGCTCTTCGCTGTCCACATGATGATCTGGCTGATCGGGATACTGGGAATCTCCTTGGCCTTGCGTCCGGCTATGCGTACCTTCAAGGAGCGCCTCCGGGACGAGGAAAGGCTCCGCCGGCAGGAACGTTGGTTGCATCTTCTGCTCGACTCGACGGCCGAGGGCATCGTGGCCTTCGATCCCGAAGGTCGCTGTACGATGGCCAACAAGGCCTGTCTTGATCTTCTGGGTTATCAAAATCTATCCCAGGTGTTGGGCAAGAATCTGCACGGCATCGTCCATCATAAGCGCGAAGATGGCCGCCCTTATCTCTGGCAGGAGTGTCCCGCTTTCCGGGCCATTCAGGAGGGGCGGAGCTTCCAGTCCGCACGGGAGATCCTCTGGCGCACCGATGAGACCCCCGTTCCCGTCGAACTCAGGGCCTACCCGGTCATGGATGGCGACCTCATCCTCGGTTCGGTCGCGATCATGCTGGATCTCCAGGAACGGGAATTCGCCCGCCAGCGCTTGGAGTTGGCGGCTCAGGTCTTCGAGCAAGCCGAGGAAGGTCTCATGATCACCGACCATAATGGGTTGATCCTGGATGTGAACCACTCCTTCAGCAAGACCACGGGGTATAGCTGGGAGGAGGTCGTCGGTCAATCGCCCAAGCTGTTGCACTCCGGTTACCATGACGCGGACTTTTACCGGGTCATGTGGACGCAGATCCGTGACGAAGGCTATTGGCGGGGCGAGGTGTGGAATCGTCGCAAGGACGGCGATGTCTATCCGGAATATCTCACGATCAGCGCGGTGAAGGGGCAGGATGGGGGTGTTACTCATTACATCGGCCTATTCAACGACATCTCCGCGAATATCGAGGTGCAGGAACAACTCCAATTCCTGACCACCCGCGATGTTCTTACCGGTCTTCCCAACCGGGCGCTGCTCTCGGACCGGGTGGCCCATGCCATCGCCCGGGCGGAGCGCCACAGGTATAAGTTGGCCTTGTGCTTCGTCGATCTCGACAACTTCAAGATCGTCAACGACACCTTCGGCCACGAGGCCGGTGACAAGTTGCTCAAGCTGGTTACCCGGCGGTTTCTCAAGGTCCTGCGCGAAGAGGACACCATCGCTCGTATCGGTGGCGACGAGTTTGTCGTGGTACTCGAAAATACCTCCATACGCCAGATGGCCAAGACCTCCAACCGTCTCTGTGAATCCTTGCGGCGCCCTTTCGAGATCGCCGGTCAGGAGTTGTACGTGACGGCTTCTGTCGGCATGAGTCTCTATCCGGAGGATGGTGCCAACATCCAACAATTGCTGAAGAATGCCGAAACGGCCATGTACCGGGCGAAGCAGCAGGGGAAAAACACGCATCAGTTTTACATGGAAGACATGAATATCCGCGCCGAGGAAAGGATCGCCCTGGAATCCGGACTGCGCCGGGCGATCGAGAACGACGAGATGTACCTGGTCTACCAACCGCAGATCGACATCCGCAGCCAAGAGGTGACAGGCGCGGAGGCCCTGGTGCGCTGGCGTCACCACGATCTTGGCGAACAGGCCCCCAACCAATTCATCCGCCTCGCCGAAGAGATCGGTTTGATCGACAGCATCGGGGACTGGGTCCTCCAACAGGCGTGCGAGCGGATTCGCTCCTGGCAGGAGGCGGGTATCGAACCCCTGTCCGTCGCCGTCAATCTCAGTGCTCGTCAATTCCGCCGCGCGGATATCGCCTCCAGGGTACGTAAGTTGTTGCATAAGAATGGTGTTCAGCCCGCTTTGTTGCGGCTGGAACTGACCGAGAGTGCCCTGGTGGAGGATATCGATCACGCCTGCCGAACCCTGGATGACCTCAGGGCCCTGGGTATCAAGATCGCCATCGACGATTTCGGCACCGGCTATTCCTCGCTTTCCTACCTGCGACGTTTTCCCATCGACGAACTCAAGATCGACAAGGAATTCATCGCCGACATCACCACCGATCCCGGCGACCGCGCCATCGCCTCCACCATCATCGCCCTGGCCCACGGCCTCGATATGCGGGTGGTCGCGGAAGGGGTGGAGCAGGTCGAGCAATTGCTCTGGCTCGCCGATGAGGGTTGTGATCTCGCCCAGGGGTATTACTTTTCTCACCCCCTCATGGCCGACGACTTCGTCGGCTGGCTGAGCAAACATCGTCGCGAAAGAATCGACAGGCCGATCCCCGAAGCCTTGATGACCGATTGACCACTGGGTTTCGCCCGCCGTTGTTTTGTCCAAGCCTCCACGGCCTTGGTTCTTTGAGGCTCCTTCAAGCCGTACTCAAGTCTGCACCGGTTCCGGCCTTCGGACCCCGAAGCCGGGTTCAGAAACAGGATGAGGTGGAGTGGGAGAGAGGGGAGGCGTCACGGCTGGCCCCTCTCGCTGTCGGCGCTCCCGGGCCTGGGCCTGTTGGGCCGGTTTTCTGTTCTCTAAAGGAGAACAATGTCTCCAGATATGATGCATTGTTCTCTAAAAGAGAACAAAAACCGGCTGTTTTCGGTCGATGCCCGGAGCCACCAAGCCTTCATGCCAACGCCTCTGAGGTTTCTCCCTCGGCGGTAGATTCACCCAGGTACCCGTCTGGCTCAAGGCCGGGCTTTCATCTCCCCGCCGCCCCGATTTCGATCACCTCTTGGAACACCTCCGGCGAGATGCTCACCGAACCCAGAAAGGGATGATCCAGTTGGATGACGACATGGAAGATGAGACCGATGAGGGCGGCCAGTAAGGCGATCATCACCGCATGGATACGGATGTTCTCGGTACCGAGGATGAAGGTGAAGACAAGGGAGATGATGGCGCCGCCGATCAACCCCACCCAGATGATGCCGGGGAGTTCCTCTATGGCGTCGTCGAGGCGTTGGGCGCGCAACCGGCTCAGTTCGCCGAGGTTGTCGAGCAACTCCTCGTAAAGCTTTTCCTCCTGGGTGGTGCGCGGCGTGAGGGATTTCAAGCTCCCCCACAAGGAGATCAATCCTTGGGCGGCTGGTGGGGGAGGTTGCATGGCCGCCATGGCGGGGTATTCCTTTTCGACCACGTCATGGAGATAGTTCATGAGCCCGTCGCGGAGCTGGGTGAGCGCCTTCTCCTCATCGACTATGCCCATCTCGTAATACAACCGCAGGGCCAGGCTGGCCTCATGCTGGGTGTTGACGCGGGTCTGGTGAAATTGCTCCCAGACCACGATGACCACGAAGGCGAGCAAGACCCCGTAAATGGCGGCGATGGCGGCGAAGACAAAACCCGCCACCTCGTTGTGGATCATCCGCACCCGCAGCGGCATGAGTCTGTGGGTCAGATAAAACCCCAGCAGCGCAAGGACCATCATCACACCGAGAATCAGGCCCAGGGCCTGCCATTGAGACAGCATCAGGATTTTGGCCGACAGCGACATTGTGCGTTGCCCTTCGTGCGGGTTGGGAATGGGGAGATACAGACGAACATAGCATAGTCGGGAAGCGTGACGAGAGGCTTCCAGGCCTGGGTGAACCATTGCCCCGGTGAGCGGCCGGTGAGAACTGCGGGTTAAGATTCGCTTAATGATCGTCAACCTATCCTCAGCGCCTGGTCACACTGGAGATACCTACCATGCGCAATAAATCCTTGATTATCCTCGGCTGCCTGCCCCTGGGTGGCTTGGCTGTCGCCGAGACGCCCGAAGCTATTCTGCACGGCTACGCGGTCGAGCTGGGCCAACAACCGGCGGAACCAAGGGAACTTTCCCCGCTTCAGGGCGAGCGTCTGTTCAACCGGCCCCAAGGAGGGGAATGGAGTTGTTCGAGTTGCCATACCCAAGACCCAAGGACGATGGGACGACACGCGACCACCGGCAAACCCATCGCCCCCCTGGCTCCGGTGGCGAACAGGGAACGCTTTACCGACCCGGGCAAGGTCGAGAAGTGGTTCAAGCGGAACTGTAACGATGTTTTGGGTCGTCCCTGCTCGGTGCGGGAGAAGGGGGATATCCTCGCCTATCTGCTGTCTGTCCGCTGAGGTGCGCCGGTGATGATCACAAAACCTTTGGTCCAGATACTCTTCTGCCTCATGACGAGCAGCTTGGTAGCTTCGGCCCGGGCCGATGACTCCGTGCAACTCAAGATCCCCGCGGATGCCTCTGGAACCGCCGCTTGGCGGGAAGAATGTGGTTCCTGCCACCTGGCCTATCCGCCGGGATTTCTACCCGCCGACTCCTGGCGTGCCCTGATGGCCGGTCTGGAGCGGCATTTCGGGGTCGATGCCGGACTCGATCCCAAGGTGCGGGGAGAGATCCTCGACTTACTCATCAGATACGCGGGCTCGGGCCGACGCCACAGCGCTACCCCGCTACGCATCAGCGAGACGGCTTGGTTCCGTCACGAGCATGACGAGGTGCCAGCGCCGCTCTGGCAATCGCCGCGGATCAAATCGGCCGCCAACTGTCAGGCCTGCCATCTGGAAGCCGATACAGGTCATTACTCCGAGCGCTCATTGCGAATACCGCGTTAGAGGATCACGACATGAACACAGCCAATACGCAGACAACTTCGATTCTTGTTTGGGACTGGCCGACACGGATTTTTCACTGGTCGCTGGCGCTCAGTTTTCTCGGCGCCTATCTGACCGCGGAAAGCGAGGTCTATCGGAATCTCCATGTACTTTTCGGCTATAGCTTCGCCGGTCTGATTGTGTTCCGTCTGCTCTGGGGCCTGGTCGGGTCGAACTATGCCCGGTTCACCGAGTTCGTGCGTGGCCCGGGCGCGGTAGGGGCCTATCTGAAGTCTCTTTTCAGTCGCCAACCCAAGCACTATATCGGTCATAATCCCGCCGGGGCCCTGGCCATACTCTTACTGCTCGGCGTCGGCCTGATCCTTTCCCTCTCCGGTTGGGCCCATTTCGAGGGGCTGGGCGGGGACTGGCTGGAAGAGGTGCATGAGGTGTTGGGCAACCTGATGTTGGCCCTGGTGGCCGTGCATATCCTGGGAGTCATCCTGAGTAGTCGTCTGCATGGCGAGAATCTGGCCAAGTCCATGCTCACCGGGAGGAAACGCGGTCCGAGCGAGGCCGGTATCGCCAGTGCCCGTCCCCTGATTGCCGCCCTTTTGCTGGCTGTCATTGCCGGCTTCTGGACCCTGGCACCCCAAGGCTATGGCGGTTTGATCCAACCTGGGCCGGGGGCGGGGAGTGAGTCCTCCGTGGCGGCCCAGGTCTTTCCAGAGGGTGCGCGGCAGAAGGATCGGGGCCGGCGTTCCGAGCACACCAAGGACCATTGAGCTCCTCCTCGGCAACACCAGGCGACACAGATGCGGCTCCTCGTGGTGGAAGACGATGTCATGCTGGGGGAAGCCCTACAGGTCGGACTGCGGCAGCAGGGTTTCAGTGTAGATTGGCTCAAGGATGGCGTGGCCGCCCAACAGGCGCTACAGACCGAGCCCTTCGCCGCGGTGGTCCTGGATCTGGGATTGCCGCGGCGCTCCGGGATCGATGTGCTCAAGGAGCTGCGAGGGCAGGGAGGGGGGCTACCTGTCCTCATTCTCACGGCCCGGGACCGGGTCGAGGATCGGATCGGTGGTCTGGATGCCGGCGCCGATGACTATATGATCAAGCCCTTCGACCTGGGCGAATTGGCGGCCCGGCTCCGGGCGCTCATCCGTCGGGCCAACGGTTCTGCTTCGCCGCTGATCTGCGTCGGTCCCTTGCAACTCGATCCAGTGAGCCATAAGGTCAGTCTGCGCGGTGAAGACAAGCCGCTGTCCGCCAGGGAATTCGCCGTATTGCAGGAATTGATGCGGCTGCCGGGACGGGTGATCTCCCGACAGCAGTTGGAATCCCGGCTCTATGCCTGGGATGAGGAACTCGAATCCAATGCCATCGACGTCTATATCCATCATCTGCGCCGCAAGCTGGGGGCGGAAGTCATCCGGACCCTGCGCGGGGTGGGGTGGTTCATTCCTCGGGAACTGACATGAGCCTGGTGGTGCGGGGGAGCCTGCGACGGCGCCTGCTGCTGTCCCTGTTGGCCAGCCTGGCGGTGGTGTGGGTGCTGGTGTCCCTGATCACGGTATGGGAGACCAGCGCTGAGTTGGATGAGCTGCTTGACGGCCATCTGGCCCAGAGCGCCGCCTTGCTCATCGCCCAACTCGGGCATGAGCCTGAAGAGATCGAATTGGAGCACCTGCCCCTGCTGCATAAGTATGCCCATCGGGTGGCCTTCCAGGTCTGGGAGGGAGGGGATCGGCTGCGGCTGCACTCCAGTAACGCCCCTAACCGGCGCCTGACGGACAAGGATCATGGTTTCGCTGACGCGCGGCATGAGGGTAAAGGCTGGCGGGTGTTCAGTCGTTGGGACGAGGATCATCGCTATCTGGTGCAGATCGGCGAGGCGGCCGAGTCCCGGGGCGAGCTGGTGGAAGAAATGCGGCACGCGATGCTGCCCCCCGTGCTGTTCAGCCTGCCGGTGTTCGGGGTGGCGATCTGGTTGGCGGTGGGTCGGGGGTTGCGGCCCTTGGCCCGGGTACGGGAGGCCATTGCCGGTTCCGATCCCCGCAGTCTGAGTCCCCTGGGTGGCGAGGCGCCCATCGAGATTGCGCCGCTGATCGAACAACTCAACCGGCTCTTTGCCCGGGTGGAAAGCCTGCTCGAATCCGAAAGGCGCTTTACCGCCGACGCGGCCCATGAGTTGCGTACCCCGCTGGCCGCCCTCAAGACCCAGGCCCAGGTGGCTCTGGGGGCGATGACGGCCGCCGAACGCGACCAGGCCCTGCATTCCCTCAGCCGGGGTTGTGACCGGGCGGCGCATCTGGTGGAGCAGTTGCTGACCCTGGCCCGGCTCGAGGCCGAGACCTGGCGGGCGAACTTCGTTGTCCTCGATCTCCATGCCCTGGCGGCCCAGGTGATGGCTGAGATGTTGGAATTGGCCATCGCCAGACAGATCGAAATGGCGTTGCAGGGGGAGGGACGTTTTCTGGTCCGCGGTAACGCCGGTCTGCTTGGTATTCTGTTACGAAACCTGCTCGACAACGCCCTGCGCCATGGGCCCCTGGGTTCCCAGGTCGTGCTACGGTTGGAACGGGGACCCCGGCAGCGGCTGGTGCATGTGATCGACCAGGGACCCGGGATCAGCGAGGACGAACGCGATAAGGTCCGTCAGCGGTTTTATCGGAGTCCGGGAACCGAGGCGCCCGGCAGCGGGCTGGGGTTGTCCATCGTCGAGCGTATCGCCGAGATCCACGATGGTTACTTGGAGCTTCGCCCAGGTGCCGGAGGGATGGGGCTGGAGGCCTTGATTGGTTTTCCCCGGGCGGATGACTGAGGTTTTCAGCCGAACCGCGACTCATGGCAAGGCGAGAGGATTTCGATTATCTTGGTGCGGTCACCTCTCGGAATCATTACCCGCCCCTTCTCTCTCCCCCTACTGGCGAGCGACTGGACAGCAAAGGGCCTTGGAGGTGACTCGCTGTGCGGTCGGTCGAGTCAGGGAATGAAGCCTGAGACGAGGGGCCCAGGGGACGGCGTTATTGATTCACGACCGGGCCCAGAATCATGTTCCGGACCACAACCAAAGGATACCCACCTATGATGAAACAGATGACCGCTCTCCTAGCCGCCTTGACCCTGACTGGCGCCGCCTTCGCCGCGGACCTGGCTACCCCCGATGAGGCCAAGGCCCTCAGCCAGAAGGCCCAGAAGGCCGTGAACGACATGGGCAAGGAGAAGGCTTTCGCTGCTTTTGCCGAGGCCAACGGCGGCTATCAGAGCAAGGACCTCTATGTCTTCTGTATGGATATGGAAGGCAAGATGCTGCTCCATGCCAAGAAGCCGGAGTTGAACGGCAAGCCCATGCTGGATTTCAACAAGTACGGCGACTTCCTGTTCAAGGACATGGTGGCGACCGCCAAGCAATCCGGCGAGGGTTGGGTGAATTACAAATGGCCCTATCCCGGTACCGAAGAGATCAAGGAAAAGACCACCTATATCATGACCAACAAGGAAGGCTTCTTTTGCGGTGTAGGCGCCTATAAGTAGCCGCTTCCCGGCGTCCCGGCGTTCGAACCCGTCCGGGACGCACCTTGGGTTTCTCCCGCCCGCGGCCTTGGGTCGGGCAGCGCGGCAGTTTCCTCGTAGGGAACCGAAGAAATCTGCGATACTTAAATCTCCAGGGCAAGGTGCTGTCTGGACCGCCATCCAAGCGAACCGGGACGGGTGATGGGGGTCGCGATCGTTGGAGGGGTTGACCGGGAGCCGCTCCAAGACGACAAGAGTCGAAAGTACCATGTCGGAGAGCACTGAAGCCATCCGCTATAAGTCGCTACAAGCCGCAATGTCACAAGATGAAAACAGTTACCCTCAAGGAAGCCTGGTCAGGTCAGGCGAATTGTCTCCAATGTACAATTCGTTCCTCCGTATTGTTCGCGGGTGTCAGTGAAGAGAGTTTTCACAGCATCCATCAGCCCATCGACCAATACAGTCTCAAGCCCGGGCTGACGCTCTATCACGCCGGCGATCCCGGCGAGTTCATGTTCACTATCCGTTCCGGTTTGGTGAAGCTGGTGCAGTACCTGCCCGACGGCGATCAGCGTATCGTCCGCCTGGCCCGGGCCACCGATCTGATCGGTCTCGAACTGCTGGTGGAGCCCCGTTATCACCATGACGCCGTGATTCTCCAACCGACGGAGGTCTGTCGTTTCCAGGCCGCCATGGTCAACCAACTCAGCCGCGACAATCCGCGCCTGCATCGGGAACTCATGCTGCGCTGGCATCGGGCACTGAGCGAGGCCGATGCCTGGTTGACCGAACTCTCCACGGGTTCGGCCCGGGCGCGGATCGCCCGCTTCGTGTTGCGGATAGTCAACGGCAGCAAGGACAGCTCCTGTGAACTCTTCAGCCGGGAGGATATGGGCGCCATGCTGGGGATCACCACGGAAACCGCCAGCCGGACCGTCGCCGAGTTCAAGCGCCAGGGCTTTCTCAAGGAAACCAGCAGCAACCACTTTAGCGTAGAGGTCAAGAAGCTGCGCCGCATCGCCGAAGGCTGATCCGGTTCCTTGTCGGAGCCTTTCCCAGGTCGGCGTTCCTTGAACGCGGCCAGTCTCCGCTTGCGCCGATTCGATCTGGAGCCGTTCCAACGGCCTGTGCCGCGATTCCCCTGCCCCTGTCCCGAGAGGTTGTGAAAAAATCGTCGCGAGCGGTCCGAACACTCGACGCCCCGCAGCGAGTCCCCGAGACATATCAAGTAGATAGCGAGGGGTGAGCGAGGACGCAACGCCGTGATCGGATCGTGCAGCCGATTTCTTCATAAGCTCTGAGAGAACCCAGCGATGGCCTTGATCACCCTGAACAATATCTTTCTGGCCTTCGGCGGACCAACGCTCCTGGAGGCCGTCAACCTGAGCGTGGACGGCGGCGAGCGCGCCTGCCTGATCGGTCGCAACGGGGCGGGAAAATCCAGTCTGCTCGGGGTGATCGCCGGTCAGATCCAGGCCGATGGCGGCGAACGGGTGATCGCCCCCGGCCAGGGCATCGGCTGGTTGCGCCAGGAGGTGCCCGACGACATCCGCGGCAGTCTGTTCGAGGTGGTCGCCAGCGGTCTGGGTGATCTGGCGGCACTGGTGGGGGAATATCATCGCCTGAGTCTGGCCCTGCACCAGCAGCCATCGGACGCACTTTACCGCCAGCTTGCCCAGGTCCAGCACGAGCTGGAGGCCCGGGAAGGTTGGCAGGCCGGGCAACGGGTGGAAACCGTGCTGTCGCGGTTGGGATTACCGCCGGAGGAGCGTTTCGAGACCCTCTCCGGCGGTGGCAAGCGCCGAGTCATGCTGGCCCGGGCGCTGGTGGCCGAACCAGGCATCCTCTTGCTGGACGAGCCCACCAACCACCTGGATATGGACTCCATCGCCTGGCTGGAATCCTTCCTGTTGGGGTATCGCGGGGCCTTGGTCTTCGTCACCCATGACCGGGTATTCCTACAGCGGTTGGCGACGCGGATCCTGGAGCTGGATCGGGGCCAACTCCGGGATTGGCCGGGCGATTACACCAACTATCTGCGGCGGCGGGACGAGCGCCTCAACGCCGAGGCCAAGGAGAACGAACGCTTCGACAAGCGCTTGGCGGAAGAAGAACGCTGGATTCGCAAGGGCATCGAGGCGCGGCGCACCCGCAACGAAGGTCGGGTGCGGGCCTTGTTGTCCATGCGGGAGGAACGCCGGGCCCGGCGTGACCTGGAAGGTCGGGTCCAGCTCGGGTTGCAGAAGGCCGAGGCCTCGGGGCGGCTGGTGGTCGAGGCCGAGCACATCGGCTATGCCTGGGATGGGCGGCCCATCGTCAAGGATTTTTCCACCCTGGTGCTGCGCGGCGACAAGATCGGGGTGATGGGACCCAACGGTATCGGCAAGACCACGCTCCTCAATCTACTCCTGGGGCGTCTGGCCCCGGACAGCGGCCGCCTCCGGCTCGGTCAGCGCGTCGAGGTGGCCTATTTCGATCAGATGCGCACCCAGCTCGATGAGGAGAAATCGGTGCAGGACAATGTCGCCGATGGCAGCGACTGGATCCGCGGCAGTGGTCGCGCCAAACATGTCATGGGCTATTTGCAGGAGTTTCTCTTTACCCCGGAACGCGCCCGTACCCCGGTCAAGGCCCTGTCCGGGGGCGAGCGCAACCGTCTGCTGCTGGCCCGCCTGTTCGCCAAACCGGCGAATGTGCTGGTGCTCGACGAACCAACCAACGACCTCGACAGCGATACCCTGGAACTCCTGGAGGAACTCCTCATCGACTATCAGGGCACCCTGCTGCTGGTGAGTCATGACCGCGCCTTTCTCGACAATGTGGTCACCAGTTGTCTGGTGTTCGAGGGCGAGGGCCGGGTGCAGGAATATGTCGGCGGCTATCAGGACTGGCTGCGTCAACGTCCCCAACCGTCACCCGCCTCCCAGCGCTCCCAGCCCGCGGCGGAGAAGGTCAGGGAATCCCGCCCGCGACCGTCCGAATCCAGGCTGAGCTACAAGGAGCAGCAGGAACTCCAGACCCTGCCGGCGCGGATCGAACAGCTCGAAGCCGAGTTGGCCCTGGGACAGGCGGCGCTGGCCGACCCCGGTTTCTACCAACGTCCAGGGGAGGAAATCGCCGCTTTGCGGGAGAAGTTGGGCCGTCTGGAGACCGAACTCGACCTAGCCTACGAGCGCTGGGAGGCGTTGGAGGCGCGGCGGGGATGAACCGGTTCGGAGAAAACTCCTGGCGGATGCGATCCGGGCCTCGGCTGAAAAAGGTCATTTTTGTTCTTGTATAAAGAACAATATTGTCTTTATTGTTCTCGTTTAGAGAACATGAATCCTGTGACCAGCTGGTTTCGGCTCAGGCCCGGGACAGGAACAGACCGGAAACTGAAGCGGCGAGGCGAGGGGCGGTTACTCGCACGGCTGAGGGCAACATTCAAGCCTCGGGGAGAAGCGAATGGATAGAGAACACTTGGCCTTGGCGGAGTCGCTCGGCCAGTGCCTGCAATCCAAGGGACTCATGCTGGCGACGGCGGAATCCTGCACCGGCGGTTGGCTGGCCAAGACCATTACGGACATCGCCGGCAGCAGCCAGTGGTTCGATTGCGGCTTCGTCACCTATTCCAACCAGGCCAAGGAGCGATTGCTGGGGGTATCGGCGGACACCTTGGCTGCTCAGGGCGCGGTGAGCGAGGCGACGGTGCGGGAGATGGTCGCCGGAGCCCTGGCCCGCAGCCGGGCGGATTGGGCGGTGGCGATCAGCGGTATCGCTGGTCCGGGTGGCGGAACGCCGGACAAGCCGGTGGGCTTTGTCTGCTTTGCCTGGGGGCCGCGCCATGCCCTCATCAGAAGTTGCGGCCTCTATTTGGAGGGAGATCGGGAGGGGATCCGCCGCCAGGCAGTCCTGTTCGCCTTGCGTCAGTTACAGGAATATGTCCTTGAGTCGTCCTGAGCAACGCCTCTTTTTCGCCCTGTGGCCTGGGGAAGCGCCACGACTCAGATTGGGGCGCCTGCTGGCCGAACTCTCCGGGCGCCAGGCCAGGCTCACCCATCTCGAGGATCTGCACATCACCTTGATCTTTCTCGGCCAGGTTTCCGCCGAGCGGCGGGCCTGCATCGAAGCGGCGGCGGACCAGGCGAAGCTGCCACCCTGTGAGCTTCTGCTCGATCAGGTGGACTATTGGCCGGGTCCGCGAATCCTCTGGTGTGGATCAAGTCAAACCCCGGTGGCGCTTCGCCAGGGGGTGGAGGCGCTGGCGGCGGCGCTGCGCCCCTGTGGTATCGAACCCGAGCGGCGACCCTATGTCCCCCACGTTACACTGGCGCGCAAGGCCGCTTTCCAACCGAGCTTCCGGCTCCTGGAGCCCATCGTCATGCCAATTCGGGAGTTCGTTCTGGTGGCCTCCCAAGCGTATGCCCCACCACCAAAGTATCGGGTACTCCGTCGATGGCCTTGTGGCGCTTGAGGGTCACGGGCTTGCCACCTATCAGTTTGTTCGCTGGTTCCCAAGATCCAGCTTGGAAATCAGCATGAATAGCCAGTTTCGGTTCTTTTTAGAGAACAATGCGCCAGTTAAAAGAGGCATTATTCTCCATAGGAGAACAAAAAACCGGTAACAAAGCTCCTGCCCGGGAGCCTCGACAGGTGATTTCCTGACCAGACGACACTGAGTTTGTGCCTCTGTTGTCCGCCAGACTGGAGCCGGTTAGTATTTGCACCACATCAAGGACATCATAGGAAGATCCCATAGATGAACCCGGCTGGGACAAGCCACGGCGAGGTCCAAGTCCCTCTCACCACGGCCATGATTCGAAGCGGCTCCCCCTCGCTTGGCGAGAGGCACGACTTCATTCGCCGCGACCCTTACAGCCTCCGCACCTTGTCGGCCTTCCTGGAGTGGGCCAAGCCTTACATTCTCTTCCATGGCCAGCGGCACCGTCCAAGAAATAGAGGTGTGGGCAACAATATGAAACCCTGGCCTGTCTCTTGTTGTTTGACCCGATGTTTCAGCCGCCTGGAGAGAAGAAATGGCGTAGCCAGGAGTGGCTTGTGGGTCCCTACATTTAGGTTCCTATATTTAGGTACCTAAATGTAGGTTCCTAAATATAGGAACCGGTAACTACATTTAGGAACTTGTTCCTAGATATAGGAACTTTTGTAGAGCCGACCTTGTCGGCTATTGCATGTTGGGCATCACTGACAAACAAACTCTGGATAAAGCATATTTGTTACAGTAAGGGAGGTTTATTTTGATTGCGGAACCTGCGTGGGCATTGATACCAGAAGATTTTCCAGCCGACTCTCCTATGTGGATAGAAAACTCTGCTAAAGCGGCTGATCTAAGCAATAGAGAGCATCGTGCGTATGCTTGGGCAATGCATCTTCTATCTCGCTTAAACGATCAAGCGATAGGCACAGCCATCATGGGTATTGTGGCAGATAATGTGCCGTTTAACCCACCTGTGATTCAAGATATTTCCGCTGGATTTATCCCTTATCAACGGGATAGCGAAAATACTCAACTATCACACCGCACAGCTAGAATGAGGTTCTCAGAGCGGTTCGTTGAAGCAGAAGAAATCAATTATACCTTTGGAGTTCTTATTGGCATTTCCATTCCCGAAGCTGAAAAGCCATCTGAAGGGGCCGATATTCCGTCGCAGGTTGTGGCTATTGATGGTTTCCCTATTGTAGTTGAGATTAGACAAATAGTTCATAACTCGCCGCCTCATCCAATTGGAGTTGCTTCGGCCTGTTATGCAACGCCAAGGCAAAGCAAACGATTTTTTGGGCCAATTTGGTCAAATGGGATTTTGATTGCTCGACATGTACTTGCACCTTTGGGATATTCCGTAGGTAATGTAGTTTCTATGAATTCAGGCGTATCTATGTCAGTGGTCGATGTCGATACGAGCGCATCAACAATTGATGCAGCAATACTTGATTGTGGCTCAATTCCTGTCAACGTTTCATCTCTACCCATCACGCCTGCAATCGCCCCAGGAAGTTTTGTGGACGTTAGGGCTCCTGCTATTACGTTTTCTGCCCAAGTACTTCGAATAAATGACCACCCCTCCTACTTTGGCAATATGGTCGCGCATCGAGTTTTTGTGGACACAATAGGAACGAGTGGAGACAGTGGCTCTCTCGTTTTACAGGCCAACCAAAAAAATGCTGTAGGACTATATATGGGAAGTACTGGAGGGTCTACACCAGAAGGGCTTGTGCAATCCATGCGTCAGGTAGTGCAATATTTTGAAATTGATATTTACGACTAGCCATAAAGGAGAAACGAACCAATGAATAACTCAATCACACTAATCAGCTTGCCATCCCAGGCATCTGGAATATCGGGGGATCGCCTAGGCGGAGAGGCACATGGCGTTGTAACAACTACAGTAAATAAAATCGCAAATAACATCCCGATTGAAAACTTTTCGGAAAAATTTGTTGAAATAATAGATAAAGTAAAAACGATCGCTGAAAATCTTAAAGTTGGCGTTGAAGGCTACGAGGCAGAAGAAATTACCATCGGTCTCGCGGTTACAGGCGAGGGTAACATTGGAATTGCCACTGCTGGCGTAGAAGCTTCAATTGAAGTTTGTCTGCGGCGGAAATAAGCCATGCCCAACATTGCGCTCAAGCCGACCCGCTTCCGCTACGCTCCAGCGGTCGGCTTAGCTCTACGTTAGCTGCCGAGAAACACATGAAGCGAAACTGGGACACAATCCGGGAAATACTAATCAGGTTCGAGGAGCTTGATCCTGAGACAGGCGCACTCCAGTTGGGCGACTTCCCTACTGATAAAGCATACGAGTATTCATACCATGTAGAGCTACTGCTTGAGGCCAGGCTCATATATGGACAAATGTCAAAAACAATGGGGCGGCACGCGCAGAATTTCCTGGTCCAACGATTAACGTGGCAAGGTCACGAGTTCCTAGACGCAATCCGGAGCGATTCTGTCTGGAACAAAACAAAAACAACATTTGTGAAAGGTGGCCTGTCAATGACATTCGACTTGGTGAAAGAGGTTGCCAAAGATGTTGCGGTTACACTTCTCAAATCAACTATCGGCAGCTAACAACCGCTTGCAGCCGACGTCGGCGCTAACGCGCCTCCGCGGCTGAAGCGGGCCGTTAGACCGCTTCCTATTCATTTCTCAACCACGCAAAGGAGTTTCAAAATGAAGTTCATTTCCCAACTGCTCATCGCACTGGCCCTGTGTATCGGTGCCGTTACCACGCCTGCACTCGCGGGCGACACAGACCCTCTGTTCGTCAATCTGACCAGTGATGATTCTCACCGGGCCAATATGGCTATCACCTTCGGTGCGAAACAGAACGAGCGCGGACACCCGCTGACAGTCTTTTTGAACGACAAAGCCGTGCTCATCGGCTCGAAGGCGAATGCTGACAAGTTTGCCGATCACCAAAAAGCCCTCACCGCTCTTATGAGCAAAGGAGCCACAATCCTCATCTGCCCCATGTGCATGAAGCACTATGGCGTAAAGGAAGCAGATTTGTTGCCTGGCCTCAAAGTAGGAAGTCCAGAGCTTACTGGTGGCGCACTGTTCAAGGACAACACCAAAACACTCACTTGGTAACAGCGGTCTAACACCACGCTCCAAGGGACGCTGCGCGATAAAGCCGCGCAGCGCCCCTGAGCTTGAACGTTAGATTTTCGGGGAGACAAGATGGCTAGATCAGAGACAGTTCTACAAGTATTTGTTGCATCGCCGGGTGATGTCACCGAAGAACGAGAGGTACTTGAATCCGTCGTAACTGAACTCAATCGCACTTGGTCAAAATCGCTAGGTGTACGTCTTGAGTTGTTGCGGTGGGAGACCGCTACGCGCCCCGGAATTGGCAGCGAGCCGCAAGCTGTCATCAATTCGCAAATTGGAAACGAGTACGACGTATTCATCGGGATTTTGTGGGGGCGAATTGGTACTCCAACTTCTAAAGCTGAATCAGGCACATTGGAAGAGTTTGAAAGGGCGCATGCTCGATGGGAAGCTGATCCTAGTTCCGTTGAAATCATGGTTTATTTCAAAGACAAGGCAATTAAGCCCTCAGAGATCGATGGAGAGCAAAATAATCGTGTTCAACATTTCAAACGCTCATTGGGAGACAAAGGTGTTCTTCATAGCACATTTGAGGGAATTGAGAATTTTGAATCATTAATACGAGCACATCTGAGTGCTGTGGCTCAAAAATGGAGCAAAGGGCAATCTTCTTCCGTACAAAGCTCGGCGACTCCACCCGTCGTGCCTTCAGGCACAGATGCAGTCAGTTCTGTCGACTCGGAAGGTGACGATGACTTCGGCTTTCTAGATCATCTTGATCGCTACGAGATGTCTATGGAGCAGATGAATGCTGGCCTTCATGCAATTGCAGATGCAACTACTTCGATGGGAGAACAAATGAACCGCCGAGCGGCGGAGATTCAAGAAATTGGCGAAGTAAACGATCCCCGGCGAATGAAGGATGCTCGAAGGACGGTCAAGGCTTCGGCTGAAGATATGAACAGATATGCGGATATCTTGGATGGCCAGCTGCCTCTCCTAACTCGGTCGCGCAGGGAAGCCTTTGATGCCATAAGTAAGGCACTGTCTCTGTACGAGGATTTTGACAGTGAAGATACGTCACAAATTGATCAGCTTGGACAGTCTCTTCGATCAATGGTTAAAGCTGCCAGCGGCTCGCTAGATAGCATGCGCGGGTTCAAGGCAACGGTCGGTGGTTTACCCCGCTTGACGTCGGATTTGAATCGGGCGAAGCGTCGCGTTGTGAAGTCTCTTGACGAGGTTGTCGCTGAGATTGAGGCGACCATAAGTACTACGGATAGCCTAGTGGGTTCGCTGCCTTGAGCGCCGTGTGCCGAAAATCTAACAACACGTTGCAGGAGACATTTGAGGCGCTGCCTGCTTTTGCGGTAGCAAAAGCAGGCAGGGACGTAGGTGCGATTAGCGTAGCGTAATCGCACACATGAAAGCTCCATTCCTCCGATTACGCTGTCGCTAATCGGAGCTACGCGGGCTACGCTTTCCTCCCGCGTCAAGGGGTGCCGCTCGGCTTCCGACCCGTTAGGCAACGACACGCACAAAGCGCAAGAGGTACAAACACCATGCACAGCCGAATGAATATGATCTATTGGAAATCTGAAAAATTCTGGTTAGGAAAGCTTCTTGAGCATCCGGAGATTATGACTCAAGGAGAAAGCCTGGAAGAATTGGAGGAAAATATAAAAGACGCGTACTTATTGATGGCAATGGAAGATGTGCCAGAAAAATATGAAATCAAAGAAATAGCAATATGAAGGGGAAGGAGTTTATTGGATTGCTCGAAAGCCAGGGTTGCTATCTCCTTCGGCATGGCTCACGGCATGACATTTACTTCAATCCGAATACGGGGAAAAGCAACCCGTACCAAGGCATTCAGAGATTGACGACCAACTTATAAAGCACATCACGAAATATTTGGGCTTATAGGACCGTAGGACCATAGGTGCGATTAGCGTAACGTAATCGCACGCATGAAAGCTCCATTTCTCCGATTACGCTGTCGCTAATCGGAGCTACGCGAGCTACGCTTTCCTCCCGCGTCAAGGGGGGCCGCTCGGCTCCCGACCCGTTAGGGCAGCCAACCATCTGGAGAATCTCAGATGCCAGAAATAGCAAGATTCTATGGAATCATCATAAAATTATTCTTTGGTGATCATCCGCCTCCGCATTTTCATGCTGTTTATGGTGAGTATGTTGGGTTATTCAATATCGAAACACTCGAAATGATCGAAGGTGATTTGCCTGATAGAGCAAAGAAACTTGTCATAGAGTGGGCTGAAATTCACAAAGATGAATTGAGCGAAATGTGGAATAAACAAGAATTTCACAAGCTACCACCGCTGAATTGACCATGAAAATACCAAGAATCAATACGGCAACAACACTCGATGATCATACATTGATCGTAGTATTTGATAACGACGAGAAAAGAAAGTACGACATTTCGCATCTTTTATCGAAAAGCATGTTCGAGCCATTGAAGAATCCAGTATTTTTTAAAACATTCAATATCGAAAAGGGTGGATATGCCATTACGTGGAACGAAGATATTGATATAAGCGAATATGAGCTGTGGAATCATGGTCAAGAAATGCCCTAGCAAACGGCTAAACTCGGACCACCCAAAGCGGCGCGGCTGTAGCGCAACGAAAGCCGGGTAGGTCGGGCACCTGTGCCCGACGTCTATTATGGAATGTCGGGCAACACTGTGTTTTTGTCCGACCTACTCAACTTCCACGACTATCCGGCCCCGGGCATCGACTGAAAATCGCCAATTATCGTTCTTATTTAGAGAACAATTCATTAATAAATAAAAGCATTGTTCTCTGTTAGAGAACGAAAAGCCGGGTTCAGACGCCCAGGCCCGGGAGCCGGTAGCCCGGATGGAGCCAAGCGACATCCGGGGAGAAAGGAACCTCACCACCTGTCAGTCTTGGTGAGAGAAGGTTCCTGGACCTCACCACCTTCAGTTTTGGCGAGAAAGGGTTCCCAAGCCTCTTCCCCGCTGGAAAAGGATGGAGAATGGGGATTTTCTGGCCTGAAGTCCCGCCGCCGCCCTCTTATCAAGGGTGGAAACGAACTGATAGGTGGCAAGGGTCACGGGTTACGCCGATCCGGGGGCTGTGTGATAATTCCACCCCGGCACACCACGGGCCCCGGCAAGCCCGGTTTTCCACGAGGGGATGAGGCGATGGACGACAACCGTAAGAAGGCGCTGCACGCGGCGCTGACCCAGATCGAAAAACAGTTCGGCAAGGGCACCATCATGCGTATGGGAGATGCCCCCACGGTACGCAATCTGGATGTGATCTCCACCGGCTCGCTCGGGCTGGATATGGCCCTGGGGGTGGGCGGTTTGCCCCGCGGACGTGTCGTCGAGATCTTCGGACCCGAGTCCTCGGGCAAGACCACGCTGACCCTGCATGTGGTGGCCGAGGCGCAGAAGCTGGGCGGCACCGCCGCCTTCGTCGATGCCGAGCACGCTCTCGATTCTTCTTATGCCGCCAAGCTGGGTGTGAGAATCGAGGATCTGCTGGTATCCCAGCCGGACACCGGCGAACAGGCCCTGGAGATCGCCGACATGCTGGTGCGCTCCGGGGCCGTGGACGTGGTGGTGATCGACTCGGTGGCGGCCCTGACCCCCAAGGCCGAGATCGAGGGCGAGATGGGGGATGCCCACATGGGGTTGCAGGCGCGGCTGATGTCCCAGGCCCTACGCAAACTCACCGCCAACATCAAGCGTACCAACACCCTGGTCATCTTCATCAATCAGATCCGCATGAAGATCGGCGTGGTGTTCGGCAACCCGGAAACCACCACCGGTGGCAATGCGCTCAAGTTCTATGCCTCGGTGCGGTTGGATATCAGGCGCACCGGCGGCATCAAAAAGGGCGAAGAGGTGATCGGCAACGAGACCAAGGTCAAAGTGGTCAAGAACAAGGTGGCCCCTCCCTTCAAGCAGGCGAATTTCGAGATCCTCTATGACGAAGGCATCTCCCATGAGGGCGAGCTGATCGAACTCGGGGTGGCCAACAACCTCATCGCCAAATCCGGGGCCTGGTACAGTTATAACGGCGAGCGCATCGGTCAGGGACGGGATAATGTGCGCAATTTTCTCAAGGAGAACCGTGCCGTCGCCCAGGACATCGAGACCAAGCTGCGCTCCATGATGTTCACGGCCCCCCCGGCTCTGGAGGATGAGGCGCCAATGGAGGCGGATATCTGATATGCCACGGGATATGGAGACCATGGCCATCCGCTTGCTGGCCATGCGAGAGTACGCCCGCCGCGAGCTGGCCGGGAAACTCCAGCAACGGGGTTATCTGCGCGACGAGGTGGAGACCCTGCTGGATGGGTTGGAGCGCCAGGGGACGCTCAGCGACGAACGTTTTGCCGAAGGCTTCGTGCGCCGTCGCCGCGAATGTGGACTCGGACCAAGGCGGATCCGGGCGGAGTTGGAAGAGCATGGGGTGAGCGAAGCCTTGATCGAGGCCCATCTGCCAGTGGAGAACGCCGAAACCTGGCTGCAAACGCTGCGGCAGGTACATGAAAAAAAGTATGGCCAGGGCATGCCGTCCGGGCCGGCGGAACTGGCCAAACGCACCCGTTTTCTTCAGTTTCGTGGTTTTACCTGGGACCAGATACAGCAGTTGTTCAGCCAGGATTGATTGAGGCGATTTCTGTCGAAATATATCCCAGCCTGCTGGTCTGTTTGTCCGCCTTCGGCGTGGCGCCAGCCGTTACATAGCCTGGCTATGCGCCGGCCGGCGCACCTTGAAGGCGAACAGCCATCCGGCACATTCTGGTATATCTTTCTCCGGCAATCGCCTTGGCTCCCCGCAGTTGGGAGCGGCGCTCCATGCAATACCTCGGGCAAGAATGATAATGAGTGGTAGGCCTATGACCAGCAGCGCAGAATTGAGACGGGGCTTTCTCGACTTCTTTCGCTCCAAGGGACACGAGATCGTGGCGAGCAGTTCGCTGGTTCCCCATGACGACCCCAGTCTCTTGTTCACCAATGCCGGGATGGTCCAGTTCAAGGACACCTTCCTTGGCCGCGAGGCGCGCCCCTATCCGCGGGCCGCCTCCTCCCAGCGTTGCGTGCGCGCCGGCGGCAAACACAATGATCTGGAAAACGTCGGCTATACCGCCCGCCATCATACCTTCTTCGAGATGCTGGGCAATTTCAGCTTCGGCGACTATTTCAAACGCGAGGCCATTCACTTTGCCTGGGAGTTCCTCACCGCCACACTGGGGTTGCCGGCGGAACGCCTCTGGGTGACGGTGTTCGAGGAGGATGAAGAAGCGGCGGATATCTGGCTGCGCGAGATCGGGGTAGATCCCGAAAGATTCGGTCGCATCGGCGCCAAGGACAACTTCTGGTCCATGGGGGATACGGGTCCCTGTGGACCCTGCTCCGAGATCTTCTGGGATCATGGCCCGGAGGTTCCAGGCGGTCCGCCGGGCTCGCCCGAGGCGGAAGGGGATCGCTATATCGAGATTTGGAACCTGGTGTTCATGCAGTTCAATCGTGCCGCCGACGGTACCCTGACCCGCCTGCCCAAGCCGGCGGTGGACACCGGCATGGGATTGGAGCGCCTGGCGGCGGTCATGCAGGGGGTGCACAGCAATTACGAGATCGACCTCTTCCGCTCCCTCATCCGCGCCGCCGCCGAGGTGACCCAATGCCAGGACCTGGATGACAAGTCGCTGCGGGTGATCGCCGATCATATCCGTTCCTGCGCCTTTCTGATCGCCGACGGGATCTTGCCTTCCAACGAGGGGAGGGGGTATGTGCTGCGGCGGATCATCCGGCGCGCCATCCGTCACGGTTACATGCTGGGTGCTCGAGACCCCTTTTTCTATCGTCTGGTGACGCCGCTGGCGGCGGAGATGGGCGATGCCTATCCCGAGTTGGTGCAGGCGGGTACCCAGGTGGAGCGGGTGTTGCGACTGGAGGAGGAACGCTTTGCCGAAACCCTGGAACAGGGTATGAAGATCCTGGAGCAGGCCATCGCCACCCTGGAAGGAAGCGAAATCCCCGGCGAGACGGTGTTCCGTCTCTACGATACCTATGGCTTTCCCGTCGATCTCACCGCCGACATCGCCCGCGAGCGCGGACTCAGCCTGGACAGCCTGGGGTTTGATCGGGAGATGGCCCAGCAGCGGGAACGCGCCCGCGCCGCCAGTCAGTTCGGGGTCGACCAGCAGGTGAGCCTCGAAAGCCTGCCGGCGACCGAGTTCACCGGTTATCAGGGATTGACCGATGAAGCGGAAATCCTGGCTATCTCTCGGGGTGGGGAGGCGGTCACCGAACTTCTTCCCGGAGAGCGGGGGTTGATCGTGCTGGACCGCACCCCCTTTTATGCCGAGTCCGGCGGCCAGGTTGGCGATCAAGGAGTGCTGCAACGCGGACAGAGTCTCTTTAGCGTCGAGGATACGCGCAAGCAGCCAGGCGGCGTCTTCGGTCATGTCGGCGTCCTTTCCGGGGCCTCGCTCAAGCTGGGGGATCGGCTGCAGGCCCAGGTCAACCCCGCCACCCGCCTGGCTACCGCCCTCAACCATTCGGCCACTCATCTGCTGCATGCGGCCTTGCGTCGGCGGCTCGGCAATCATGTGCAGCAGAAGGGCTCCCTGGTCGAGCCTGGACGGCTGCGTTTCGATTTCACCCATTTCGAGCCCATCGCCCGGGAGCACTTGCGGGAGATCGAGCAACTGGTGAATGCCCAAATCCGGTGCAATCACCAGGTGGTGACCCGGGTCATGGACCTGGAGGCGGCGAAAAAGGCCGGGGCCATGGCCTTGTTCGGCGAGAAATACGACAGCCGGGTGCGGGTGTTGAGCATGGGCGATTTCTCCCTTGAGCTGTGCGGCGGCACCCATGTCAAGGCGGTGGGGGATATCGGTCTGTTCAAGATCACGGCCGAAGGTGGGGTCGCCTCGGGGGTGCGGCGTATCGAGGCCATCACCGGCGATCAGGCCCTGTCCTGGGTGGAGGAGAACGAAGGCCGTCTGCTGCGCCTGGCCGAGTTGCTCAAGACCAGCCGCGACGAGGTGGACAACAAGCTCGCCCAGTTGGTGGAGCGCCATCGACGGCTGGAAAAAGAGCTGGAACAGCTCAAGGGCAAACTGGCCTCCGCCGCCGGCAGCGATCTCGCCTCTCAGGCCCTGGACCTCCGAGGTATCAAGGTGTTGGCGGTCAAGATCGACGGCGCCGACAACAAGGCGCTCCGGGAAACCCTGGATCAGTTGAAAAACAAGCTTGGCTCGGCGGTCATTCTCCTGGCCTCGGTAGCCGGTGAGCGGGTCAATCTGGTGGCGGGGGTCACCAAGGACCTCACGGATCGGGTCAAGGCCGGGGAGGTGGTGAATCTGGTGGCCCAGGAGGTGGGCGGTAAAGGCGGTGGGCGAGCGGATATGGCCCAGGCGGGGGGAACCAACCCCGCTGGCTTGGCCCGTGGGCTGTCGCTGGTGGCGCCATGGGTGCGCCAAGCCTTGGGGCTTTGAGGTTCCTTCGATGCGGCGTTTCGTGTTTTATGGCCGCCTTTGTCGCCGCGACCTTCTGGGCGGCGGCACCGAATCCAAACTGCATAAGCTGATCTGAAACATGACACTCAGCGTTCAAAAATAACGCGGTATCCATAATAGAGAAGGCCCTCACCGACAAGAGCCGTAGGCAGAACAATGGACAACCGAGTCATCAAGCTTGTCGCCGCAGGAGATGGGAATGCCATGGCAGGCCTGATCGCAGGGGCCTTCGAGCAAACGCCTGCATTGACGCTGGACCGGGATCTCACGCACCTCCCGGATGAGCACTCGACTTCGGTGCTGGTCTTCCTGTGCACCGAGGAAGCGCTCGGCGATCCGCAGATCTGTGCCTTTGCCCGGCTGGCTGAACCCAGCGGCTTTCCGATCCTGCCCGTTGTCCCGGAGCGTGCGGCCTTCGACTTCCGTAAACTGACGGGGGACATGGCCTACCTCGGGCGTCTTAACGCCGTCGCCTGGGATGACGGCGACCCGCTTGGCGAGCTGGTATACACGGCGATCCGGCGGCATCTCGGACTGGAGCCGTTCCGGCGCGATTGCCGGCTCTTCATCTCCTACCGGCGTAGCGATGGCAGCGCTGCGGCCCAGGCGATCTACCGGCACTTCCGAAACCTCGGCTACGACGCTTTCCTCGACACCGAAGACGAGGCCATCGAGCCCGGCGAAGCGGTTCAACCGCGCATTGCGCAGGCGATCCCAGCACGCGATTTCCTGCTCCTGATCGACTCCCCGGACGCCGCGGATTCCCCCTGGGTGCGAGAAGAGGTGACCATCGCCCTGGAGAACCGGGTTGCCATCTTCGGCGTGCGGGTGAGCGGCAGCGAGGGCTTCCCACAGGTCCGGGGGTTGCCGAGTCTCGAGTGGCGCGACGAGGTCGATGCCTGCCTCCGCGATTTGGAGCGCTATGTCGCCTCCAAGCTCGCCGCGCGCCGATCATTCGACCGCCGGTTGCAACAGTCGCTCGCCAAGTTCAAGCTCTTGGCGCCGGTGCAGATCGCGGAGCAGGGAAGGCGCCGTTTGCTGCTGAAAAATCGGTGCGGCCACGGGCACCATCCGCTGCCTGCTAGACTTTGAAGACGCGAGCTATGACCTGACGCGGCTTTATCGCCTCTCGCGCGGCTGCGCGGCCCTTTCCGGGCAGATCGATCACGGCCTGCTCGTCCATCGCGGACGACGGCTTTCCGACGAGGAGTGTCAGGCCGTGGACTGGGCGAAGGGGAGCGAGCCGCTGCAAGTCCTGGCGTTGGACCAAGTCGTGAGCCACCTGTCGAATCTGATCCAGCCAGCGACCTGATGATGCAAACCATGTCGAACCCATCATCCGACCTCGCAAGAGTCCCAGTGCTGCTCTCCGCGAGCCTCCCCGACGAGATTGCCAACACCCCCGGCGCCCAGCGTGTCTACGACTACGTCACCGCGCTTGTGCGCTCCCTGCTCGGCGCCGGGATACCACTCGTCTTCGGCGGCCACCCGACCATCACACCGCTGGTGCATCGGGCCGCCAAGGCACTCGGCGGGCGCAAGCCGCCGATCAGCTTGTACCAACTCGAACGATTCCGCGGACATGAGCCCCCGGAGAGCGCTGACACCGCCGTCTTCGACGATGTCCACTGGCTCGGTGACCCCGGCTTCGACATTGACACAGACTTGGTACACATACGCGGTCCCATGACCACTCAGGCCAGCGCCGCCGTCTTCATCGGCGGCAAGACCAGGGACTTCTCGGGCAGGAAGCCCGGCATCCGCGACGAATACGAGCGCTTCCGCGCCTGTCATCCCGACGGTCCCGTCTACCTCGTCGGACGTCTGGGCGGGGAGACCGCCCGGCTGATCGCCGAGACCGCAGGGGGTATCGACCTGGAACACAACAGCCTGAGCGCGGAGGCCCGGCGTGAGGTCCACGAATCGGACGATGAGAGCCTCGTAGCGGCTCTGATCGTGCGCGATATACGGCGCTGGACGGGGGGAATGTCTTGATCGTCGTTCTGGCCGGCCGCGATCTGTAGGGTCCGCTGTGCGGACCAACGGCCTCGCAGTTGGCGAGGTGGCCGGAATTACGATCAAGGCCAGGGCGACCAAGCGCAACGGCCTGGGCTCCCTAACGATCGCAGGGCCGAATCAGTAGGTGTGAGTGAGGAAACCATGACCGATTCGATCAACGAGAAGCACCTCGACCTGCTCCAAGGGGTCATCAACCGGATGGCGAGCAATTCCTTCCTGCTCAAGGGCTGGAGTGTCACCCTGGTCGCGGCGCTCCTGGCCCTGGCCGCCGAGGAGGCCAAGCCACTGCTGATCGGCGTGGCGCTAGTACCCATCTTGGCCTTTTGGGGGCTCGATGGCTATTTCCTCGCTCAGGAACGCCTGTTTCGGAAGCTCTACGAAGGGGGCATCGTCGGCGACGGCAGGGTTGCCCCCTATTCGATGCGGACCGAGCCTTTGACCAGGGCCTTCTGGTGGAGCACCACCTGGAGCGTCACCTTACGATACTTGCACGGCTCCGTGCTGCTCGTCGTCGTCCTGTTTCTTGGCCTCAGCCTTCTTCCGTAATAGTTCGAGCATGCGACGCTTCACCCGCTTGCTCGCGGTGCGCAACGAGGTGTAGGCGTTTTCCCTACGACCAATCGCACTCATTTCGTCTGCACACAGGGAAGATAAACGAATGCTGGTATGAAGACTCGGAGGAACGGATTTCTTTGCTACGCCCACTGCAACGGCAAGTCACTGTCGCGCGGCTTCGTTGAGGAGCTGAAGCGCCACCTGAACCAAGTACAACCCGAGCACGGTCACCGTGCCTGGTCCGACCAGGATATCCGTGATGGCCGAGACTGGCCCAGCGAGGTCCGGCAGGCCTTGGACCAAGCGGCTTACGCGGTCCTGTTCGTCAACATCGAGCTGCTGGACTCGGAGTTCGTACGGCTCGTGGAGCTGCCGGCACTGCTGGAGGCGGCACAACGTGATGGCCTGCTGTTGTTGGCGCTACGGGTCAGCCATTGCCACCTACCCGACTGGCTGGCGCGTATCCAGTTCTCGAACCAGGAAGAAACACCACTGGGTGCAGCCAGGAAGACAACACGAGACCGCGCTTACGAGGCAGTTAGAGAGCGCGTTGCCGAGCATTTGACCGGCTCTGCCGGGCCATCCCAGGCCGTTCGACTGATGAGCGAGGTCTCATCGCCCCCGGCTGCTGGTCCGACGTCTGGCCTGGTCGGCGCCGATCAGAACGCGGCGGCCACGGTACCATTGGACCTGGCCGATGCGCTCTCACAGCGCGTCGCCGAAGACCTCGAAGCCATTCGTGAGCGGTATCGTCGCGGCGAGAGGGCTACCGCCATCGCCGAGATGGACAAGCTGCTTGCGATGCCGGCCTGGCCTCACCTCGACGCACGCCTGCGCGGGCGCATCCTGCGCACCGCCGCTCTGTACCGGCTGATCGATGGCCCCGACAGGGATGGCGCCCGTGTACTGGCGGGGCGGGCGCTGGTGGAAGACCCTGAAGGGGATGGACAGGTCGTCTCTGCCCAACTGGTCTACCGCACTGAAGGAACAGCGTCTGCACTCGCTTTACTCGAAAAGCCGGTATCGTCAGAGGCGCGAAAGCTCAAGGCCGGCATTCTGATCGAATCGCGACGTGCTCAGGAGGCCATGGCATTGCTGGAGGAGCCGGAGGGCGAGCCCAACGGCGAGGTCTTCCGCCTGCGTGCCCTGGCCCTGCTCGTACTGCGCAGGTTGCCAGATGCGGCCGAGGCCATCGACCGGGCGACCGCCCTGGACCCCGATGCCTTTGCGCTCCGCACGGCTGGGGCGGTGTTGGATTTTTGGCGCGCCTGCACGCCCGCGGCCCTGAACCTTGCGGACCATCCGTTCGCGCCGTTGCCCTTTCCCCGGGCGCTCGTCCGCGCCGACGACCGTTCCCAGGCTGCTCTGCAGCGGGCAGGCGAAGGATTCACCTCGGTTATCGAGCAATTGTCGAAGCACTCCCCCGAGTGGACCCACTGGTCCACTTGGCGCCTCGTCTGTCTTCTTGTGTCCGGCAAGTGGATCGCGGCGGCGACCGATCTGGCGCAACGACTCTTAAACGGTGCGGATCCTCTCCCCCTGTGGGCACTGCTCTGGGCCGTGCATTACGAGGTCGTCTTCGACCATGCGGCCGTGAAGGACCGGCTTTACGCGGTCTCTCCGGATCAGCAGAGCTTCGTCGGGTGCGACCTCTGGATAATGTTGCTCCGAGATGTATCCTACAACTCATTAATTAACAGCCTGGATACTCTTGATGGCCATCATCCTTCAGCCGCGTCCCAACGAAGTCACGATCCAAGTCACGAT
>JBPOHE010000093.1:0-43780 GCA_052035915.1 Pseudomonadota bacterium
TTGTAACCCATACCTTACCGGAGTTTTCGATGACCTCCCAATCGCGCCCCTCGGGTGCCCCGCATGCGGGGCACCCGAGGGGAACCAAACTACTCAGTTTCTTACACCACTTCCTGGGACACTACCCTTTTCATCGAGGACCCGCCAAGGTTCCCCGATGGAGAAAGCCTACTCGATCCCGGTTAATTTTCAATCCGGGTTTCGCCCCG
Organism: Pseudomonadota bacterium; assembly: GCA_052035915.1. Classification (GTDB taxonomy): domain Bacteria; phylum Pseudomonadota; class Gammaproteobacteria; order Chromatiales; family Chromatiaceae; genus JBPOHE01. The sequence goes on from JBPOHE010000093.1 coordinate 210, forward strand.
ATACTCCTTTGAACAGCGGTAGTTTCCTCGGTCGTGCACCGACCATCCTTCTCAATCGGTGCGCCCGGTACACCCTGGTGAACTCATCTCCAGCGGCCAGGAGCCGGGCCTCGGCTGAAAATGGTCATTTTTTGTTCTCTTTATGAGAACAATGATTCTTAAAATAGCTTATTGTTCTCTTATGGAGAACGAAAATCCGAGCCAGCCCCCCCAGGCCCGAGAGTTGCCAGCGAGATCCGGGTCGAAGTTGGCGAATGTTTGGGGCGCCGAGTTTCATGGTGTGGACCCAAGACCTGGGAGGCGCTTCGCTCGTCGCCCGGGACAGAGGACGGCCAGACCGAATCTGATTGGCCAGTTATTTCAGCGAGAAAGAGTCCGGATGGTAGGACGGCTTGGCTGAGGTAATTCGCTCATCGGAAGTCCGAAGAGTTCATGGATGGAAGGTCTCGATGGCGCGATGGCCCTGTTTTCCGCGGCCTTTCTTCGGTCGGTATTTTTCGTTAAGGTGGCCCTCCAGGGTATTTCCGCTGGCGATCGTCGTATCATGCCGCGGGCACCGCATCGGGGATCGGGCTGTTTCAAGAGTTGCTGAGGGCAGGATCATGGGTTTCATGCAGGGCAAAAAGGTATTCGTCGTCGGGGCCGCCAGCACCCGTTCCATCGCCTGGGGAGTGGCTCAGGCCATGCGTCGGGAGGGAGCGGAGTTGGCCTTCAGCTATCAGGGCGATCGGTTGGAGCGGGTCGTGCGGGACTTGGCGGCCAAGGTGGAATCGGATCTCTGCATGCACCTGGATGTCTGTAGCGATCACCAGATCCAGGACGCCTTCGATCTGCTGGCGTCCCGCTGGGACGGGGTGGACGCCATCGTCCATTCCGTGGCCTTCGCCCCGCGGGATCAGTTGGACGGGAACTATGTGGATGTAGTCACCCGGGAGGGTTTCGACACCGCTCTGGACATCAGCGCCTACAGTCTGACGGCCCTGGCCAAGGGAGGGCGGGAGCTGATGCGGGGCCGCAACGGCGCCATCGTGACCATGAGTTATCTGGGCGCGGTGCGGGTGGTGCCGAATTACAACGTCATGGGAGTCGCCAAGGCCGCCTTGGAGGCCAATGTGCGCTATCTGGCGGCGGCGCTGGGACCGGAGGGCACCCGGGTCAACGCCATTTCCGCCGGCCCCATCCGTACCCTGGCGGCTTCCGGTATCGGCGATTTTCGCGCCATGCTGAATTACGTCCAGGAACGTACCCCCTTGCGCCGTAACGTCACCATCGAAGAAGTTGGCAATGCGGCGGCCTTTCTCTGCTCGGACCTGGCCTCGGCCATTACCGGCGATGTCCTCTACGTGGATACCGGCTACCACATCCTGGGCATGGCCTGAGTCACCGGTTCCGGGGTGGATGACAGGGGAGCCGGGGTGAACGTACAATGCTGCCGCGTCGGGCGGCGGCCCCTGGGCTGAGGCAGGCGCCTCCAGTCCCTGGAATCGCCGGTTGATACGCCTCGCTTCGTTTCCACCGCCTACCTCAGCCTAGTCGCAGGAATAGCATGAGCTACCATTCCATCGTATTGGTCAAACAGGTACCGGACACGGCCAACATCTCCGGCCAGGTGATGAAGCCGGACGGCACGGTCAACCGCAGCAAGCTGCCCACCGTGTTCAACCCGGAAGACAAGGTGGCCCTGGAGCTGGCCTTGCAGTTGCGGGACCGTTATGGCGGACGGGTGACGGTGCTGACCATGGGGCCCCTCAAGGCCTCGGACTTGCTGCGGGAATGCCTGTACATGGGGGCGGACGCGGCCTATCTGATCAGCGATCGCAAGTTTGCCGGCGCCGATACCCTGGCGACCTCCTATGTCTTGGCCAAGGCGATCCAGAAGGTCGGGAGCTACGACCTCATCTTCGCCGGACGTCAGGCCATCGACGGCGATACCGCCCAGGTAGGTCCCCAGACCGCCGAGAAGCTGGGCCTTCCCCAGATTACCTACGCGGAGCAGATCCTGTCCGCCTCCGGCGATCACATCCGGGTGAAGCGCAAGATCGACGGGGGTTTCGAGGTGTTGGAGGGGCGTCTGCCGCTCTTGATTACGGTGGTGAAGGACGCCGCCGTGCCGCGGCCCTTCCTGGCCAAGCGGGTGATGGCCTACAAGAACGCCCACACCCTGCTGGAGCTGGAGAAGATGGCGGAGGCCAACTCGCTGCTCTACGTTGACCAACTCAAGGAAGAGTACATCGCCCGCAATCTTTTCATCCCGACCCTGACCACGGACGACCTGGACGTGGATACCAAACGCTGCGGTCTGCACGGTTCGCCCACCAAGGTGCACAAGATCGACTCGGTGATCCTCGGCGGCAGCGAGCACCAGAAGGTCAGCCCGACCAAAGAAGGCCTCTATGCCCTGGTCGATAAGCTGATGGAAGATCACATCTTCGGATAGGCGTACCCATGCACAATCACAAACCCCAAGTCTGGGTCTACATCGAACAGCGCAACGGCAAGGCGGCTGATGTCAGCTTCGAGCTGCTGTCCAAGGGTCGCAAGCTGGCGGAGCACCTGCACGGCGAACTGAAGGCGGTGGTGATCGGGCACGAAATGCCGGCCCTGGCCCAGGAATGCTTCCGCTACGGCGCCACCGAGGTCCTGGTGGCCGATCACCCGGAACTCAAGAATTACAACACACTGCCTTACGCCCGCATCCTGGGCGAATTGGTGGACCAGCACCAGCCCCGCATCCTGCTGTTCGGCGGCACCTTCGTCGGTCGGGATCTGGCGCCCCGGGTAGCCTCCCACACCTTCAGCGGCCTGACCGCCGACTGCACCGACCTGCAGATCGCCGATGTCACCTACCTGCGGAAGGATTACAAGGAGTTACTATTGCAGATCCGTCCCGCCTTCGGCGGCAACATCATCGCCACCATCATCTGCCCGGATTCCGAGGTGCAGATGGCCACGGTGCGGGAAGGGGTGATGGAGAAGGTGCCTCTGGCGGAACCGGTGCTGGGTCGCCTCACCGAGGTGCCCTACCAGTCGGACGAGATCGATCACCTGGTGCGCGTCATCGAGCGTCATCACGAAGAAAACCGGGTCAATCTCAAGGCCGCCCCCATCATCGTCGCCGGCGGTTACGGCATGGGTTCCAAGGAAAACTTTCGCTTGATCCACGAACTGGCCCACACCATCGGCGGCGAGGTGGCCGGTAGCCGGGCCGCGGTGGACGCGGGCTACATCGATCACGCCCGCCAGGTGGGCCAGACCGGCGTCACCGTCCGTCCCAAGCTCTATATCGCCTGCGGTATTTCCGGGGCCATCCAGCACCGGGCCGGCATGCAGGACGCCAAGAAGATCATCGCCATCAATGCCGATCCGGAGGCGCCGATCTTTTCCATCTGTCACTACGGCATCGTGGGTGACGTGCGGGAGGTGATCCCCATGTTCATCGACGCCTATAAGCACAAACTCAAGTAGCCGAGTCCGCCATGGCCAATTTCTTCACCGACAATCCCGACCTGCTGTTTCACTTCGACCACCTGGAACTCCAGGAGGTGGTGGAGATCGCCGAGCACGGCTATAAGGAGGCGTCCGAATACAATTACGCCCCCACGGACTATCAGGACGCCCTCGACAACTACCGCAAGGTGTTGGAGATCGTCGGCGACATCACCGGCAACTTCATCGCCCCCCGCGCCGCCGCGGTGGACACCGAGGGCTGTCATTACGAGGACGGACGGGTGAGCTACGCCCAGGGGACTCAAGAGGCGCTGGATCAGCTCACCAAGGCCGAGCTGATGGGCTTTACCCTGCCCCGGCGCTATGGCGGGCTCAACTTCCCCACCAGCCTCTACACCATGGCCATCGAGATGGTGTCCCGGGCCGAGGCCTCGCTGATGAACCTGTTCGGCTTGCAGGACATCGCCGAGACCATCAACAAATTTGGCGACGAGGCCCAGCGCCAGGAGTTTCTGCCCCAATTCGCCGACGGCTCGGCCACCGGCGCCATGGCCCTCACCGAGCCGGACGCGGGCTCCGATCTCCAGGCGGTCAACATGCAAGCCTATCAAGACGCCAACGGTCAGTGGCGACTGAAAGGGGTCAAGCGCTTCATCACCAACGGCAACGGTGACATCCTGCTGGTCCTCGCCCGTAGCGAGCCGGGCACCAAGGACGGCCGCGGCTTGAGCATGTTCGCCTGTTACGGACGGGACAACGTCAAGGTCCGCCGCATCGAGAACAAGCTGGGCATCCATGGCTCGCCCACCTGCGAGCTCCAGTTCAACGATACCCCGGCCCAGCTCATCGGCAAGCGCAAGTTCGGTCTCATCAAATATGTCATGGACCTGATGAACGGCGCCCGGCTGGGGGTCGCCGCCCAGGCCCTGGGTATCGCCCAGGCGGCCTATGAGGAGGCTCTGAGCTATGCCAAGGCGCGGGAGCAGTTCGGTAAGTCCATCTACAACATCCCGGTGATTACCAACATGCTCATCGACATGCGGGTGGCCTTGGAGACCGACCGCTCCCTGCTCTATGCCGCCGCCAAATGGGTCGACCTGCGCAACAAGCTGGAAGAGAAGATCGAGCACCTCAAGGCGGCGGGCAAGGACCAGTCCGCCGAGGCCGCGCGGCTGAAGGAGGCCACCCGCAACGCCGCCTTGCTCACCCCCATGGCCAAATACGTGCTGACCGAGAATTCCAACCGCATCGCCTACGATGCCCTCCAGGTCCACGGCGGCACCGGCTACATGAAGGAATTCAATGTCGAGCGCCTGGTCCGGGATGCCCGCATCACCAATATTTACGAAGGCACTTCCCAGTTGCAGATCGTGGCCGCCATCGGCGGCGTGGTGAACGACATCTTCGCCGACCTCTTCACCGAAAAGGAACACAAGGAATACAAGGGCAACCTGGCCAGGTTGGCGGACGAGCTCAAGGAGATGCGGGTCCTCTTCCTCGACTGTCTCAAGTACGTGACCGACAAAACCGACAAGCACCTCCAGAGCGTGGTCGCCAAGGAATTGGTGGAGATGTACTCCTACCTCTATACCGGCTATCTGCTCATGGATGAGGCCGAGATCGACAGCCGCAAGGTGTTCATCGCCAACCGTTACATTCTTGGCGCGGCGGCCAAGGCCCTGCGCAACGCGGCGGTGATCAAGAAGGACGCCTGCGCGGATCTGCTGCATGCGGACGAGATTCTGATCTGAGGCGACAAGTCCCTTCCTGAACCTCGGCAACAGAAAAGCGGCCCTTGAGCTTGAGGCGCGGAAGCGCCACAACCCGGCTTATTGGCATGAGCCAAAGCTTTGGGAGGCGCTTCGCTCATCGCCAGCCGCAGGGAACCGGGCCTCGGCTGGAAAGGCCTATTTTCGGTTCTTCCCAAGAGAACAATACCAAAGATACCGATCTTATTGTTCTACAAACAAGAACATAAAATCGTTGTTTTCCACCCATGCCCGGCACCGCTGAACGCGAATATCACTTCCTTGTAGGTCTTGTTCTCAGCGGTGGGATGAGAGACCGACGTCCACATCCCCATCCCGACCGTGCGGAAGCCCAGAATGGATTCGGAAAGGGTAGTTGATAAGGACAAGAGGCGGGGGAAACCCGGATTTCCCGCCGCGATCAGCCTGGGCGATTGCCGAAAAAAGATATACCTGAAGGCGACGGCTGTTGATTCGCCTTCCAGGTACGCCAGCTGGCGCCGAGCGAGCTCTGTAACGGCTGGCGGAACACCGAAGGCGGACGAACAGACCAGCCGGCTGGTATATTTTTTGACAGAAATCGCCTTAAGGGGCGAAGGTGGTCACATCCGCTTTGGATCTGAGGAGGGCGGTCAGATGATGGTAATATCCCTGTCCCAGTTGGCGTCTCAAGCTGCCTTTCTCCTTTGACTTGGTTCCCTCGTCAAGGCCGGCGAGGTGGCCATCCTGGACGGAGGTCAGGGAGACCAAGGCATAATCCCCATTTTCCAAGGCCTGACCGCCATAGACCGGCTGATTGTCCTGGGGCTTGGGAAGCTTGAATATATAGGCCACCAAACTTGGTGAAAGCGACGCATAGTCGCGCTTGATCGCTCCCGGGGTCTGCAAAGAAAATCCGGTTTCCTGTTGAAGGCGCTCCAAGCGGACGCCTTCCTTGAGCTTGGCTACCAGCTCTTGTCCTTTTTGCTCGGCCTGGGCGCGGGCCCGTTCCGCCTGAAGCCGCTTGGTCACACTTTCCTTCACCTCTTCCAGGGGCTGTAACCGAGCCTCTTCATGCTCGCGAACCCGCAGTACCATCATCCGCTCCGGGCTCAACTCGATGACCTCGCTATTATGGCCGTCGATCAAGACATCATCGCCGAAGGCCGCGGCCAACACCTTGGGTGCCGAGAGCAGGCCTTCGCCTCCTCCGCGACCGATCCAATCGCTGGTTTGAATCTTGAGACTCAGGGTAGTCGACAGGCTTTCCAGGCTGTCCGGATGCTCGTAGGCCAGATCGGCCGCCTTTTCGGCCTGGTCATAGAGTTGTTGTTCACCCTCCCGGCGTCGGTACGAGGCCAGAATTGGCTCTCGAGCCGTGGCCAGGGATGGTTTTCCACCGGGCTTGACCTCGGTTACCAGGATCAGATGGAAACCGAAGCGGCTGCGCACGGGTTCGCTGAGTTTTCCCACCTCGGTGCCAAAGGCGGCCTCCTCGAAGGCCGGATCCATCATCCCGCGACGGAAATACCCCAGATCGCCACCAGAGGCCGCGGAACCCGGGTCTTCGGAGAGGGTGCGTGCCACCTCGGAGAAGGACTCCCCTGACTTGATCCGGGCCACCGCGGTTTCGATTTTGGCCCTGGCTTGGTCCACCTTGGCGGCCTCGGCGTTCTCCGGAACGGCTATCAGGATATGGCTCGCCTGGCGTTGTTCCGGCTCGGCGAACTCTTCCTCATGCTGTTCCAGATAGGCTTGCAGCTCTTGATCGCTGGGGTTGAGTTTCTCGCCCAGGGTTTCCGCGTCCAAGACCACATAATCCAGCTTGATGCGTTCGGCTGTGTAGAAGGCGTCCTTGTGCCCTTCATAATAGGTTTTCAATTCATCTTCAGTGGCCTGGGTCTGGTTCATGAATCCTTGTGCGGGGATCACCAGCAGACTGACTTCGCGTTGTTGCTCCCGCAGCCGCAGGATCTCCGAGAGTTCGTGATCGGATACTATGGCGGTTGAGGTTATGGCCTGTTCCATCTGGGCGGCGAGCAAGGAACGACGAATCTGCTGTTCAAATTGCGCCGGTCCGGCGATGCCTTGATAACGTATGACGCGCTCGTAGAGGCCATGATCGAACTGCCCATTGGCCTGGAAAGTGGGGATGTTCAGTATGGTGCCGCGGACTTGGTTGTCACTGGCGTAGAGACCCAGATTGGCGGCCTCCTGCAAGATCAAGATGGATTGAACCATGCGTTCCAGGACTTCCTTGCGTAAACGTTCCTCATCCAGGAGTTCAGGGTTGAAGGCCGTTCCCAGGCGTTGTTGCAGCTCGCGCTGGAATTGCTGGGATCGCTGGTCCAATTCCCGCTGAGTAATCTTCTCGCCGTTGACTTTGGCGATGATCGGTTCAGCCCCGCCGCCGAGGTATTCATGGATACCCCAGAGGGCGAATGGAAGGGAGATAAGAATGACAATGGCCCAAGCGAACCAACCCTGGGCACGATCACGGATCTCTTGCAACATGGCTTGGACCTACTGGAGAGGGCAGGGCATTCCGATAACAAAAATCGGGGTTCCTGCGAAGGTTACCCCGATTTTCGGTTCATAAATGGCGGAGTGGACGGGGCTCGAACCCGCGACCCCCGGCGTGACAGGCCGGTATTCTGACCGACTGAACTACCACTCCTAATAAACTAGCTGGTGGGTGCTGAGGGGATCGAACCCCCGACCCTCGCCTTGTAAGGGCGATGCTCTCCCAGCTGAGCTAAGCACCCCTCGTGGCGAAGAAGCTACTTTATCGCATCCCTTAAGACTTTTCCAGCCTTGAACTTGGGTGCCCGCGTGGCCAGGATCTCGATCTTCTCCCCGGTCTGGGGATTGCGACCTGTGCGGGCCGCGCGCTCCTGCACTAAGAAGGTGCCAAAGCCGACCAAGGTCACCTGGTCCCCGTTCATGAGGGCCTCCTGGATGGCATCCAGCAGGCCCTCCAAGGCCCGTCCTGCGGCCGCCTTCGATATGTCCGCTGCATCCGCCATGGCTTCTACTAGCTGAGACTTATTCATTGACCAAGTTTCCCCTTTGGCAAGTTTGCATTCTGGTGACGGTAGCCTCTGCTCCCGAACTCGACCGTCTAAGGTACGGCTTTATAACAGCCGTGAAAAAAAACTGTCAAGCCGCTATGGAATGAAAAGCCGGACGGCTTCGCGTCCCGATCGGCTATAAACCCATAGAGGTGTCCGGCTCGGCCTGAAAGCATGAGCGTCCCGGGGAGGGACGAGCCTCATACCCACTCCTGCTTGCCTGAGGCTCTTCGGTTCAATGGGTGGCCACCGTGCGTGACTGGCCTCCCAGCTTTTTTTCATCTGCGGGCAGCGGCCCTTCTTCCGTTCCGGCGGCAAGGCCGGTCCCCTCCAGGGGTTTGGGATGTTCCTTGAGGGCGACTTCCAATACCTGATCGATCCAGCGCACTAGACGGATATCAAGGTTTTGCTTGATGTTTTTTGGAATTTCGACAAGATCCCGGGCATTTTCCTCGGGCACTAAAACGGTGGTGATCCCGCCACGGTGCGCCGCCAACAATTTTTCTTTAAGCCCGCCGATAGGGAGCACTTCGCCACGCAGGGTGATTTCACCGGTCATGGCGACATCCGCGCGCACCGGGATATGGGTGAGGGCGGACACCATGGCGGTACACATACCTATGCCGGCACTGGGCCCATCCTTCGGTGTGGCGCCCTCCGGGACATGGATATGAAAATCGAATTTCTGATAGAAATCCGCCTCCAGTCCAAGCGTCTCGGCCCGACTCCGCACCACGATCATGGCCGCCTCGATGGATTCTTTCATGACATCCCCGAGTTGCCCGGTATGACTCAGTCGTCCCTTGCCAGCAACCAAAGCCGCTTCGATGCGCAGGAGTTCACCGCCGACCTCGGTCCAGGCGAGGCCGGTCACCTGCCCGACTTGGTCGTGTTCGTCCGCCCGTCCATAGCGGAAGCGTTTGACTCCAAGGTATCTTTCCAGGTTGGTGGGGGTTACGAGGTGTTTACGGTTGGTTTCCTTGCGCAGCAGTACCTCTTTCACCACCTTGCGGCAGATCTTGGAGATTTCCCGTTCCAGGTTGCGGACCCCAGCCTCCCTAGTGTAGTAGCGGACAATATCGCGGATGGCGCTTTCGCGGATCTGCAGTTCGTTTTCGCCCAGTCCGTTGCTCTTGATTTGTTTGGGGACCAGGTAGCGCAGGGCGATATTGACCTTTTCATCTTCCGTATACCCCGAGAGCCGGATCACCTCCATCCGGTCGAGCAGTGCCGGCGGTATGTTCAAGGTATTGGCGGTGGCGACGAACATCACCTCGGAGAGGTCGAAATCGACCTCCAGATAGTGATCCACGAAGGTATGGTTTTGTTCGGGATCGAGCACCTCCAGCAGGGCGGAAGCTGGATCACCGCGGAAATCCATCGACATCTTGTCGATCTCATCCAATAGAAACAACGGATTCCGACTGACGATCTTGATCAGATTCTGGATGATCTTGCCCGGCATGGAACCGATATAGGTGCGTCTGTGGCCGCGGATCTCCGCCTCGTCCCGTACCCCACCCAGGGACATGCGGACGAATTTACGGTTGGTGGCGCGGGCTATGGAATGACCGACCGAGGTTTTGCCCACCCCTGGAGGACCGACCAGACAGAGAATCGGCCCCTTGAGCTTGCGTACCCGTTGCTGTACGGCCAGGTACTCAAGGATGCGTTCCTTGACTTTGTCGAGCCCGTAGTGATCCGTCTCCAGGACGTTTTCGGCCTCCTTCAGGTCCAGGCGGACCCGAGAACGGCGTCGCCAGGGCACCTCCACCAGGGTGTCCACGTAGTTGCGAACCACGGTGGCTTCGGCGGACATCGGGGACATCAGCTTGAGCTTGTTGAGTTCCGCCAGGGCCTTCTTTTTTGCTTCCCGCGGCATCCCGGCGCGCTCAATACGGCGGTTGAGTTCCTCTATCTCGTTGGGGGCATCTTCAAGCTCTCCCAGCTCCTTCTGAATCGCCTTCATCTGCTCATTGAGATAGTACTCGCGCTGGTTTTTCTCCATCTGACGCTTGACGCGACCGCGGATACGTTTCTCCATCTGCAGAATGTCGTTTTCCGCCTCCATCTGGCCCATGAGATTTTCCATGCGTTCGCGCACATCGGCCATTTCCAGCACCCGCTGCTTTTGATCCAGTTTGAGCGACATGTGAGCGGCCATGGTGTCTGCGAGTCGGCTGGGATCGTCTATGCTGGCGAGCGAGGTCAATACCTCGGGCGGTACCTTTTTATTCAGCTTGACGTACTGATCAAAAAGATTGGTCGCCGAACGCATCAGCACCTCGATCTCACGTTCGGACAATTCGATTCTGTCTTGCATTGGGGTTGTTTCAGCCACGAAATATTCTTCGCTCTGGCTGAAACGGACCACACGAGCGCGCTTTTCCCCTTCCACCAGCACCTTAACCGTACCATCGGGAAGCTTGAGCAATTGCAGCACATTGGCCAGGGTGCCGATGCTGTGGAGATCCACTACCTTGGGATCATCTACCTCGGCGCTTTTTTGTGCGATCAGCAGGATCTGCTTGTTGTTCTGCATCGCCATGTCGAGGGCGCGAATGGACTTCTCCCTACCGACAAACAAGGGGATGACCATGTGGGGATAGACCACGACATCTCGCAACGGAAGAACTGGTACGGCCATCTTGAACGCCCCAGCGGATATGGATTCTTCGTGTTCCATGGAGTTGGTTCCTCATTGGCTTTAGCCTCGGCCGTGACCGCCCAGTTTCGGGTCGCCGGCTTGCGGCACTCGGCCTTCAAGACAGGGTTCGAAGGATAAGGTTCAAGAAACTGGTGGGGTTGGGATCACCCGTTCAGCTCACTTGGCTATTCAGTTTGCGGTAGCAGGAATGGTATTCAAGAGGGTGAATTCGGAGGCGTAGGGAAATAACCGGGATAAACGGCACATCAGGCGATGATGGGAAAGCCGATCTCATGATTCGGAGGCGACTCTCTGCCGCTCTCCGCCCTCGTAGACCAGGTAGGGGGCGTTTTCTCCGGCGATAACGGCCTCATCCACCACGACCTTCCTTACGCGGTTCATCGAAGGCAGGTCGTACATGGTGTCGAGCAGCACATGCTCCAGGATGGTACGGAGTCCGCGTGCGCCGGTCTTGCGTTCCATGGCCCGGCGGGCGATGGCGCGCAAGGCCTCGGATCTTAGCTCCAGTTCGGCGCCTTCCATCTCGAACAACCTGTTGTATTGCTTGATGAGGGCATTCTTCGGCTCGGTCAGTATCTTGACCAGGGCCTCTTCGTCCAGTTCTTCCAGGGTCGCCACGACCGGAAGCCGACCGACGAACTCGGGGATCAGGCCATAACGGATCAGATCCTCCGGCTCGACATCCTTGATGATCTCGCCGATCTTTCGGCTGGAATCTTTGCTTCGGACGTCGGCGGAAAAACCTATCCCGCCTTTTTCGGAGCGGTCGCGAATGACCTTTTCCAGACCGGCGAAAGCCCCTCCCACGACGAAGAGGATATTGCGGGTATCCACCTGGAGAAATTCCTGCTGGGGATGTTTGCGTCCACCTTGAGGAGGAACGGAGGCGATGGTTCCCTCAATAAGTTTCAGCAGAGCCTGTTGCACACCCTCACCGGAGACGTCGCGGGTGATGGCTGGGTTTTCCGACTTGCGGGAGATCTTGTCGATCTCGTCGATATATACGATTCCGGTCTGCGCCCTTTCTACATCGTAATCACATTTCTGCAGCAGCTTCTGGATGATGTTTTCGACATCCTCCCCGACGTAACCGGCCTCGGTCAGAGTGGTGGCGTCGGCGATGGTGAAGGGGACATTCAAGAGTCTGGCCAGGGTCTCGGCCAGGAGGGTTTTGCCCGAACCGGTCGGACCGATGAGCAGGATGTTGCTCTTGGCGATCTCGATGTCATCCTTTTTACCGCGGGACTCCAGGCGTTTGTAGTGATTGTAGACGGCCACGGAGAGGATCTTTTTGGCACGCTCCTGACCGATGACATACTGGTCGAGGATGGCGCGGATCTCATGCGGCTTGGGTAATTTATTGGTTTCTTTGCCGGAACTGTCCTGCATCTCCTCACGGATGATGTCGTTGCAGAGTTCCACGCATTCATCGCAGATAAATACCGAAGGTCCGGCAATGAGCTTTCTGACTTCGTTCTGGCTTTTCCCACAAAAGGAGCAATACAAGAGCTTGTTGTCGTCGCCCTTGCTGCGGTGATCCTGACTCATGAGGGGTTATCTCCAGCTGGGTGAGGGAGGGTCAAGGCAACCCGCCGGGGTATCGCCGATGATCCCCAAGCCCATCATATCCAATTGATAAGGGATCAATAAACCGAGTGTAGGTAAGAGATAGGAACAGCGCGTGCTCATTTATGCGATGGTGCCAAGGAGGAGCGGTTATCGAGCACTTGGTCGACGAGGCCATAGGCGACGGCCTCTTCCCCGCCCATGAAGTTGTCCCTTTCGGTGTCTTCGGCGATCTTATCCAGGGTTTGTCCTGTATGCTTCGATAGGATTCGGTTGAGTTTATCTCGCAACAGGAGGATTTCCCGGGCATGAATCTCGATATCCGTGGCCTGTCCATGAAAACCACCCAGGGGTTGATGGATCATGATCCGCGAGTGGGGCAGGCAGAACCTTTTTCCCGCCTGCCCGGCGGACAGCAGCAGGGCGCCCATACTGGCTGCCTGCCCGATACACATGGTGCTCACATGGGGACGGATGAACTGCATGGTATCGTAGATCGCCATGCCAGCGGTGACCGAACCTCCAGGTGAGTTGATATACAGGTAGATATCCTTATCCGGGTTCTCGGATTCGAGAAACAACAACTGGGCCACAATGAGATTCGATGTGTGATCATCCACCGGCCCGACTAAAAAGATCACCCGTTCCTTGAGCAAACGGGAATAAATGTCGAACGCCCGTTCCCCTCGCGCAGTTTGTTCGACCACGATGGGGACCAGACCCAGATTATTGACCTCAAACCCGTTCATGTTCACTCGCTGTCGTTGCCTGTTGACCCTGGCCGTTTATTGGCGCCGTTCCTCCATAAAGGGAACGAAACCCGTGACCTGATCCTCGATCTTTGCCCGTTCCATGACCCAGTCTACCACCCGATCTTCCAACACCAAGGACTCAATGGCCGCCATCTGCTCTTTCTGGTTGTAATACCATCTCATCACGTCCTCCGGCTGTTCGTAGCTGGCGGCCAGGGTTTCCACGGTTTTGCGAATCCTGGCGGGGTCGGCTTTGAGGGCATTCTTCCTGACGATCTCGGCAATGATGAGGCCCAAGGCGACCCTGAATCGGCCTTGTTCCTGGAAGATCTCGCGCGGCAAATCGAACCGGCCCGCATGCCCTGCCGCCTTGACCTCCTGCATCGCCTGTTGGTGCAAACGCTCGACTTCGGCATCGATCAAAATCTTGGGCACCTCGATCAAGTGCAACTTCACCAGGGCTTCCATGACCTGTTGTTTGATCGTGGCGTGGATTTTCTGGTCGAGTTCCCGTTGCATATTGGCCGTCACTTCCTGGCGCAGGGATTGGACATCCCCCGAAGCGACTCCTAGGTCACGGACGAACTCGGCATCAATTTCCGGTAGCAGGGGCTCTTCAACGGACGAGATCTGTACCTCGAAATCCACCGCCTTGCCGGCAAGGTTGGCGATCCGGTAATCGGCAGGGAATTCGGCGTGAACAGTACGGGAAGCCCCCGGAGCGGCGCCAATCAAGCCTGTTTCAAAACCATCGATAAAGGTATCGGAACCTAAAACGAGTCGGATATCCTTGGCTGAACCACCATCGAAAGCCTCACCTCCGACCTTGCCCTCGAAAGAGATCTGCAGGCGATCCCCAGTCTGCGCCTCGCGCTCGATCGGATTCCACCGTACTCGTTGTTGGCGCAGTTTACCCAGCATGTGCTCGACATCATCCTCGGTAATCTCGACCACTGGACGCTTAATCTCGATCTCCTCGATCGCCCTGAGTTCGACGTCCGGCAACACCTCGAAAACGGCGGTATAGCCGTAAAACAGATCGGTAGCTCCGGAATCGAATTCGAACTTCGGTTGGCCGGCAGGTTTGAGTTTTTCAGTGTTGACGGCCTCGACAAAGCTGGATTGCAGCAGGTCTCCCAGCACCTCGCCACGTACCTGACCGGCATAGCGTTGCCGTACGACGGACATCGGCACTTTGCCGGGCCTGAATCCAGCGAGACGCGCCGATCGGGCGATCTTCAGGAGACGCTTTTCCACCTCGGCATTGACTTGCTCGGAAGGCAGTTGAACCTTGACCCGCCGCTCCAATCCTTCACCCGTTTCAACAGTGACTTGCATCAGTACCCCTAACTGCCACTCAGAATGACTTGTTCTATAAAACATAAAACGCACCTTTCGACCGGAAGCCCCGGGCCACCGGCTGCGGCGCGTTTTATACTGCGCTGGTGCGAAAGGAGAGACTCGAACTCTCACGGGTTGCCCCACTGGAACCTAAATCCAGCGCGTCTACCTATTCCGCCACTCTCGCCAGAGTTCGGCTCGCCGAACCAGACTCGATTATAACCTCAGTGTGGAGACAGGGTAACACTCAGCCGTTTTGGATACTGGCTTTCCGGTCGAATGAAAACAAGGAGATCGGCTTTATGCGATGAGCGAGTTACCTCAGCCAACTGGTCATACCGGCCAGCCTGTCCCCGCGAAAGCGGGGAGAAGCCGGTATACAGAGGCCAGGATGGCCTTCGAAGGGACCGTCCATGGCTCTGGATTCCGGCTTTCCGGACGGAATGACGGCACATCTCCTTCTCACTGAAATAACTTTCTAATCAGAAGGTTATTTGTTTCCTGTACTCTCTTCATCTCGGCGCGTTGGTGTTCGCCTCCACAACCAGGAGAAGTCCCCCCAATGCAGGAATCTCTTACCACGGCTGTGGAGGGCGATACCGAAGTCTTATTCTTCCGGTCTTGGCTCGCGCTGGACGGGTTCCTGGGTTGAGCGAGGTCCAGGAACTTCCCTGGATTCTCTGGATTCTTTGGGCGGGGTAGTCTCGGGAGGAGCCGGATGGTTTTCGGTTCTCATAACGGTCTCGGCAGCCTCGGTCTCCCCTGATGGTACCGAGGACGAGTCCGGGCGTTGAGTGCGTGTCTCATCCTGGGGCTGAGACGGACGTCGACCACCGGAAGGGCGTCGACCACGCCGCATCTGATTGGGATAACGTGGTCTGGGCTCGGGTCTGTTGTCTGATTCAGCCTCGCCGACCACTTCCCCAACCTCCCCGCTCCCAGCCGCTTCCCCCCGATAGGCCTCGGCTTCGCCGGAGGGGGCGACCTGTTCACGAACTTCTTCCGCCGCCTCTCCGGTATCAAAACGGGGCTCCCGATTCATTATCCCGCCCCCTCCCGATCGCCGTCGTCCACCCCGACGACCACGCCTCGAACCGACGGTCTGGTCACGGGAAGGTTCCCCCGTCACTTCTGTTGGTGATTCAAGACTCTCTGGGGTACTGACCGGCGCGGTTGGAATTTCCTTGGATTCGATATGGGCCGGGATGGAGGGTTCTCTAGTCGGCGTGGGTTCGGGCGCATTGGTGGTAGGCGGTGTTACTGGAGTTTGGCGTTGGCGATGAGTCGAGGCGCCGTAGGATGGGCGCTCTGATTGGCCAGTGGCCTGACGCGCAGAGGTACGCTCCATCTCGCCGCCGGTTGGGGTTGGACGGGGACCGGGAGAGCGACGGCGATCGCTCCGACCCCGGTTTGGGGCGACTCCGGCCGTGCCCTGACGACTGGGGGGTTCGGGGGGACTGGCTTCAGGTTGTTCCTCCGTCACGCTGGTCGGGACAGGTGGTGAAGGCGTCCGTGGGTTGAAGATCGCCTGCCAGATCCGTTTGATCAGGCTTTCGCACTGGGCCTTGGGCGGTGATGGCGGTGGTTCTTCACTAACGGTGGGTGCCGGTGTGGCCGGTGTGATGCTGCGAACCGCGGGTTTCTCGGTCCGGGGTTTGTCGGTGCGGAGAAAATCCGCCGGCTCTGTTTCTGCCGTCTCGCTGACCAAGGTATAACTAGGTGTCGGGATTTCTTCAGTGAATCTGGCGACATCCTGGCTGCGAATCCGCTCGACCTGGTAATTGGGCGTATCCAGGTGGCGGTTGGGGATCAGAATCACCTCGACCTCATGGCGTTGTTCGATGCGGCTGATGGTCTGGCGTTTTTCGTTCAGGAGATACGTGGCCACATCGATGGGAAGCTGGGCGATGACCCGGGCGGTATTCTCCTTCATGCCCTCTTCTTCCAGGATGCGGAGCACCGCCAGGGCCAGCGATTCGATGCCCCGGATGGTGCCCTGTCCGTGACAGCGGGGACAGGGGATCTGACTGGTTTCGCCGAGCGAGGGCCGCAATCTCTGTCTGGACATCTCCAGCAGGCCGAAACGGGAGATGCGACCGACCTGCACCCGGGCCCGGTCGAGCTTGAGGGCCTCTTTCAAACGCTCCTCGACCTCCCGCTGGTTCTTGGGCGGGGTCATGTCGATGAAATCGATGACGAACAATCCCCCCAGGTCTCTTAGCCTGAGTTGGCGGGCGATTTCGTCGGCGGCCTCAAGATTGGTGTTGAGGGCGGTCTCCTCGATATCGCTGCCCCGTGTGGCCCGCGCCGAATTGACGTCGATAGTGGTCAGGGCCTCGGTATGATCGATGACAATGCCGCCACCGGAGGGCAGGGTCACTTCCCGTTGAAAGACCGACTCGATCTGACTTTCGATCTGGTATCTGGTGAAAAGGGGGACCTCATCCTCGTAGAGCCGGACCTTTTTCAGGTAGTGGGGCATCACCTGGCTGATGAAATCCTTGGCCTCCTGATGCACCTTGGGATGGTCGATGTAGATCTCGCCGATATCGTTACGCAGGTAATCGCGAATCGAACGGATGATGACGTTGCTTTCCTGGTACACCAGGAAGGGAGCGGGTTTTTCCTTGGATGAGGATTCGATGGCATTCCAGAGGTGCAGCAGATAGTCGAGATCCCATTGGAGTTCCTCGATGGTTTTGCCGACGCCGGCGGTGCGCACGATCAGGCCCATGCCATCCGGGATGTTGAGGCTGCTCATGGCCTCGCGCAGATCGGCGCGATCCTGTCCTTCGATCCGACGGGATACTCCACCGGCGCGTGGGTTGTTGGGCATAAGCACCAGATAACGCCCGGCCAGCGAGATGAAGGTGGTCAGGGCCGCGCCCTTGGTGCCCCGCTCCTCCTTGTCGATCTGGATCAGGACCTCCTGGCTTTCTTTCACCGCGTCCCTGATGGTGGTCCTGGAGGCCGGCACCTCTTCATCGCGAAAATAGCCGCGGGCAATCTCCTTCAGCGGGAGGAAACCGTGACGATCGGCGCCGTAATCGACGAAGGCCGCTTCCAGGCTGGGTTCGACACGGGTGATGCGACCTTTGTAAATATTCGCCTTTTTCTGTTCGCGTCCCTGGGATTCGATATCGAGGTTAAAAAGTTTTTGCCCGTCGACAATGGCTACACGCAACTCTTCGGGCTGAGTTGCGTTGATCAACATTCGTTTCATGAAAGCATTCTCTCGGTGCTGAGCCGAGTTTTGCGATGAGCCAACGCGGCCACAGGGGAAAAACGAGGTGGGGGAGGGGAATGTCTGGTGTTATCAGAAGTGCCTGGATCATCAGCCATAGATGGCTGATGATCCAACTCGGACTTCCGGCCCCGAGGCTTGAGAGCCTCCCATTCACTCCGAACGGCCACTCAAATCCCTGTGTACGATCGCTAACGATGAGGAACATACACATTGGTACGCTGGTTCAAAAAACTCGGCTCAGGTTCGTATTGATCGATCGCCGTTCCGTACTCGGAACGGCACCAGACTCTCTATCAGCGAGATAAGGGGACTTGTACCCTGAGTCACAACGCGGCTCACCGGATCCTGATGGCTGATATGGCATGAGTGGGTTTCTATCGATGAATATCAGTGTTTGTGGACTTGGCAAGAACGCCGTCTCGGCTGAGGATTCGCAACATCGACCCCGGCATCGCTGCGGGGTCCGTATGACGATATTCGTTGGCTGCCTGCGGGAGAAACCGATCATGTCGAGGATAAAGGGCAACCCAAGGTGGCCCCGAAACATTCCTCTCGCTGGAAACCTCCTGGTATCATAAGGTAAATGTTGGAGCGGCAAAACAATTTTTCTAGCGTACGGGAAGTGTCCGTGGATACCGAAAGCCATGGACAACGGATCGACAATTACCTCTCGGCCTACTTGAAGGGCGTGCCGCGCAGCCATATCTACCGGCTTCTGCGTCGGGGCGAGGTACGGGTGAACTCTCGGCGCATCGCCCCCGCCTACCGATTGCAATTGGGGGATCTCATCCGGGTGCCACCGGTGCGGGTCGCGGAAACCGAGGCACCGATCCCGCCCCAAAACCGGGTTTTGGAAGTATTGCGGGGGGCTATCCTCTATGAGGATCGGCGGTTGCTCGTACTCAACAAGCCCGCCGGGATGGCCGTTCACGGTGGCAGCGGCTTGAGTTGGGGTGTGATCGAGGCCATGCGCGCCCTGCGCCCGGAGGAACAGCATCTGGAATTGGTCCACCGCCTCGATCGGGAAACCTCGGGGTGTCTGCTCATAAGCAAACGCAACAGCAGTTTGCGTCAGCTCCATGAGTTGATCCGCACGGGCCGGATCGAAAAACGGTATCTCGCCCTCCTTGCCGGACGCCTGGCACAGAACTGGCTGGAAGTCGATGCCCCCCTGCAAAGGAATATCCTGCGTGGGGGCGAGCGCCTGGTGAGCCTGGATCCCATCCAGGGCAAAGCGGCCTTGACCCAGTTCCGCCGCTTGAACCTGTTTGCCGACTCAACCCTGGTCGAGGCCAGGTTGATCACCGGGCGGACCCATCAGATCCGTGTCCATGCCGCCAGTCTGGGGCACCCGGTATTGGGGGATGAAAAATATGGGGACGAGCGGGCCAACGCCAGGATGCGTGAGCAGGGATTGCGGCGGTTGTTCCTCCATGCCGAGTCCCTGTCCTTCCGCTGGCCGGGAGAGGACGCCGAGTTCAGTGCCCAGGCTCCGCTCGATCCGGTGTTGGTCGGGCTATTGCAACGATTGGGGAGAAGTGGATGAGTTTCCGGCTCTTGGTCTTTGATTGGGACGGTACCCTGATGGATTCCCTGGATAAGATCATCAACTCGATGCAAGCCGCCGCCCTCGATGTCGGTTGTGAGCTCCCCTTGAGAGAGGAGGTGCGCGACATTATCGGGCTGGGGCTCATGGAGGCCGTCGTCCAACTGTTTCCCACCCTGGAGCCGGCGACCCAGGAAGGCCTCGCCAACCGCTACCGGCAGCACTTTCTCCTCGAAAACACCACCCCATCGCCCCTGTTCCCGGAGGCACGGGAGGTCTTGCAGCATTTGACCGGGCAGGGCTATCTCCTGGGTGTCGCCACCGGCAAGAGCCGTCGCGGTCTGAATCAGTCCCTGGTGGCGAGTGGCTTGCAGGACTATTTCCAGGCCACCCGTTGCGCCGATGAAACCTTCTCCAAGCCCCATCCGGAGATGCTGTTGCAGCTCATGGATGAGCTTGGCGTCAGACCGGCGGAAACCCTGATGATCGGCGACACCGAATACGATATGGAGATGGCCGGGAATGCCGGCGCTTATGCCCTCGGCGTGAGTTACGGCGTCCATCCCTGTGATCGACTCTCCAGGCATCCGGCCTTGGGCTGCCTGGAGCGGTTGGGGGATCTTCCAGGATGGTTGGAGAGCTATCTCTCCCGGGATGGAAGACGGCCAGGGGCCTGACCAGCCAGGCTCGCGCCACCAAAGGTCATCGCCCGGGATCGGGAACCAGCCCCCAGAACTCGGCGATCAACCGGGTCGAACACAGATCGCGATCGAACATATAGTCTTCCGGGAAGCTTCGATCCGTACCGCAGTCCTGCTGCGGATCCACCGGGACCCCGTGTCCCATGCCGTCTATCTGGTGGTACTCGACCAGGGTCCGTTGCGCCTGGTCCTGGTAACTCAGGGTGGTGTGGCCTTTGGCGGTAGTCGTCACATCCGCTTCCTGATCGATACCCAGCAGATTGGTCCATTGGGCCACCAGATCCTTGGCGTTGACCTTGTTGACGACTGGATCCTGTTGGCCTTGCCAGATCGAGACCCGCGGCCAGGGTCCGGGGTAGGGGTTCTCGTCCCGCACCCGATCCCCCCAGCCCTGGGCGGAAAAGACCCACCAGTTGCCGTAAGCCAGGCAGGCCCAGGCGGCACTCGGCCAGTCGGTGCAGCGGAAGGGCACCCCGGCGAGGATCGCCCCCGCGGCGAAGCGATCCGGATAGATCGCCAGCATGACCGCCGTCATGGCGCCCCCGGCGGAGAGGCCGGTGACATAGAGGCGTTTGGTATCGAGCCGATAGCGGGCAATGGCATGATCCGTCATCTGCATGATCGAGGCGGCCTCTCCCTGATCGCGACGGCTGTCCGCCGGGTTGAACCAGTTGAAACAGAGGTATGGATTGTTGAAAAAATTCTGTTCCGGGAGCACCAGGGCAACACCGAATCGGTCGGCGAGCTGGACCCAGCCACTATCACCGGCATAGTCCCGGGCCTTTTGCTGGCAACCGTGCATGGCGACCACGACCGGCGCGCCGCTCTGGATATTGGCCGGAAGATAGATCCATCCCCGCAACTGGCCCGGATTGTTCCCGAAAGCCGTCAAGAGGCTATAGGAACCGGCGAGAAGCTGGAGCGGGAGGCAGAGAAGGATCGCCAGCCAGAGGCCCTGGCGCCCGGTCGAGCGCGTTGAATCGGCAACGACGCCGTCTCGAAATCCTGTCATGGTGCGGTACGTTTCCGCCACGGAGAAACAAGTCATGATCTTTGCCATTGGATTCTTTTCTCGATCTGGTGACTTGGGAGGACGATCCAATCCCAGCGGCTGGCCTCTCTGCCTGTCAGTGCCCCCGGGCAGGGACCTGCGGAGGCGGTTTTTTGTTCTCTAATAAAGAACAATAAATCGATATTTTAGTAAATTGTTCTCCAAAAGAGAACGAAAAATGGCCATTTTCGCTCGATGCCCGGAACAGCCAAGGGCCAATACCTTCCTGGTAGGTCTTTGTCCCAGCGGTGAACTGCCGATCGCCCGGCCAACCCGGCGGCGATGTTCAGGGCCAGACCTGTTCCAGCCCGATCAGGGTTTGGAACGCCCCCTGGGGTCCAGGATCCGTGAGTGTGGTTCTCAAGGCGGTGAAATAGGCGTCGGCGTGCCGCAGAATGATGGGTTCCAGTTGCGCCTTGGTTTGTTCAAAGTCCAGGGATTCGTAGGCGATCCAGGTGCCCCAGACGAAGGTTTCCCAGAGCAGCCAGCCCAGCAGGGCGCCGGACAGGTTGATGGGGATGAAACCGGAGCGGATCAGAATCACCAGCAGGATCCAATACACCACATAGCTGCCGTAATAGGCCCAGGCATTGCGGCCGATATCGAAGATGCTGCGTCCATCGGGGGTATGGAGCGCCTCGCGGTTGGCCGTGATGCTGGGGAAGGCCGTAAAGCGGGCCTCCAGGGCTTGGCCGATGGCTTCGCCCAGGTGAACGCGAAGCGGATCCGGAACCGCCAGCGCCGCCGGCGATACCTTGATCGGTGCCTGTCCTTCCAAGTGGAGCGTCCCCGACGGCAGGCCGTCCAGATAGGCCTGCCACTGGGCGAAAGGGATGCCTCGGGCGGTTTGCAGTTTCTCCAGGCCGATCATGACCAGATAGGCGTAATACTGGGCCACTTCCCGTCCGAGTCGGCGCAAGCTCTGTCTGGTCTCCGCTGGAGTGAGCACCAGGGCGGTGAAGTCATTCTCAAAGGTGGTGAGCAGAAAGGGGATCGAGGAGTCCTGACCTGGGGTCCTGCCGAAGAGTCCTTTGGCCCGCTCCCAGGCGAAGGTGTTGTAGGCGCGGATTTCTTCGAATTTCCGGCGACCGAAGGACAGATATCTGGGGAGGAAGGCGGTCTCGACCCGCCGCGAGAGGGTCCGGGTCAAGGTCGTCAGGCGTTTGTGCCCCAGGGTCACCGCTTCCCGTCGGGCGGCGGCGAGGATGGGTGGAAAGTCCGGATCCATGGTCGGGCCCGAGGCCGGCGGATTGGGTGGAGGCTCCGCTTGGATGTTCGGCGGCGGCGTCGGCGGGGGCGGGGCGCGCACCACCACCAAGACGGTCGCCAAGGTCAACAGGGCGAGGGGCCAGACAGGGTGACGCCAGGAAGACCAGGCGCCGAGCCGCTGGGAAATGGCCTGGAGCCAGGCGCCGGGAAAAGGCATTACTTACAAGGTGACGTCGTTGGAATCGGCCTGCCCGGAGAGGCGACCACGGATATGGGACCAGGACACCCCCACGGCCTGAATGCTGCCGATCAGAATCAAGCCGAGGGTGACCCAGGACCAGGTGGTCAGGTCGCGCAGATAGCCATGATCCACCAATGCCCAAATCACCACGAGGCCGAAAACCGTGGCGGAGATGAGACCTGTGACCCGCAGAGAACGCAGGCTGGCAAAGAAAAAGGTGAGATTGAGGATCAGCATGCTGATCCCCGCCAGGGCCTTCAAGGACCAGCGATCGTCGGCGAAATCCACCAGCCAGTGGTAATAGGAATAGCCGCTGGGGTTATAGGTGGCCAGGACGATGAACAAGGCCATCAGCCAGCGGATGATCAGATTGGAAAGACCAAAGCCTGCGGGGGCCGCCATTATTCATTACCAGCCAGTGGGTGATTGCTCGGCGATCGCCGCGGGAAGGGACGTCCTCCAGCGGCGATCACGGCTTATCATACTCTTCCCGGGGCCTGGGGCTAGTTTGCCGGGTCCCAGTGCCAGCCGGCCCGGGCGCGTTACTGATTCATCTCCGATCGGCTGCGGTAGCCCCAGACGGCGTAAATGGGGTCGGAGAACAGCGAGTAGCGGATATGGTGGTCGTCTTCCGGCCGCATCTGCCCGCGCACCGAGTAGGTCTCCATGGCCTCGAAGCCGCCGCTTTGCGTGAAGTACTCCAGCACCAGTCCGACCCGCTCGAACTCATGCAGATTCGGCCAGATGTTGACGACCTTGGGCGGAAACCAGCGGTTGGAGAAGCTCGCCACGAAGACACCACCCGGACGCAACACCCGGGCCACCTCGGCAAAGATCTCTCGGGGTCGGGTGAGATACTCGACCGAGACCGTGCAGACGACGGCGTCGAAATGGCGGTCGGGAAAGTGCAGCTCGGGATGGCGGTTGAGATCCTGCACCAATGACTCGCTCAATACCGGATTGGCGGCCAGTTCCTCCTCATTCAGACCAAGACCGGTGACGCTGGCCGGGGCCAGGGAGGCGGGCAGGTGGGAGTTGACACTCGACATCAGATCGAGGAGGCGTCCCCCTTTGGGCAGCAGGCGTCCGTAGAGGTCGCTGACTTCGCCGAGCGCCACCCGGTCGAGGTGGTCGATCAGGCGGGGTAGGGAATAGAACACCTGGTCCGGGTGCTCATCCAGGCGGGAGAAGGGCGT
This sequence comes from Pseudomonadota bacterium, assembly GCA_052035915.1. Taxonomy (GTDB): domain Bacteria; phylum Pseudomonadota; class Gammaproteobacteria; order Chromatiales; family Chromatiaceae; genus JBPOHE01. Next base: position 23,973 of record JBPOHE010000093.1, read on the forward strand.
TCCACTGAAGAAATCCGTGGCCTGTTGGGCGTGGCGCGCCTGCATGCCCGGACCCTGGCCGAGTTCGTCGAGGATATCGGTGCAGCGCCCACCGTGTTCGTCCAGAGATGGACTGATGCCAAGGATGTCGACCCCCAGTTCCAGCGGATAGGTCGCCAGGGGATGATTGAGATCGAAGCTGAACCGCTCCGGGCCCATGGCTACCAGCCGCGCCGGGTGCCGATCCTGACGGAAGATCCCATCCAGGTTCTCCAGCATTCCCCGCGGATAGAAGCGTCCGAGCTGGGGTTCGATGTCCAGATGTTTGCGCCAATGGCGGTTGAACTCCTGGGGGCGCACCTGGACCAGTAGGTGCTGCGTCCAGGGCGGCACCAAGGTTCCCGGGGCAAATCCCGCCCGTCCGCTGTATCCCTGGGGACGTCCCAGGATCTCCTGCTGCAAGGCGGCGGGTAGGAGGTCGAGATCCCGCCAGACATTCAGCTTGGGAAAGTGATACACCTCTTCATGCCGACCCTGGGCACTGCGCCAGCGCAGGGCGAAGCGGGCGGCCACCAGACTGTGGGTACCGACCTGCTTGGAGATGGCCTCCTGATGATCCCGGGGTTGCGGCGGATGAATCTGCGGATAACCGTTACCGGAGAGGATGGGGAGTGGCTCAGGTATCGACATAGGGGTTCTCCAGGAGGCGTTGATGACCCTTGTTGATCGGTCTGCTGTTGTATAGGGAGAGGGCTTGGTTGGGAAGCAATTGGGGGTGTCGGAGCGGGATACAATGGGTTCGGATTCAGTCGGGCTGGCGATGGAGGCAAAGCATGTAGTTGACCCCCAGCAAGGGGCTGGGTCTAAAACCACGGGTGAAGGGATTGATCCGCACCCCGGTCTGGTCGATGGTGCGGAAGCCGAAGGGGGCAAGGGGCCGCAGAATCTCTTCCGGTCGGCGGAACTTGCGCCACTGGTGGGTTCCCTTGGGCAACCAGCGCAGGATGTATTCGGCACCGAGGATGGCGAACAGCCAGGAGATGGCGGTGCGGTTGATGGTGGCGACGACCATGAGCCCTCCTGGGCGTACCAGGGCGGCACAGGTGGCGAGAAAGGCGGGCAGATCGGCGACATGCTCCACCACCTCCATGTTCATGACCAGATCGAAACTCGTTCCCTCGGTGGCCAAGTGTTCCACGCTGGTCCAACGGTAGTCGATCTCCATTCCGCTCCGCACGGCGTGCTCTTGGGCGATGCGGATGTTGCGCTCGACCACGTCGATACCCAGCACCCTGGCGCCGAGTCCGGCCAGGGATTCGCTGAGGAGACCGCCGCCGCAACCGATGTCGAGCCCCCGCAGACCTTGCAGCGGCTGGGAACCCGATCCGGCCAGGGCGAAGTGGCGGACGATGATGGGGGTCAGATAGGCCACCCGGAAGCTGTTCAACCGGTGCAGCGGCCAGAAGGGGCCGGTGGGATCCCACCAGCTTTCCGCTAGGCGCTCGAAGCGGGCGATCTCCTGGGGGTCGACGGATTTCTGGGCGGTTGGCCGGTTGTCCGGGGTCATGTCATACCGATTCGATGGGCGGAGAAAGGGCATGGGTGGCCCTCATTCCAGCCTGGCCGCCATCCGCGGCAACATTATTTGGCCTTGGCGAGGGAGGATGGCCTATCCGGCGCCGCCAGTATCTGGCCGCAGGCGACAGGAAGGCTGGGGGCGGCGGGGCGCTGTGTGGGTCTGGGTTTGGGCGGCTCGGTCGCTAAGGCGATGATCTGGTTGACCCAGTCTTCCAGATCCCCATCACAGCCATTCCCCGCTGGCGGCGGCTTTTGCGGGTCGCAACGGGGGCTGTCCGGCGGGCAGGCGAGGCGGACATGAAAATGGGCGTCATGACCCCACCAGGGGCGAATCTTTTCCAGCCAAGCCGCCTTCCCTTCACTGTGGCAGAGGCCGAGCTTGATCACCGGATTGACAAAGATCCGCTCCACCTCGGGATCCTGGGCGGCGAGTTCGAGCAGTCGGCGTTCCCGCTCCGACCAGAACTCCGGATCGAGACGTCCCTCGGCGACCCGGATCACCGAGCGCATGGGAAGCTCCTCGATCTCGCTGGTACTCACATGGCGTTGCCTGGGGGCGGTGCGGAACCAGATATCCACATCCAGACCGCTCTGGTGGCTGGCGTGCCCGAAGGGCATGGGGCCGCCCCGGGGTTGAGCCAGGTCGCCGACCAGCACCGGGTCCAGACCCTGGCGTTCGACCGCGCGACCGAAGCGTTCGACGAAATCCACCAGGCGCGGATGTCCGAAATAGCGATGACGACTGACCCGCATCACCTGATAGCCCCGGCCCACCCGGGGGAGATCCACGGCACCGCGGATACAACCGGCGTTGTAGCCGCCGAGAACCTCAGGCTGAGCCGGTAGCGGGTGGCGTAACCGACTCCAGGCGTTCCGGTCGGCGGCCTGGTTCGACCCGGTCATCAGGGTGAAAAGGGCGGCAAGTATCGAATGGATGCAGAGGCGCCTCATGTTGGTTCGCTCGCAGGGGATCAAGATCGAGAAGGGGTTACTATAACCCCGTCGCTGGGCCCGCTCATACCGGACCCCGGTCTCAGAAGCTGTTTGGAAAGTCTCGTTACCGCCTCCGCGCCTCGGGGCCAAGGTCTGTGCCGTCGATTACTGTTCTCGATAAGAGAACAATATAGGCTTTATTTCTTTATTTGTTGCTAAAAAGAGAACGAAAATCGGGCCTTTCCGCTCGATGCCCGGGAGGCCAGGGTTTCCAAACAGCTTCTCAGCCGGCTTGGCCGCTGTTGACGATACCGCTCGGCACATGGCCGGTGGGGCCGGCGGTGGCGGCGGAGTCGCAGTGATGGGTCTGATCGTCGAAAAAGAAATCCGGCTCGAAGGCGCGCAGGAATATCCCCTTGTCCAGGCCGCCGAGGAACATGGCCTCGTCGACGGCGATCTGCCAGTCCATGAGGGTGCGAATCGCCCGCTCATGGGCCGGGGCGCTACGGGCCGTGACCAGGGCGGTACGGATGCGGATGGGGGTATCGGCCAGGCTCTGCAACCGATGCAGGGCGACCAGCAAGGGTTTGAATGGACCGGGTGGCAGCGGGCGGCGGGCGTGCGTGGCCTCGTGTTGTTGAAAGGCGTCCAGACCCTGTTGTTGAAACACCTGCTCGGCCTCATCGGCGAAGAGCACGGCGTCGCCGTCGAAGGCGATGCGGATTTCGCCGGGATGGGATTCCGCCGCCCGCGCCGAGTTGGGATAGACCCGCGCCGCCGGAAAACCCGCCGCCAGGGCCGCGCCGACATCGCTCGAGTTGGCGGAGAGAAACAGATGGGCGTTCAATGGCTCCAGATAACGCCAGGGTTCCCGACCCTGGGTGAAGACCCCCCGTTCGAGCTGGAGCCCGGCGGTCTCGGCGGAGCGGAACACCCGTAGTCCGCTGGTGGGATCGTTGCGCGACAGCACCACCACCTCGACCCGACGGGTCGTTGGGGTGTTGAAGGCCAGCATCTTCTTGACCAGGGCGAAGGCCACTCCCGGTGGCGCCGGCTGCTCCAGGCGTTCGAGTTGCAGTTGGATGTAAGCCCGGCTGCCCCGGGTTTCAAAGACCTGGTTCTCCTCCTCGAAATCGAACAAGGCCCGGGAGGAAATGGCGACGACCAGCTTTTCTTCGAGGGAGTAAGACAAGGTGGTTTCAGCTTGGGAGAGTGGGTTGGCCCGGCCTGGCGAGGCCGCCGAGCGCGACCCGGGCAGGAAGCCGCCCGGGTCGGTGGGTTAGGGGAGATTTTATGACCAGCGGAAGCGCATGGGCATAGCCAAGCTGCCGGCGATATGGAGCTTGGTAATCTTGGATTCCATTTGCGGGGTCGCCCCGAGCGGGCGCGAAGAGAGATGAATGGAACCGCATAAAGGACACTCGAATCGGATCTGCTCGCTATTTTGCTCTTTGTGGATCTCCACGGCGAGCATAGTCGATTTGCAACGTGCACAGTGCATGACTATTCCCCTTGGAAGGAGGCCGGCAATGGGCCCCGGCTGAAAGAGCGGCGGATTCTACTCGTAATGAGAATCTTCCGCGAATATTTTTGCATTGCAGCAAACATGGTTTTTTCAAGAGGCTATCCCGCCTCATTCTCAATCCCAACTCAGGGCGCCGCCGGTCTGGTATTCCGTAACCCTTGTTTCAAAAAAGTTTTTTTCCTTTTTTAGATCCAGCACCTCGGACATCCAGGGGAAGGGATTGGTGGCCCCCGGATATTGCTCCGGCAGGCCGATTTGGGCACAACGTCGATTGGCGATGAAATGGAGATATTCCTCGAACATGGGGGCATTCAGCCCGAGCACGCCCCGCGGCATGGTGTCGTGGGCGTATTGGGCTTCCAGATCGACCGCGTCGCGGATCATCCGCGCCAGTTCCCCTTTGAACTCCGGCGTCCACAGGTGGGGGTTTTCGATCTTGATCTGGTTGATCACGTCGATGCCGAAGTTCATGTGCATGGATTCATCGCGCAGGATGTACTGAAACTGCTCGGCGGTACCGGTCATCTTGTTGCGGCGCCCCATGCTGAGTACCTGGACGAAGCCGACATAGAAAAAGAGGCCCTCGAAGATGACATAGAAGGCCACCAACTCGCGCAGCAGCTTCTGGTCGTTCTCCGGCGTCCCGGTGTGGAAGTGGGGATCGGCCAGGAACCTGGTATAGGGCAGCGCCCATTCCGCCTTGCGCGCCACCGCTGGCACCTCACGGTACATATTGAAGATCTCGCCTTCGTCCAGACCCAGGCTTTCCACGGCGTACTGATAGGCATGGGTGTGCAGGGCCTCTTCAAAGGCTTGGCGCAACAGATACTGGCGGCATTCGGGATTGGTGATGTGACGGTAGACCGCCAACACCAGATTGTTCGCCACCAGAGAATCGGCGGTGGAGAAGAACCCCAGGTTGCGTTTGATGATGGTGCGTTCGTCCTCGGTGAGTCCCTTGGGGTCCTTCCACAGGGCGATGTCCGCGTTCATGTTGATCTCTTGGGGCATCCAGTGGTTGGCGCAGGCATCCAGGTATTTTTTCCAGGCCCATTCATATTTGAAAGGCACCAACTGGTTCAGATCAGCGCGGCAATTGATGATGCGCTTGTCGTCCACCCGCACCCGCGCCGCCCCCATCTCGAGGCTTTCCAGCCCGGTGGCCCCGCCACTGGCAGGGATGGGATTCGGGTTGACCACCGGGGCCTCGCCGGCGGTGGCCATCAAGATCTCATTGGCGATCATCCCTTGGCCGGGACGGACGACGGGGAGAGAACAAACCTCGGGTTCGATATAAGGCAGTACCTTCGGCCTAGCCTTGGGCTGAGGTTTGGCAAGAGTGAGGGGATCGTCCCAATTCAGCATTCTGATTCTCCTACATCTGTTTCAATGAGCTTGTAGGGCGCAATAGGCGTGAGCCGTATTGCGCCGCAGGGATTTTGGGGTTCTCTGGTTTCCAGATCGATCGCAGTACGTAGGATGTGGTGAGCGAAGCGAACCGCATCGATCGCGTTATTATTCGCCGGCATCAATTGTCTCATCCGTTTCACTGGCCCAATCCAGCGGATAAATCCCGCGTTTGACAATGGCGCGAAAGCTGGAATATTCCCAATCCGCCACACGTTGCACCCAACCATGCTTGACCGGGTTCCAGTGGATATAATCCACATGGCGTTGGTAATCCAGCTCATCGCGTATCCTGTGCTCCCAGAATCTTCGTTGCCACAACCCGCGTTCGCCGCGTTTTTGGCGGCTCTCCGAACGCCTCTCGTCGGATAGAATGCCGCGGGAGAAACCGGCCTTGATCAGCGCCCAGCGGGTCGAGTAATCGGTATCTCCTTCCGGCAGTGTCCAAATACAGTGAATGTGATCCGGAAGTATGACGATAGCTTCTATAGTAAATGGATGATCGGTCTTGACCTTTCGTATCACCTTGCGCAAACCGTCAATATTATCCAGCAAGAGACGATTGTTCTTTCTCTCCGCGAGGTTGAGGGTAAAGAACTAAGTGGCACCTGTTATCCTTGCTCGGCGGTAGGCCGTCATATTGGTTCCGGTTCTGGTCGTAGGGGTATGGTAAATCAATTCCTCGATTGATGCGGTTCGCTTCGCTCACCACATCCTACGCGCTGTTTGTCTTCGCTCAAAGCTCCAATAGTCCTAATTCTTCCAGTCGAATGGCCATGGCCTCGTACGACACACAAAACTGACTTGCAAGAGAGAAAAAGTATACCCCATTGTAGCGTTCTGCCTTGGCTAAAACCCTAGATAGATCACGAGGAGTTCTGCAGTATTTCTCCAAGTCCATTGCATCGTTGCCGGAAAGAGCGAACATTGTTGCCTCATTAAGATGAAAGCAGTCTGATAAAAATCTGCGTCTGAAAGCGGTTTTGATTTGCTTTTCCGGCATTAAGAAATATGTTGCAAATTTGTCAGCCTCACGCTCAACAGGAGAACGTGCAACATCGGACGCAGTCCCATCTAGCGGTCTATCGCGGTGTAATCCTTGTGTCTCGTGCAATAAGGCGTGTCCAAGTTCATGAGCGGCAGTGAAGTTCTGTATGACGTTTGAGAACTGCTTTGAAATTCGGACTCGTTTTGATGCGTTATCGACAGTTCCTGCTACTTCGAATAGCTCGCCGCATTTGCTGAACTGGCCGAGCGAATCGGTTAATTCGCAACCGTAGCCGATATAGAGAAGTGCAACAAAAGGGTCGAGAATATCTACCGGATTGGATATCATTTTATGTGGCCAAATTGCAGATCGGTCTCGCCAGAGCTTGTTCTGCAGTTCTTTGGCGACACATTCGATATCGTGGTATGACCAATGACCATTTCTTTGCCTGGTTTTCCTGCTTAACAGGATTTCTCGAAAGGACGCAGGTTGCTTTGCCTCATACCTACCTTTGCTGTCTAAGTAAGCATATGGATTTTGTAGTAGGATTCGACTTTCCTTAATCTTTTCTTCGGATGATTTGCTCATGTCATCACCATACTAGGCTGCAAGATGCGGCTGAAAAAGTTTTGATGTCGAACGAATAAGCCCGCGTAGGGCGCAATAGCACGTAGGATGTGGTGAGCGAAGCGAACCGCATCAATCGCGCAAATTTGATACGCCCTTGCTGGGTTTCGCTCTGCTCTACCCAGCCTACGCCAAATACCCTTCTTGCTACTGACACGCCTCGCATTCCGGATCCACCAAACTACATACCTTGGGCGCCTCGCCCGAGCCGTTGTTGCCGGCGCGTTTGCTTTCATATACCCCGCCGACGGCGTTGAGTTTGTTGGCCCGGTTGGCGTCCTCCATGGTGGATTTCTCTACGTGGGTGGCGCCCAGGGAGCGCAGGTAATAGGTGGTTTTGAGCCCCCGTACCCAGGCGAGTTTGTAGAGATTGTCCAGCTTCTTGCCGTTGGGCTCGCTCATATAGAGGTTGAGGCTCTGGGCCTGGTCGAGCCATTTCTGGCGGCGTGAACCGGCCTCCACCAGCCAGCGGGGATCGATTTCGAAGGCGGTGGCGTAGAGGTCCTTGAGCTCGTCCGGGATGCGGTCGATGGGGCGCACCGAGCCGTCGTAATACTTGAGGTCGTTGACCATGACCGCGCCCCACAGGCCCCGGGCCTTGAGGTCGCGCACCAGGTAGGGGTTGACCACGGTGAATTCGCCCGAGAGGTTGGATTTGACGAACAGGTTCTGGTAGGTGGGTTCGATGGACTGGCTGACCCCGCAGATGTTGGAGATGGTGGCGGTAGGGGCGATGGCCATGCAGTTGGAGTTGCGCATGCCCTGGCGCTTCACCCGCTCGCGCAGGCCGTCCCAGTCCAGGCCGCGGCTGTCGTCGACCTGGAGATAACCGCCCCGTTCCTCGCCCAATCGCGCGATGGAGTCGATAGGCAAGATCCCCTGGCTCCAGAGCGAGCCCTCGTAGCTGGAATAGCGTCCCCGTTCGGCGGCCAGGTCGCTGGATGCCTGGATGGCGAAATAGCTCACCGCCTCCATGGAGCGGTCGGCGAAGGCCACGGCTTCTTCGGAGGCATAGGGAAGGCGGAGCTGATAGAGGGCGTCCTGAAAACCCATGAGGCCGAGCCCCACCGGGCGGTGGCGCAGGTTGGAGTTTCGCGCCTGGGGCACGGTGTAGTAGTTGTAGTCGATGACGTTGTCGAGTAGGCGCATGGCGGTGCGGACGGTCCGCTCCAGTTTGGCCAGGTCGAGACCCGCGTCGTCGAGGTGATTGGCCAGGTTCACCGAGCCCAAATTGCACACCGCGATCTCGTGGTCGTTGGTGTGTAAAGTGATTTCGGTACAGAGGTTCGAGCTGTGTACCACCCCAAGATGCTGGTTGGTGTAACGCAGATTGCAGGGGTCCTTGAAGGCGATCCAGGGATGGCCGGTCTCGAACAGCATGGCGAGCATCTTGCGCCAGAGGCTGACGGCCTTGAGACTCTTGGAGACCTTTATCTCGCCCCGCCCGGCCTTGTCTTCGTAGCGGACATAGGCCTCCTCGAAGGCCTGGCCGACCTTGTCGTGCAGATCGGGCACCTCGTCGGGGGAGAACAGGGTCCAGTCGCCATCCTCGGCCACCCGGCGCATGAAAAGATCCGGCACCCAGTTACAGGTGTTCATGTCATGGGTGCGGCGGCGGTCGTCGCCGGTGTTCTTGCGCAGATCGAGGAATTCCTCGATGTCCACATGCCAGGTTTCGAGATAGGCGCAGACCGCGCCCTTGCGTTTTCCGCCGTTATGGGCCAGGGCGCTGGTGGTCATGTAGGACTCGTCGCCCTCGACCTTGAGGTCGAACACGAAGGGTTTGACCGGAGCCGCTTCGACAGCGCGCACGCGGCTGAACAGGCAACCCTGCCAGGTGAACCAGTTGTGCTTGACGATGGGTCGACAGCCGACCTTGTCGGCGATCTCGGCCACGGCTGGGATGCGCAGGTCGTAGGCCTTGGTGAGGCCGTTGAAACTGATCTCCGAACCGTCCTGACGCCGCGCGCTATGGTGATTTTCCCGCTCGCGATACTGACCGGCGCAGGGAATACCCAGGCGTAACAACTGATAACGGAGCCCTTCGATCAAGGGTCGCGAGGTATTGGTGAAATAGATCTCTTGGCCGCGACTGATGCCACCGTCGGTCTCCAGCAGCCCCTGGATCAGGGCGAGGGCCTGGGGTTGGGGGAGATGACTGAAACGTCGATGGAGGCGCTTGCGGCCCTCGGCGTCATAGATATCGTCATGGGTGAAAGGCAGGGTTGGTGCTCCGGCCCCGCTGATGCGCCCCGTGGTGGCGTCTCGCACCACCCCTTGGCCCGAGGCCCAGTGGATCTGGGCGTAATGGGTGCCCCGTTGCGTTTCCCAGAAATGAATGCCGCGCTGTTGCAGATAGGCCCGGACAAAGGTCAAGTGGTCGTCTTGGGCCGGATTTCCCGAGACCCCCCATTGTGAGCCGTTTTTGGAGAGGTGGCCGTCGCCCAGCAGAATGCCGTAGAGACGGGCCTCTTCGGCGGTGAATCCCGCCACCGGAACGACTTCAGTCGGGATCACCTGGGCGACATAGTCTCCTTTGGTCAGTTCACCGGCCTCGATCCATTCCGCCCGGATCTTGCCTTGCTCCAGCCACTTGCGAGTACGTCGGCAGGATTGCTCCATAGGTATGCCGCGGATGGCGAAGAAAGGATGGCCGCTGGTGACGGTCAAGGGCTCGATGCTGTGTTTGACATCGACGGCCACCATCGGCTCGGTCTGGTTGTAGCTCAGGGTGTCGGTGACCTCCCGATAGGTGCCGCTGATTCCCAGCACCAGATCGCCGATCCGGATATCGCGGATCGCCTTGATGCCATCCGCCGTGAACACCTGGGTCTCGGGGGCAAAGCATTGATTTACCGCGACCGCGGTGTCATTCGCCACCTTCAAAAAGGGCACCACGCCCTGGCTCTTGCCGTTGGTGCCTTTGATATGGGCGCCCATGCCCCGTACCCGGGTCCAGTCGTTGCCCAGGCCGCCGGCGAATTTGGACAGGAGCGCATTGTCCTTGATGGCGTTGAAGATGCCGTCGAGGTCGTCGGGCACCGTGGTCAGATAGCAACTGGAGAGCTGCGGGCGCAGGGTGCCGGAGTTGAACAGGGTCGGCGTCGAACTCATGAAGTCGAAACTGGAGAGGAGTTCATAGAACTCGATGGCCCGGCTTTCGCGGTCGATCTCGTTGATCGCCAATCCCATGGCGACGCGCATGAAAAAGGCCTGGGGCAACTCGAAACGGACGCCGTTATGGTGCAGGAAGTAGCGGTCGTAGAGGGTCTGTAGCCCGAGGTAGGTGAATTGCAGATCCCGCTCGGGGCGCAGGGCCTGGCCGAGGCGGTGGAGGTCGTACTGGGCCAGGCGGGGATCGAGTCGTTCCACCTGGACGCCGCGTTTGACATAGGCGCTGAAATACTCGGCGTAGATCCCGGCCAGGTCCGCCTGGCGGCGCACCTGGGCGTCCAGATTGAGGAAGCCCAACGCCTCCCGGCGCAGGATATCCAACAGTAGTCGGCTGGCGACATAGCTATAGTTGGGTTCCTGTTCGATCAGGGTGCGGGCGCTCATCACCAGGGCCTGGGAGACATCCTTTTCCTTGACGCCATCGAAGAGATTGCGGGTGGTCTCGCTGAGGATACGCCGGGCATCCACCTCCGCCAGCTCTTTGCAGGCCTCGTTCACCAGGAGTTCCAGCCGCTTCAAATCCAGGGGATGGCGACTACCATCCTCATGGGTGACGTGCAGGGGTGAGGGCTGATCCGGGGCCTTGGCGGCGGCGGCCTTGTCCGCCCGTTCCCGCGCCCGCTCCTCGCGGTAGAGCACATAGGCGCGGGCGATCTTGTGCTCGCCGGCGCGCATCAGGGCCAGTTCGACCTGGTCCTGGATATCCTCGATGTGGACACTGCCGCCTCCTGGCATTCGCCGCAGCAAGGCATTGACCACCTGGTCGGTGAGCTGCCTGACGGTGGTGTGGATGCGGGTCGAGGCGGCGGCACTCCCACCTTCCACGGCGAGAAAGGCCTTGGTCATGGCGACGGCGATCTTGTCGGCGTCGAACCCCGTCAACTTGCCGTTACGGCGGATGACATGAAAGCCGCCCGGTGCGGTGGCCGTCAGTTCTCCCACCAGGGCCAGGGCGGGTGCCCGGGATGGCACGAGGGTCAACGAGGGTTCGGAATGAAGGGCAGCTTCGCTGGCCATGGGGTCTCCTTGCCTGGGATGAAACGGGGGATCTGATGCCGCGGGGCCTGGCTCCGATATCCGCCAGCCCCTAGTAGAAACACAATATATGCGATACGGAAAGGGAGTCAACCACAAGATATTGTGTATAACCGATCAAAGAGTCGTCCACAGACTGGGGATAAGCTGAGGATAAAATCGCCTCTGTCGGGCTCCGGCCCAGAGCGGACAAGGGCTTGGCAGTGGATAACCAGAGGTCTTGGCTAGCCTCTAAAGCGCGAATCTTTGCTGAAAAAAGGGTCTCGACCCGAATGGGGAGAGGGGAAAAAGCGCCCGGCCGGGTCGTCCGAACGCCTGGTTGGCGTCGGACGCTACCTTCGCCGGGGGAGTGGGTCAGGCGTAGGGGGCGTGGAATCTTGCCCGGGAGCGCACCAGGCGTCCGCCTTTGTAGTCGGCGTAGGCCTGCTCAATCTCCTCCCGGCTGTTCATCACGAAGGGACCGGCCTGGACTATGGGTTCTCCCAGGGGGCGTCCAGCGACCAGCAGGAAACGGGCGCCGCCCGTCGATCCCAGCCAGAGTTCTTCCCCCTCGCCCAACACGCCGAGTTCGTGGGGGCGCACCTGCTGGCTCTCGATCTCCAGTTGGCCGCTAAAGGGATAGACGAAGGCCGCATGGTCCCGGGGAAGGTGGTGGGTGAAGTGGCCCCCGGGGGGGATCTCCACGTCCAGGTACTGGACCTGGGTATGGGGGTCCTCGATCGGTCCCTGAACCTTCCCATAGGTACCACACAAGACCTTGACCCTGAGGTTGTCGAGGCGGAATTCAGGGATGGCGGCGGCGGGGAATTCCTGATAGGCGGGGTCGGACAGTTTCTCGCTCGCGGGGAGATTGATCCAGAGCTGGAAGCCCCGCATCAGGCCATTGGTCTGCTGTGGCATCTCGGAATGGATGACACCGCTGGCCGCCTTCATCCACTGGGCGCCGCCGCTCCGCAGATCGCCCCGGTTGCCCAGGCTGTCCCGGTGCAGCATGTGCCCGTCGAGCATATAGGTCAGGGTGATGAAGCCCCGATGGGGATGATCGGGAAAGCCCGCGCCATAGTCCTCGGGGTTGTCGCTGCCGAAATGATCCAACAGCAGAAAGGGATCCAGATGTCGCAGGCCCGGAAGACCGATGGAGCGGCGTACCAGCACGCCGGCTCCCTCGGTTACCTCCATGGCGCCGATGCGACGGATGATGGTACGCCTGGCCATGGTCATGACTCCTGGTGGTATTACTGGCGGATGCCCTCGACCGAGAGGGTCAATTCCACTTCCCGTGTCGCTGGTCCAAGATCGAAGTTGATGCCGAAATCCGCCAGTTTCAAGCTGGTGGTGCCGAGAAAGCCACGGCGATAGCCGCCCCAGGGGTCCGCGCCCTGACCGGTGGCCGCCACCGCGATGCTGAGGGGACGGGTCACCCCATGCAGGCTGAGGTTCCCTTCCAGCACGGCCTGGCCGCCGCCGCTGTCCTTGAAGGCGGTGGAGACGAATCTGGCCTCGGGATACTTGGCGACATCGAGAAAATCCGCGCTGCGCAGGTGCTTGTCCCGCTCGGCGTGATTGGAGTCGAGGCTGGCGGTTTTCACCACCACCTCGACCCGGGAGGCGGCGGGATTCTTTTCGTCGTAGCTGAAGCGTCCGGCAAAGTCGTTGAAGCGACCGTACAGCCAACTGATGCCCAGGTGCTTGACGCGAAACTGGATCGAGGCATGGGCCTTGGGGGTGTCGATCAGGTACTCCTCCGCGGACGAAAGGCCGGGGATGGACAGGATGGCGGCCAGGCCGAGGCCGATCAGGGTTTTGGGGATCATGAGGGTGCTCCTTGGTGGTGGTCAGGGTTGAGTTGGATCACGACCGAGCATGCGTAGCAAGGTGCGGTCGCGGTCGAGAAAATGGTGTTTCAAGGCCGCCAGGGCATGGAGTCCAGCCAGGGACACCAGGCCGACGGCGAGCCAGAGATGGATGACTCCGGCGCTATCCGCCTGGTTGGGAAGGCCGGAGATCAGGGCCGGGACGCGGAAGAGTCCGAATACCTCGATGGCCTTGGCGTCCGCGGTGGAGATGAGATAACCGCTGGCCATGACCAGCAAGATCAGTCCGTAGAGCAGGCCGTGGACCAGGCCGGCCAGGCGGGCCTCCAATGGCGAGACGCCGGGGGCGGGGCTGGGGACCGGGTTGAGCCATCTCCAGACCAGTCGTAGCGCCATGAGGGCGAAGAGACAGAGACCCAGGCTCTTGTGCAGCTCCGGAGCACCTTGATACCAGGGATCGTAATATCCCAGCCCCCGCATCCACAGCCCGAGCCCGAACATCCCCACGACGCCCACCGCCACCAGCCAGTGCAGGCCGATCGCCAGCCAGCCGTAGCTGCCTGTCCGGTTACGCCAGCCGGGCATGCTCGGCTCTCGAAAGCGATGGTCCGGCGCCGTCCTTCAGGCGTGGTCTCTGGCTGTATTTCATGGCGCGGCTTCTCCCCTTGGCTGGATTGGGCCGGATTTCCCGTCGTAAGGGCTCCGGGCCTCGGCTGGTTATTGATTGTTATCGTTAACAGGAGAAGAATAAAGAGGCCAAAAGAGAATAAACTGTTCTTCAGAGGAGAACAAATGGACAGATTCGAGATCATGCGTACTTTTGCCCAGGTGGCGGAAAGCGGCGGCATCGGCCTGGCCGCTCAACGCCTGGGGATCGCCAAATCGGCGGTGAGCCGCCGCCTGACCGAGTTGGAGGGGTATCTGGGGGCGCAGCTTTTCAAGCGCACCACCCGCCAGTTCAGCCTCACCGACAGCGGCCAGCTGTTCTACGAGCATTGCCAACGCCTGCTGGCCGACCTCGACGAGGCCGAGCTCGCCGTTTCCCAGGCCCATGGGGGATTGCGCGGTCGGCTGCGGGTGGCCATGCCCCTATCCTTCGGCCTGCGTCCTCTGGGACCCGCGATCTACGACTTCATGCGCCTTCATCCGCAGGTGGAGTTCGATCTCGATCTCAATGACCGCCAGGTGGACCTGCTGCGTGAAGGCGTGGACATCGCCATCCGCATCGCCGATCTGCCCGATTCGAGCCTGATCGCCCGTCCCCTCACCAATATTCGCCACCTGGTCTGCGCCAGTCCGGACTATCTGGCCGCCCATGGCCGTCCGGAGACCCCGGAGCAACTCAGCGGGCATGGCTGCCTGGTCTACAGCAATGAGTCCAACCCGGGCCTTTGGCGCTATGAAGATGAACAAGGTCGGGCCGGACAGGTGCAGGTGCCCATCCGGTTGCGGGCCAACAACGGCGATATCCTTTGCGCCGCCGCCCGGGCGGGTCTGGGCCTGGTCAGGGAACCCGGCTTCATCCTTCATGAGGCCATCCGGGCGGGCGAGCTGGTCCCCATCCTCACCGAGTATCGCTGGCCGTCTTATCCGGTCTCTGTGGTCTATCCCCAGACCCGGCATCTCTCCCAACGGGTGCGGGCCTTCGCCGATTTTCTGGTCGAACGCTTCGCCGGGGTGCCTTACTGGGATCAGGAGGCCTCGCCGGGTACCTGAGAAAAAGTCATGCGGCCGGAGGAATGGCCAGGGTCCGCCTATACTTGCTTCATCCCGGCTATTCGGCGGGTGAGTCAACCCGCCTTGCATCTACCCCTGTATGAGGATCCCCATGTCACAACATCGCCTCCTTCCGGCCGTTCTCCTCCTCAGCGTTTCCGCCCTCTGTCTCGCCCAGGGGAACGAACCGCCCGCGTTCGTCAATACCAGCACCCCCGAGTCCGCCGGGCCGCGGCCCTATTACTATGAAGACAGTATCCGCGGCTTTTTCGAGAAACATCTCATCAGCCCCCAATCGGTGAAGAACTTCAAGACCTCGGAGCCCCAGTTGACCAGCTGCCAGGTGGGTATCTATGGGAAGTTCTACGGCTGGCGGGTCGACGCCAATTTCCATGTCACCGGGGTGTTCGGTGGGCTGTTCAAGAACCAATATTTCTTCTGGTTCCAGGGTAACGACCTCAAGGGCATAACCGACAAGGCCGAGTATTGTCCCGAGGCCGTGGAGTGGATGCGGTAATCCGTCCGGCGTCGAACCGGCC
Source organism: Pseudomonadota bacterium (assembly GCA_052035915.1). GTDB lineage: Bacteria > Pseudomonadota > Gammaproteobacteria > Chromatiales > Chromatiaceae > JBPOHE01. The sequence continues at coordinate 39,288 of JBPOHE010000093.1, forward strand.
CGTCTCCCCGAGCCAATCGGCGTCCGCGGTAGACGACTGGCGAGAAATACAGGCTAGTCGAGATAGGGGGCGCAATACCCGGTCTGGAGATAGTCCTGGTATTGCTCCCGCTGGATGGCATAGGCATCGACGGCTTCGCCTTCGGGGAGGTCGCGGGCGAATCTGAGGCTAGCCGCCGAAGCGCTGAGGTCGATCACCAGATCGGCGGTGGCGACGACCGGGGAGATGTAGGCGAGCAGGTACCATTCCACGGCAAAAAATCCGGTCAACAACAGGGCGCTGTGGCTGCTGGCCGGACCCACCACGGGTAGGACGACGAATTGGCCGGGGTCGAGCCCGGCGGCGCAGAGGGAATCGGTGAACTCCGTCTCGGTGCGCCGGTAGCCCATCCAATCGGCGGCGTCGAACAGGCCCGCCACCCCCAGGGTGGAATTGATCAGAAACCTCTGGGTCGAGACCCAGGCGGCGTCATACTCTCCCACCAGGGAATTGGTGAGGATGAATTCGGGTTCGGTGAGATTGGCGTAGATGTTCCGCGCCCCCTGTTTGACCAGTTCCGGCAGGCCCTGGTCGAGCCAGCCGGCGATGGGGTCCACCCAATCCCGCACCAACCAGGTGTTGAACTCGAACATCCCGCGATTCACCGACTCGTTGGGGTCCGGCTGGGGCATGCGGCTGGCTTCCGCCGTGGGGAGCGGAGCGGTTGGCCTGGGCGCTTCCGTCCCGCAGGCGATTCCCACCAGACCCAGGATCCCGAATACCAGGATGGCAATCTCTTTCATGGCCCGTATCTCTGGGTGTTGATGCGCCGGATCTCGGCGATCGCCGCCTGCTCCCGGTCCAATTGATGCTTGGGCAGGTCGCCGGAAAATTCCATGTAGGGGGTGTCGTCGGTGAGCATTGGCGCCCCCTGGGCGAAGATGGCCAGGCCCTGGGCGTCGAGGGCAAAGCGCTCGCGAAGGCTGTCGAGGCTCGGATAGTCGAGCCGCGCCAGCTCCTCGCGCAGGGGAGAGGTGGCGATCCGCCGAGCCATGGCCTCGGCATCGAAAGGGACCGGGCCGGTGCTGCCGATCAGCAAACCCGTTTTGCGGAAACTCCAGAGTTGGGCCTCGGGAAAGACGGCCAGAAAGGCGCGGACGATCATCTTGGCGTCCTCCAGCGACATGAGGTGGAAGGGCAGCCACTGGCAGAGCACGCCGCCGGGGTTGAGATGGCGCCGGGCGGTTTCGTAGTAGTCCCGGGTGTAGAAGTTCACCATGCCGGAGAACTTGGGCGGCATGGGTTCGCTGGTGATGATGTCATAGCTTTCGGCGGTCGCCTCCACATAGTTGCGGCCGTCCTCGACGATGGCCCGGGTTCTGGGATCCTTGAGGACATGGTGGTTGGTGGCGGCGAAATACGGCGCCAGGACGAAGGGCTCCCGGCTGATATCCACGATATCCAGTCGTTCGATCGGGTGCAGGCTGGCCGCCCCGGCGGTGCTCCCGGTGCCGAAGGCGATCACCAGGACGCGCCTGGGGTCTCCGTGCAGGAGGAGCGGCAGGTGGGCCATCATCGGCATGTACTGGCCCATGAAGTCGTTGGCGGCGGCGACGAAGCCGTTGATATAGAGCAGACGGTCGCCATTGGCCTTGGATTCATAGATGGCGAAGGTGGCGTCCGTCGCCTCGCGGTATTCCAGGAGTTCCATGCGGAGCGCTTCGGCCCGGAGGAGCGGATCGCCGAACAGATCCGGCCGATCCACCAACCGCAGACCAAGAATGGCGAGGACGGCCAGCAGCGGGGTGGCAACGAGCCAGAGCGGTCGGCGGAACTGGTAGAAGCCCAGACCGGAGGCGATGAGGCCATGGGCGAGGAGAAACCCCAGATAGCTGTGGGTCACGCCGAAGGTCGGGATGAGGACGAATCCCACCATCAAGGTGCCCAGTGCCGAGGCCAGGGTGTTGAAGAGGTAGACCCGGCCCAGCGAGGTCCCGACGCGGTGGAGTTGGTGGCTGAGCACCTGGATCGAGAGCGGGAACAGCATGCCGGCAACGCTGGCGGGCAGATAGAGCAGGAGCATGGCGGTGATGAACTTCGCCGCCGGCAGCCAGGGCTCACCCAGGCGCTCGGCGAAAAAATCGTTGAGGCCGGCGATCTGACCCAGGAGGGGAAGCGCCAGGAGCAGGCTGAGGGCGAACAGGAGTTCCACCCAGGCGAGGCGGCCGAGCAGGCGCCGATCCAGATCCCGTCCCGCCAATACCGGGAAGCGGGCGGCGAGAAAGCTCCCCGAGGCGAGCGCCAGCAACACGGCGGCGAGCACGGCGGTAAAGGAATAGGTGGTGCTCCAGAAGGCCTGCACCAGGGCGCGGGTCCAGAGGACTTCGAGCCCGAGGATGGTGAAGCCGGAGAACACCGCCACCAGGATCACCAGTTTTTCGGAGGTGGAAGATCCTTGCCTTTCCAGCTCAGGGGCCTCCGGCGGGGAGGGCAAGCGACCCAGGCGTCGGTCGAGGAGGAAGAAGGCCAGGGCCAGGGCGAAGTTGATGCCGATGGCAAGACGGTTGGTGGCCGAGACCCCGAAGTGGCCGATGAGCCAGAAGCCGCCGGCCAGCGCTCCGGCGACGGCCCCCAGGGTGTTCATGCCGTAGAGCAGCCCGAAATCCCGCCCGAACCGCTCGGGGGCCCGGGCGGCGACGCGGACCAGCACCGGCAGGGTCCCACCCATCAGCAGGCAGGGAAAGGTCAGGATGAGGAGGGAGAGCAGGAGCCGCGCTAGCGGCAGGACCCATGGTGAATCCTGGGAAGCGGCGTGCAGGGCCGGGTAGATGGCCGAGAGGTGCTCAATCAGGCCGGGGATGACCAGGGCCGCCAGGGCGATCCCCAGCTCCAACGAGGCGTAGAGCCGCAGGGGGCGATCGAGCCGATCGGCGAAGCGGCCGAAGAGGAAGGCGCCGAGGGCGAGTCCCACCATGAAGGCCGTGAGCACGGCGCTGACCGCGAAGGTGGTGGAGCCGAAGACCAGGGTGAGGAGGCGGGACCAAAGCACCTGATAGAGCAGGGCGGTGGCCCCGGAAAGGAAAAAAAGGATGAGGATCGGCTTTCTTGCGGGCATGAGGGACAGGCTTCCGGAGGTGGGAGATCGAGGGATGTGATGGCAGTATTCGGTCCAATCCCGATGGCGTCAACCCGGCCATCTCTCGCTACTCTGGTCGGCTGTGGAGGCAGAATAGCTTCATGAATAATTATTAAATTATGGATAAATAACAAATAGAAAAAATATCTTATATTTTGAAGCCCGGACAGCCTGGTTCGCTGCTGGTCGGCGTCGCGTATCGCCAAAATCAATGAACTGGCTATAATCCCTGCCCTCCGCAGGTAGAAATAACGACCAATGGTGAGGATGTCATGATGCGCTTGTCTCGGTTGAGTCTTTCCGTAGCTTCTCTTCTTGTTCTTTCCGGCTGTGCCCAGATGCAGATGGGGTCCCAGGACGCCAAGACCACGGCCACGGGTTCGGCTGGTGGTGCCAATAGCCAGAACGCGAATTCTCAGCTTGAGCGATGCGACAGGTCGCTCGGAACCCTGGCGCTGGTGGAAGACACGGACGCCCCCTGGTACGGCATCCTGACGGGGCAGATGCATCTGGGGTCGACCACCCCGGTACTGAAGTTGTTGGTGCAACAGTCGAACTGCTTCGTGGTGGTGGAACGCGGCCGGGCGATGAACAACATGATGCAGGAGCGTGCCCTGCGGGAATCCGGTGAACTGCGGAAGGGCTCCAATTTCGGCAAGGGACAGATGGTTTCCGCCGATTACTCCATGAGCCCCTCGATCACCTTCAGCAATCAGAATGCCGGTGGTCTGGGAGCCGGTTTGGCCGGTCTCAGCGGCCGTCTCGGCGCCGTTGGCGCCATCGCCGGCAGCATGAACTTCAAGGAGGCCAGCACCATGCTGACTCTGGTGGATAACCGTTCCGGCGTGCAACTCGCGGCGGCGGAAGGGAGCGCCAAGAACGTGGACTTCGGGGCGGTCGGCGGCCTCTTCGGCAGCGCCCTCGGCGGCGTCGGCGGCGGTTACTCCAATACCGCGGAAGGCAAGGTGATCGTGGCGGCCTTTACCGACTCCTATAACAATCTGGTGCGTGCCGTGCGTTCCTATCGGGCCCAGGAGGTGCAGGGTGGTTTGGGTACTGGCGGTCAGTTGGGTGTCCAGGGCGGCGACGAGGTCAAGTCATCCTCGAAGAAGAAAAAGAAATAAGCGGCAGGCCGTCGTCACCCTGACTCCATAGCCAGCGGAACCCGAAAACCGCTTCGGTTCGCCGGGGGCACCGCATCGATGGCCGACTACGAAGATGTATTCAGCCAGTCGACCGCGGGAGATAGTGACTCCGTCATGGCTGGTTTCTCTCCTTTCGGCCTTCCCGGGCCTGGGCGTTTTGAGCCGATTTCTTGTTCTCTTATGAAGAACAAAGGCAAATAAAGCCCGGTTATCGTTCTCTGTAAGAGAACGAT
>JBPOHE010000041.1:0-19053 GCA_052035915.1 Pseudomonadota bacterium
CTCATCGAGCCCGGCGGAGTCGGGCTTAAGCATCTCGTCGAACCGGCGCAGGATGGCGCTGTTGTTGGCGCGGGTACGCCGGGTCAGGTCATAGGTAAAGGCGCCCCGTGGAGCAACGGCCGCTTCGAAATAGTAGGAGGCGCGCACCTTAGGCCGTGTTCACAAAATTGCTAGCGGAGCATGATCACGATGAGGGCGACGGTGACGAAAGCCAGGAAGTTGGCTTTGAGTTTTTCATAGCGGGTGGCGACTCGGCGGAACTGCTTGAGTTTGTTAAAAAGGCGCTCGACTTTATTGCGTTGCTTGTAGCGTTCCTGATCGTAGACGATGATCTCCAAGCGATTGGTCTTGGGTGGGATGACCGGGGTGATACCCTTGGCGTCGAGCTTGGCGCGGATGGCGTTGCTGTCGTAGGCTTTGTCCATAGCGGCGTGGCGGATGCCGTCGCGCGGATCGAGGGCGTCGACGAGCGCCTCGCCGACCGGGGCGTCTCCCACCTGTCCGGCCGTGATGCGGATATCGACCGCATCAGCCTCGGAAGCACACACGGCATGGATTTTGGTGGTCAATCCGCCCCGGGAGCGGCCGATGGCCTGATCGCCTTTTTTTTAGCGGCGCCCGCCGCATGCTGATGCGCGCGCACCACGGTGGAATCGAGAAACACGATGGTCAGGTCGACGCCCTTGAGCCGCTGCAGCAGCTTCAGGATCTCCCCCCAGACCCCACGCTCGATCCAGCGTTGCCAGCGCATGTAGATCGTGTGCCAAGGGCCGTAGGCGTTCGGCAAATCCCGCCACGGCGTGCCCGTGCGTAAAATGTGCAGCACACCTTCCAACGCCTCGCGGTTCTTGACCGTCGGCGGACGCCCCCGGCGACCCGCTTCGGGTGGCAATAACCGGTTGATCGGCTCAAATTGCTCGTCCGTAAGGTAATACAAACGATCCATACTCAACCCCTCTGGCTGTGGATGAGAGCCCGCAGTCTCGCACATGAAGCATGATTTTGTGAACACGGCCTAGGTCACGCCGAGGCGGGCCGGAATCCAGCTCAGGGCCGCCCCAGCCAGCCCTGGAGATGGCGTTCCACCAACTCCAGCAGGAAACCGATATGACCCGGGCTGGCGTTCAGCCCGGGGATGAAGCCATAGTCCCGTCCACCGGCGTGGAGAAAGAGTTCCCGATTCTGTTCGGCAATCTCTTCCAGGGTCTCCAGGCAATCCGCTGGAAATCCCGGGCAGATAACATCCACCCGTCCGCTCCTTCCCTCTTGCCCCCAGCGTTGCAGGGTCTGGTCCGTGTAGGGTTGGAGCCATTGTTTCGGACCCAGGCGTGACTGAAAGGCCAGTTGCCAGCGTTCATTCGACAACCCTAGCGCCTCGGCGAGTAAGTGAGCGCTTCTCCGACACTGGTCCGCGTAGGGGTCGCCCGCATCGGCATATTCCTGGGGAATACCGTGAAAGGACATAAGCAGTCGTTCCGCTTCACCACGCTCGCGCCAATGGTCGCGCACGCTGTCCGCCAGGACGCGGATATAGCCGGGATCATCGTGATACTGATTGATGAAGCGCAGCTCGGGCAACCAGCGTTGCCGCATCAACACCCGGGCGATGGCGTCGAAGGTGGAGGCGGTGGTGGTGGCCGAATACTGGGGATAGAGGGGTAACACCAGTACCCGTTGGGCATTGACCCGCCTCAGCTCGGCCAGACCCTCGGCGATGGAGGGCGAGCCGTAGCGCATCGCCAAACACACCTTGATCTGCCCGGGGCGCACCCGATCCAACCCCTGTTGCAAGGCCGCGACCTGGAGTCTGGAAATCTCCAGCAAGGGTGAGCCAGCCGCGGTCCAGATCTTCTGGTAGAGTTTGGCCGAGCGACGCGGACGCAGGCGGAGAATGACGCCATGCAACACCAGCCACCAGAGCGGTCGCGGCAGTTCGACCACCCGGGGATCGAAGAGAAATTCCGCCAGATAACGACGCACTTCTCGGGGTGTCGGGGCGACGGGGGTGCCGAGATTGACGAAGAGCACACCCAGGGTGCCGGGGATGCGGGACGAATAGGCGGGAATGTCCTGGTATTTCACTCTGATACGGGTTCCTGAATTCAGTCACTGGATGAAGCACGGATTCTTGCCTCGACCCGCGCCGCATTCAAGAACCCGGGGTCGAGCACCTTGGGATAGAGGCGCCACAGAGCAGCCACCTCCAAGGCTTGGTGGCGCGCCTCCCGCTCAAGCCGGGCCCGGAGTTCGTCGCCGATACCCGGTAAAGCCAGCAGCCGGGGGGCCTGGCGGGAAAGATAGCTTCCCATGAGCGCGGCGGCGCTCGACTCCGGCCAATCCAGGCGCCAGGGTAATTCGGGTCTGACATCCGTGGGTCCGAGCCAGGCCACGCGAGGCGCGTCCCCGGCCAAGCGACGAAACAAGGTCTCCACCTCTTGGAACAACGACTGGTCGGCGGCAGGCCGATCTTCGGCACCAGCCCGCCAGCCCGGGAGTTCCGCGCCGGGATCCGGATTCGGTTCCGGCCCAAGGGCCTGGGTCCGCAAGAGCGCCAGGGGATGGCCCGCATCCGCCCCCAACAGCCAGAGTTCCCAGACATCGATCCCGGGAAAGGGCAGCCGATCCCAGTTCAGGGTCAATTCGGCCAAGAGCTGCTCGGCACGAGGCAGCAATTCCCCGGTGTTCAGGATGGGGTTGATGGGCACCTGTCGCAGGCCGGTGCCAGGCGACCAATGGCCAAAGCGAAAAAACACCCGCTCGCCGCCCCGGCTGCCTCCCCAGAGGCCGTCGGGAGGTTCTCCGCGGACCTGCAATTCCCATTTCAGTCCATCCAGACTCCAGGCCCTCACCTCCTGTCCGTGAATGACATGTATCGGCGAGCGTAGGGGGTTCAGGCGCCGCAGACTGTATCGGCTCAGCTTGGGTGCACCGCCGGAGAAGGGCGGTCGAGCCTTTCCCTCCGGGCTTCCCGGAGACTCGATTGATACCGGATTCAAGCGGATAGACATAGTCGGGGGCCCTGGCCTCCTCCAAGGATCGGCGTTACGGCAAAGTGTGAATCAGGGCTGTTGTGAGCCGGTGCAAGGCTCTCTATACTGCCCTATGAATATTCATAATCTGGTGGAGAGAAGATATGGGGCTGGCACCCAGGATGTTACAAGCAGCAGTCTTGCTCACGACTCTCGGCTTGGCGGTGACTCCGATGGCCACCCGAGCCGCCTCCTATGACAATGCCTATGACCAGGGATTCCGCATCGACGACAATCCCGATGGTGCCGTGATGTTCGCCGATGCCTTGGTGGTCCGCCCAATAACCCTGGTCACCACAGCCATCGGGGCTGTGGGTTGGGTGTTGGCTCTGCCGTTCTCCATTCCAGGTGGCAACATGGAGGAAGCCGGTCAGAAGCTGGTGGTCGACCCGGCCCATTACACCTTTGCCAGGCCCCTCGGCTATATGCAGGATAAGGAGCCGGTCAAGTGGAAGAATCCCCCGCGGGAACAAAGCACCGAGAGTCCCTTTCTCTCATCGAACTAGCTTCCAGCCCACCCGGGCACCCGGTCGCCTTTCCTTTGAAAACACCAAGTCTGCTCCCCCGATCTGAAAACAGACGCAGAGGGGGTTTCGTCCGCTTCTTCCTTATCGGAAGTGCGTCGCGCCGCTAGTCAAAATACCCGGTTGAGTCCGTTGAGGGCCGCCTCCCGATAGGCCTCCGCCATGGTCGGGTAGTTGAAGGTGGTCTCGGAGAAATAGCGCAGGCTGTTTTGGATCCCGGGCTGGCGCATGATGGCCTGTCCGATGTGGACGATCTCCGAGGCATCCTCGCCGAAGCAATGGATGCCGAGGATCTCCAGCGTCTCCCGGTGGAAAAGCAGCTTGAGCATGCCCACGGTATGGCCGGTGATCTGGGCGCGGGCGATGCTGCGAAAGGTCGCCCGACCCACCTCGTAAGGCACCTTATCCGCGGTGAGTTCCCGCTCGGTGCGCCCTACCGAGCTGATCTCGGGCATGGTGTAAATCCCGGTGGGAAAGTCCTTGACCAGATGCCAATCCCGTCCGACCTGAGCAATCGCCCCTCCGGCATAGCGCCCCTGATCGTAGGAGGCACTCGCCAGACCGGGGGCGCCGACCACGTCACCCACGGCATAGATATGGGGCTGGCTGGTCTGATACTGGTCATTGACCTCGATCTGGCCACGATGATTGATCTTGACCTCGATCTCTTCGAGCCCCAGGCCATCCGTGTTGCCGGTACGCCCATTGGCCCAGAGCAGAGAGTCGGTCTTGAATTTCTTGCCGGATTTGCAGTGCAGGATCACCCCATCCGGCAGGGATTCCACCTTCTCGTACTCCTCCTGATGGCGGATGACCGCACCCTGGGTGCGCAGGTGGTAGCTCAAGGCATCGGTGATCTCGTCATCCAGAAATGAAAGCAGGCGGTCACGGGTATTGACCAGATTCACCTTGACATCGAGATTGCTGAAGATGGAGGCGTACTCACAGCCGATCACCCCGGCGCCGTAGATGGTGAGGGACCTCGGCGTCCGACCCAGCCGCAGCACCGTATCGCTGTCCAGTATCCGCGGATGGTCGAAGTCCACGTCCCGGGGACGGTAGGGCCGCGACCCGGTGGCAATCACAAAGTGATCGGCCTGCATGGTCTCCCGCCCCATCCCGGCGCCGGAGACCTCGATGGTATGTTGGTCGAGAAACTTGGCGCGTCCCTGGATGACCTCCACCCGGTTACGACGGTAATAGCGATACCTGGTCGCTACTTGCTGCTCGATCACCGCCCCGGTCGCGGTCAACAACTGGGGATAATCCACCGCCAACTGCCCCACTGTCTTTTGAAACAGCGGATTGCTGCGCAGATCGGCCAGCAACTGGATGTTATGGCGTAGGGTCTTGCTGGGGATGGTCCCCCAATGGGTGCAGCCACCACCGACCTGGGGATGGGCCTCGATGATGGCAATGTGTTGCTGGGCCTTGGCGAGGGCCATGGCGGCGCCTTCGCCACCGGGACCGCTGCCTATGACTATGGTGTCGTAACGACCTTTTTTCATCGGAGCCAGAAGAGTCAGAGCCATTGAAAATGGCAGTGTAGCCTTTCTTCCGCATCTTTGCCGAGCTAAACGGCGGGATCATCCACCTGTCTGGGCTTCCGGGCCTGGGGGATGTTAGCCGATTTTTCGTTCTCCAATGAAGAACAAAAAATGGCTCTTTTCAGTCGATGCCCGGAGCAGAACAGACCTCAGCGGCGGGTTCCCAGAATCACGTTGCGTACCCGCAGATCAAGCAGCACTTCGCGTCCCGCGCTCAGCACCAGCTCGGGTCGTGGGTGTTGGAGTTCTTCGGCGATGCGGCTGACGGCCTGACGACCACTGAGGGTGGCCTCCTCCAACAAGACGAGCAGGCGATGAGTGACCGGATTGATGGCCACGAATTGCACCTTGTCCAGGCGGTCGCGATAGACCAGCAGTTGGGTCGGTTCGGGGGCCGCGGGGATGAAATCCGGTCCGATACGCTGGACCGGATAGGCATAACTCAGATTCCAGGCCAGGGCGGACACTAGCGGAACGCCTGCGAAGACATCCCCATTGGGGTCGAAAGGGAGGTTGGAGGGGGGGGCCTGGCTGATATCCAGGGCGAGTTCCACCCATTCATAATGGGCCAGCTCAAGCAGAAAAGGCGGATCGCCGGGGACATCGCCCCGTTCCTCTTGGAGGTAGGCCAGGAATTCCTTGGCGATCTCGGGAAAATGGGGGGTCCGGCAATGATGGCCGGCATAGAAATCCCGCACCAGCGCCGACCATGACCCTTCCCCCAGAGTGCGGCTCAGCACCGGGAAGTTGATCGACAAGAGGCTGTGGATGTTGTTGAAAAAAAGTTCCTGATAGACCCCCATGCGATCGGCATCGACATCCGCCGGACAGGGATACCTGCGCGGATCGCGAATCCGCCGGGCGAACTCGTATTGGCGCCGCTGAAAGTCCGGTAGCTCAACCCCGGGCGACACGGCGATCATGATTCCGGCTGTCCCACTGCTGCTGCAAGCTAGCGATGCGATTGACTTCGACCAGAAGCCGATCCAGGGGTGGAAGGTTGAAATCCCGCTCCAACAGGGTCGGAAAGACGTCGAACCGCTGATAGGCCCGTTCCAAAAGCTCCCATACGGGGTCGATCACCGCCGCGCCATGGGTGTCTATGCGCAAATCCTCGGCCTCGTAATGATGACCGGCGATGTGGCCGTAAAAGATCCGCTCGCCGGGAAGGCGACGGAGGAAGTCGCCGGCGTCATAGCCATGGTTGATGCTATTGACGTAGATGTTGTTGACATCCAGATGCAAGCCGCAATCCGCCTCGGTCAAGACCGCGTTGATGAAGTCGATCTCGTCCATCTCGCGACCTGGCGCGGCGTAATAGGAGACATTCTCGATGGCGATGGGACGCTCGAGGATCTCCTGCACCACCCGAATACGCTCGGCTACGTAGCGCGCCGCCGCCGCCGTAAAGGGAATGGGCATCAAATCGTAGAGCTGCCCTTGATCCGAGCAATAGCTCAGATGCTCGGTATAGGCGCGGGCGCCGTGAAGATCGAGAAAACCCTTGAGTTCGCGCAAGAAGCCGAGATCCAGAGGCGTGGGACCGCCGATGGAGAGGGAGAGGCCATGACAGACGAGGGGATAGCGTTCGCTGATGGAGCGGAAGCTTTTTCCCAGAGCGCCGCCGATACGCATCCAATTCTCCGGCGCTATCTCCAGGAAATCCACTCCGGGTAAAGAACCCTCGGCCGCATCACGCACAAACTCATGCCGCAAGCCGAGGCCGGCGCCAGAGACGGCACAAACAAAACTTCGTCTCATGGCGCCGGAAACAAATCTACTACTTGGCGCCGCCGCACTTGCCGGCTTCTTTCTTCTCGCCGCCACACTTGCCAGCGGCCTCTTTCTTCTCACCACCGCACTTGCCGGCGGCCTCTTTCTTCTCGCCGCCGCACTTGGCGGCAGCTTCTTTCTTCTCGCCGCCGCACTTGCCTTCGGCTTCCTTCTTCTCGCCGCCACACTTGCCTTCGGCGGCCAATCTCATGTAGCCGCTGTCCAGCGGCTGAAGGCCGAAGGGATTGTCGGAAGCGACAGCCAGGTTGGCCATGGTCAGGCCACCGACCATGACAGCACCGATGGCGGCCGCTACTGGCTTGCTGATCGAGTTCTTATTCATATTTTGGATCTCCTTGGAGGTGATAGGTGGATAGGTCACTTGATGCCCCTTATCCGGCCGACAAGCTTGGGTGCATCTGTTAGGAATAATTATCATTCTAGGTGTTATTCGTCAATAGCCCAGAAAAGGGGTAGGAATATCATCTCCCATCCCGCTCGTTAACAGGATCGCTTTTGGCCATCATCGCGCCAAGCGCCGACACACCAGCTTCTCAATAAGGATAGGCTCGGCCTCGAACGTCCCATCGCCAAAGGCGGCAAACTGATGGAATTCGTCCGCCAATATATCAACCTGGGTTATATAATTAAGGCCTGATTTCCTAATATATTCGTGTTGCGTTGGTTTCGGCTGGTCGCCGGATCCGGCATAAGGCATGCGCAAGCAGTTTTGATTCTGAGCCGGTTTGCGATCAAACACAGGCTGTTTCTGGTTCGGTGAGATCGGTTGGCGTTGTGGAGAAAGATGATGAGCGAGAAGCATGCAGAGCAGAAGCCCCAGGCGAGCGAAATCATGATGTTCGGGGTGATCTGGGGGATGGTGGGCGCCATCTACTCCGCGTTATTTCTGATTTTCTTGGAAATACTCATTTTCATCGGGTACCAGAATATCGCCATGCCGCTGGCCGGGCTGCTGGCCGGTGGCTTGGGGGCCGCGTTCTATGGAGCCATGCAGGTGGCCTTCATGGGCACCATCGCCGGCGTGCTCGCCACCTTCGGTTATCTAGTGGCCATTGCTGAATCAAATGTCCACCCCCTTGAGGTGTTTATCGTCGCCGGGGTGGCGGGCACCGTGCTAGGGGCCGGTTTTGGCGCCCTGGATCGGTTTCTTATCCGCGGCTCGCTGGCCAAGGCCCTCTCGGGGATGCTGGGAGGACTCATCGCCGCCTCCCTTACCTGGCCATTCACCCTCTGGCTGCACTGGCCGGTGCCGATCTGGTTGACCGCCGGGATCCTGGTGGCCGTTACCGGCTATATCTATGTCGCCTCGGTGGAACGGATGGAGCGGATTGTCGGCGGCCACATCCCCTATCCCGTGCGCGGCGCGATTTTGGGTGGGAGCCTGGCGGGAGTGATCGGCGTCACCGTCTGGGCGGTCGGCGGCACCGTCACCGGCACCGTCGATCCCACCGTCATGCAGGCCATCGAAACCGCCGGGACGCTGATCCCCCATGGGGTGGCGGGCGGAACCCTGGGCGGAATCCTGGCCGGCTCCCTCATCGCCTATCTTGGCCTGACGCCCAAAGGTTAGCCGGTTGTCTGCTTATTGATTCGACCAGGAGAGGAAAGCATCCTCGGTCAGCCTTCCGGGCATTGACGAAAAACGGCCATTTATCGTTCTTTTTTCGAGAACAATACCTCTTTATCAGCGGAATTGTTCTCGGATGGAGAACAGAAAATCGGCGGTACCAGCCCAGGCCCGAAAGCCACGCGGGGTGTGGGCGCCTCCTCGGACTGGATCCGGGGATTGCTGGCGCTCGTGCCCAGGTCAGCGCGGGCCTACAACCTCCTTCCTTGAATCCAGGACCGGCGGCCACACACCAAAGGAGTTGAGGCGCCACCCTCTTCGCTGCCGATTAGGGATAACCTAATAAGAATTGCTATCTTGTAGAATCTTGCGATAACCGATCCCTCGGTACCTGACGGAGAAATAAATGGAAATCCTGGAAACCCATGAAAAGATTCACGAGGCCGGCCACGGCCACGGCCATGAGCATGGACATGGCGGACGGCCGCCCAATGCCAAGCGCATCGCCATCCTCATCAGCCTGCTCGCCGCCCTGTTGGCGATCTTCGAGATGGGTGGGAAAAGCGCCCAGAACACCTCCATCATCGCCAACATCGAGGCCGCCAACCTTTGGAGCTTCTTTCAGGCCAAGACCATTCGCATGACCCTGGTGCGGACTCAGGCCGAGGCCTGGGCGATCGCTCCGCCCCAAAGCGGGGCGGAACAGGCGTCCCTGGTCGAGAATCAGATCCAGAAGTGGCAGGCTGCCGCCGCCCGTTACGATTCAGAACCCGAGACCGGAGAAGGACGCAAGGAACTGGCGCAAAAGGCCAAAGCGGCCGAGGAAAAACGCGATCAGGCCTTGGCGGCCTACCATGTGTTCGAGTACAGCGCCGCCGCTTTGCAGTTGGCTATAGTGCTGGCGTCGGCCGCCATAGTGACCGGGGCCATGGCGCTCGCCTGGGCGGCCGCTGGTCTGGGTCTGGTCGGCACCCTCTTGGGCCTTCTGGGCTGGCTGGCACCAACCTTGCTGCATCTGTGAAGGAACGCCGCCGATCAATAGCCGGCCAACTCGAGATAGCCCCGCCCCAAGGGCTGGCCGGTATGAGCATCGAGGATATCCACCGCGCCTTCCCAATAGCGCACACTCAGATCCATCTCCTGATCCGCCACTACCGCCCGCACCTTGAAGCCTTCCCCGCCCGGGCGTAACTCCATCTCCCATTCGATGGGATAACGGCGACCTTCGGGACTCAGCCACCACTTGAGCGGGCGCAGCTCAACATCCTCGCGGGCGAGCCGCCGGACCTGACCCCGAGGGTCGGTCAGGCTGCCGCCGGAGTGGGGATCCGGATGCCCCGCGCTATCCCGCAATTGGTAATACATGAGGTCGCGCCCATCAGCGAATTGGAGCGAGAACCAATCCCAACCGACCTGATCGGCGCCCAGGGCGCTGGTGCTCCATTCCCGATCCAACCAGGCCAGACCCCGAACCTGGTGTCTCACGCCTTCCAGCAGGATCTCCCCCTGGGTCTCGAGGCGGGTCAGGGAGTAGTAATAGGAGGCATTGCCGGGCTCGGCGCTTTTGCGGCTCAAACCCTGATCGCCCTGGAGCACGACGGCTTTGTCCGTATCGAGACGAAAATCGAAGCCGAACTCCGGGGTGATCAGTTGCAGTTCCCAGGGCGGCGCGTCTCCGCCACCCAGTTGCCAATCGCCGAGCCAGACCTTGAAGGGGTGAAGGCTGGTTCCGGCCAGATCCAGCGCGCCCCGGGCAAAACGTTCGACCCCCTGATGCCGGCCCGAGGCCACATCCGTCAGGGCGGCATGCCCCATCCAAATCTGCTGGCTAGCCCAGGCCGAGGCCCGCTGGGGCGGCTCCGGGCTCAGGGCAAAGCGGAAAAAGGTGACTTGAAAGCCGAAACGACGGCCTTCGGTGGTCATGAGATGACCGGTGACGTACCACCATTCACTGCGGAATTCCGGATGGGCGGCGTGATCCTCGGGAAATTGAAAGGGGCGGGGGGCCAAGGCGCGGGCAAAGCCCTCATCCGCCTGGCCGCCAAGGATGGAACGGACTTGAAGCTGGGAAGGGGGTGGCTTGGGCTCGCAACCCGACAGAAACAGCAAGGATAACAGCACCAGTCTGGGGAGCACGGGACTCATTCCTCCCGCAAGGCCGCGGCGGCCGGGATGCGGGAGATGCGCCGGGCCGGATAGAGGCCCGCCAAAAGGGCCGCCGACAGGGCCAGCCACACCGCCTCGATCAACACCCCAGCCGGCACCAGTGGGGCGAGTGTCCAACCAAAGGAGCGTAGGTTGATGACCTCGATCAACACCTGCGCCATCAAGAGACCGATGGGAAGGGCAAAGAGTCCGGCCATGAGCCCCATCAGCCCGGTCTGGATCAACACCAGGCCGAGCAGCTGGCCCGGCGTCACCCCGATCGCCCGCAACAAGGCATGCTCCCTGGCCTTTTCCAGAAACAGGGCCATCCAGGCGCTGAGTATGCCGACGAAGGCAACGCCGATGGCGAGCAGGCGTAGTACCTGGGTGATGGTGAAGGTGCGCTCGAAGATCTGCATGGATTGTTCCCGGAGGCTGCGGTTGTCCCGCACCATGATGCCCTCATCGAGCGCTTCGGTTACCCGGCGGATGTCGATGAGCGCCTGACCGAGGTCGCTCCCCGGACGGAGATAGACGCCCAGGGTGGCGATGGCGGGGTCATTCCACAGCCGGGCATAGTGTCCCCGATCGAGGGCCAGCAGCCCGCGGCTGGAGCCATAGTCATAAAACACACCACCGATAAGAAAAGCCTTGTTCCCCATGGGAGTGAATACTTCCAGATGATCTCCAGGGCCCAGGCCCTGGTTGTGGGCAAAGGGTTCGGAAACCAGGAGGAGTTCCCCGGCACGAAAGCGATCCCAGAGACGTTCAAGGGTTTCGCCGCGAAAACGGAAGCCCCGATGACTCTGTTCCGCCATGCTCAGGGCCAGCAGTTCCTGGGGGCCGCGGGAGGTGTCGATCTCCAAGCGGCGTCCCGAGCTGAGTTCCGCCACTTCGGGCCGGGCCCGCAGGGCTTCCATCACCCCCTCGGGCAACAGGCCGTCGGCTCGACGGGAGACGGTATAGGGGGCGGAGACATAGATATCGGCCTTGAGGGTATAGCCCAGCCAGTCCTCGAGCGTGGCCCGGAAACTGGCCACCATCACCCCCATGCCGACAGTGGCCGAGACGGCGACGCTCAGGGCCGAGATGGCCAGCCCGGTCCGGCTGAGACCCGAGCTGAGCCCCCGGCCGGCGAGACGACCCATACTGGGCCAGAACCTCGCCAACACCGGGATCATTGTTCCATTTATGAGAACAATAGCATAGGGAATGACCAGACTATAACCAAGAATGAGAACAAAAAGGGCGGCAAACCCCATTTCCAGCGATTGCCCCGGCCATCGTGCCATCAGCCAACCCAGCAGACCCAGCAAGAGTCCGCCCATAGCCAGCCAGGGCGCGATGCGGTGGCTGCGGATCTCCAGAACCGATCGTCTCAAGGCCATTTGCGGCCGCGAACCGGCGGCTTCCAGAGCGGGTCCCAGGGCCGCGGCAAGAGTGGTGAGGATCCCGACGACCAAACCCTTCATCAACACCGCCGGGCTGAGGATCAATTCCCGGACATGGAGCACGTAATAGAGATCGTTGATGGTGCGGGTGACCAGGTGCACTAATCCCTGCGCGATAACCATCCCGAGCAGAAGGCCCAGGGCGGAACCCAGAAGGCCGAAGAGGAAGGCCTCCACCAGAATGAGGCGGAACAACTGTCCCCGGGTCACCCCGAGTACGCGCAGGTTGGCGAGCAAAGGACGACGCTGTAGTACCGAGAAGGTCATGGTGTTGTAGACCAGCAGGGCGCCGACCAGAAGCGCCAGCAGGCTCAGGGCACTGAGATTGGTATGGAAGGCCTGGCTGAGCTGGGCGGTGGCCGCGGAGCGGATCTCGGGTTCAACCAGCCGCAAACCCGGTGGTAGGGATTGGACTAGGGCGGTCGTTTCGCCGGGATCCAGGATGAGATCGATACGCCCCAGGCGACCGATCTTGCCCAGGTATTCCTGGGCCGTGGCGATGTCGGTCAGCAGCCATCCCTCCATCGCCGTCGCCGCGGCTGAGTCCAGCAGACCGACAAGCCGACCCCGGTGGATACCCTGTCGGGTATGGAGATCGAGTCCCATGTCGACTTCGAGACCAAGTCGGCGGGCGTCTGCCGGCGTCATGAGCAAACTGCCGGGTTCCACCAGCAAAGGGCGCAGCAATTGGTTGGAGAGCTGGCCGGAGAAGCTGCGAAAGGGACCCTCGGTCAGAAAATCGACCCCCACGAGGCTGAATCTCTGTCCCTGGATCCCGACTTGGCCCTCGACTATGGGTGTGGCGCGCAGATGGCGCCGTTTCACCAAGTCGACATAGAAGGCTTCGGGGATATCGGCGGCCACGCTTAACAACTGATGGGTGGTACGACCCGTCACCTGTTCCATGGAGAGCTGGAATCCCTTGCGGGCGCTTTGGTTGGCGAGGTCGACGGCGACCACCACCGCCACCCCGAGCAGGATGCCGAGCAGGTTGAGCCAGGTCTGCCAGGGCCGTCGCCGCAGAAAGACCAGATTGGCGCGCAGCAGGCAGGTTACCATGCCGTCATGTCATCCGCCGCTTCTACCAGACCATCGCGCAGGGTGAGGAGGCGATCGGCGCTACGGGCCACCTGGAGATTATGGGTAACCAGGAGCAAGCTTTGATCGCCTTGGTGCCGCAGTTCGGTGAGCAGCTTGAGAACCTGGTGCCCCGTGGAGGCGTCGAGGTTTCCGGTAGGCTCGTCCGCCAACACCAGGGCGGGTTGGTGGGCCAGGGCGCGGGCGATGGCCACCCGTTGTTGCTCCCCCCCCGAGAGCTGATCCGGAAAGGCCTCCAGGCGGTCACCCAATCCCATGAGGGACAACAGATGCCGACTCCGCTCCCTGGCCTTGGCGGCCGATACGCCGTTGAGTTCCATGGACAGGCAGACGTTTTCACCCACGCGCAAGGTCGGGATGAGGTTGAAGAACTGGTAGATAAAACCGATATGGCGCCGCCGGAAGAGCGTGGTATCCGGCTCCTGCAACAAGTCCACCCGCTGCCCGGCGACATGGATTTCACCTTGGTCCGGGCGGTCGATACCAGCAATCAGGTTCAGCAGAGTGGTCTTTCCCGAGCCACTGGGGCCGAGCAGGGCCACGCATTCCCCGCGTCTCATCTCCAGGTCGATACCCTTGAGCACCTGATCGTTACGGGCTGTTTCCCGATAGCTGTAGCGGATACCGCGCAGTCGGAGCGCCCAATTTGCCGCCATATGGCCCATCCTCAATAGATTCGGCTTATCACATTTACCCAGGTGGCTACCCAGCCTATCATGACCGCTCTCCTGACCCTAGAACACCGAGGTCGTTGTCGCTCCTATGAGCTGTTTCAGCGTTCACCTGGATTTTCCCGGTGGGAAACGGGTCGATGCCCGGATCGGCCCCTTCACCCTACAGACGGATCAATCCCTCAGCCGAGGCGGAGAAGCCTCGGCCCCGGAACCCTTCGACCTCTTTCTGGCCTCCCTCGCCACCTGCGCCGGGGTCTATGCCCTGAGCTTCTGCCAGACCCGGGAAGTGTCGACGGACGGACTGAGAATGGTCATGGACTGCGAGTTCGACGAACCGCAAAAGCGCTATTCCAGTCTGGTCCTGCGGATCGCCTTGCCTGCGGATTTCCCAGACAAATATCGTGCCGGTTTGTTACGGGCGATCGACCTCTGCGCCGTCAAGCGTCATCTGCTGGAGCCGCCACAGATAGTCGTCCAACTCGAATGAACCCCGCTGGAGTCAGAAAATCCGCTTACTACCAGCGTGTTGAGCGGCGCAGGTGCCGTGGCTTTTCATCAGCCCCGGTCAACCAGGCCTGCAATTCGATCAAGTCATGGACACAAATATCCGGTAAAGCGAGCCCCTCGGGCCACCGGCTCCCCTGTCGATTCACCCAGGCCGTCCGCATGCCGATACGCCGGGCGGCCTCCACATCCAGATAGGGGTCATCGCCGACATGCATGGCCTGGTCGACCCTCACGCCGGCCCAGGCCAGGGCACGCAGGAAGAGTTCCGGGCTCGGTTTGGCCGCCCCCACCTCGGCCGCGGAGAGGGCCAAGCCGACATGGCCGCCAAGGGGGGTCTTACGAATATCGGCATTGCCGTTGGTCAGGCTGACCAGAGTGAAGTCCCGGGCCAGCTTGATCAGTATCTCCTCAACTTCGGGATAAGGTTCAACCCGATGGCGGGCTCGAAGGAAGATCTCCAGCCCCCGTTCCGCCAAGGCCGGCGGGTAACCCGATGCCGCCAGCAAGACTTGGAGCGAGCGCAGGCGGACGGCCGTGATGTCATGGGCGATATCCGGATGAGCCGCCTTTATCGCCAAGCGATGGTCCCGCAGGCTTTCCTGGCTCTGCGCGGCGACAAATTCAGGGGCCACCTCCCCAAGCCAGAGGTAGAGCTCGTCTTCAGCCGCCTGAACGATGGGGGCGCATGGCCAGAGGGTATCATCCAGATCCAGGGTCAACAGCCTGATGGCGGTTCGGCTCATGGTAGAGGCTTAGGCGATTGCCGGAAATCGCCTTACACCTCCATGGGAGGCCGATTCAACCCTCGCGATGATATTGGGCGCTCAATTCATGCACGCTCTCGACCATGACTCCGACATGCTCCGGATTTACATCCGGCTGTACCCCATGACCGAGATTGAAGATATGACCGTCACCCTGGCCGTAGGACTCCAAGATCGAGGCCACGGCGCTACGGATACGATCCGGAGAACTCCGCAGCAAAACCGGATCCATATTGCCTTGCAGCGACACCAAGCGACCCACGCGCCGCCGGGCCTCTCCCATATCCAGGGTCCAGTCCAGACCTATGCCTTCGCATCCGCTATCGGCGATAGCCTCCAACCAGGCCGCGCCCCCCTTGGTGAAGAGGATCACCGGCACCCTCCGGCCTTCCTTGTTCCGCACCAGATATTTGATCACCTGGGACATATAGCCGAGGGAAAAGGTGTAATACTCCTTGGCCGGCAAGACCCCGCCCCAGGTATCGAAGATCATCAAGGCCTGGGCGCCGGCCGCCACCTGGGCATTGAGATACTGAATCGCCGCCTGGGCGACCTTGCGCAATAGCTGATGCATCAGATCCGGACGGTTATAGAGCATCTCCTTGATCAAAGGGAAGGTCCGACTGCTACCGCCCTCCACCATATAGGTCGCCAGGGTCCAAGGGCTGCCGGCGAACCCGATCAAGGGCACCCGCCCATCGAGTTCCTGGCGCAGCAGGCGGACGGTATCCATGACATATTTCAGCTCTT
Source organism: Pseudomonadota bacterium (assembly GCA_052035915.1). Classification (GTDB taxonomy): domain Bacteria; phylum Pseudomonadota; class Gammaproteobacteria; order Chromatiales; family Chromatiaceae; genus JBPOHE01. The sequence continues at coordinate 15,851 of JBPOHE010000041.1, forward strand.
GTTCCGGGTCCGGCACCCTGAGGGCCTCGACATCCTTTTCATGGCGGATGGGCCGCTCAAAACCCGGGCCCTCCCCTTCACTAAAGTACAGCCCCAGGCCCATGGCATCCGGCAGGGTCAGGATATCCGAGAACAGGATCGCCGCATCCAGAGGATATCGCCGCAGGGGTTGGAGGCTGACCTCACAGGCCAACTCGGGGGTTTGGCAGAGTTGGAGGAAACTGCCTGCCTGCTGGCGCGTGGCCCGGTATTCCGGCAGGTAGCGCCCGGCCTGGCGCATCATCCACACCGGTGTAACATCCACCGGCTGACGCAACAAGGCACGCAATAGTCGATCGTTCTGCAGCTCCGCCATCAGTATCCCCTCGGTGTGGAAGCATTGATCCGGCTGTGTTTCCCCGGCCTGGAGTTATTGTCCTTGTGTTGCCGAGCTTAGGCGATTTCTGTCAAAAGAAATACCAGCCTGCTGGCCTGTTCGTCCGCCTTCGGCGTTACGCCAGCCGTTACCGAGCTCGCTCGGCGCCGGCTGGCGCGCCTGGAAGGCGAACGAACCGCCGGCGCATTCTGGTATTTCTTATTCCGGCAATCGCCTTATCTGGGGAGATCCGAGTGCCCCATAAGGTATTCATCCACCGCCCTGGCGCATTGCCGCCCTTCCCGGATAGCCCAGACGACCAGGGATTGCCCCCTTCTCATATCGCCGGCGCTGAACACGCCGGGGATGGAGGTCCGATAGGCATCCCGTCCCTCCGTCTGGCCACGCACGTTCCCGGCAGCGTCCAGGGCTACATCGAGTTCGCGCAACATGCCTTGATGCACCGGATGGACGAACCCCATGGCCAGGGTCACCAAGTCTGCCGTCAGCTCGAATTCCGATTGGGGTACCTCGCTCATTTTCCAACGTCCGTTCTCGTCCTTATCCCAGGCGACCTTGATGCCACGGATCGCCTTCACCCGGCCCGAAGCATCGCCGATGAAAGCCTTGGTCGCAACGGACCAAAGACGCTCGCAGCCTTCCTCCTGCGAACTGGAGGTGCGCATCTTGTTGGGCCAGTAAGGCCAGGTGAGCGCCTTGTTTTCCTTTTCTGGTGGCTTGGGAAGTATTTCCAATTGGGTGACCGATGCCGCCCCATGACGGTTGGAGGTGCCGATGCAGTCGGAGCCCGTATCGCCCCCACCGATGACGATGACATGCTTGCCTTCGGCGCTGATCCACTGGGCTTCCGCACCTGGCACTCCTTGCACCCATTTATTGTTGGCGCGTAAAAAGTCCATGGCGAAATAGATCCCATCCAGCTCGCGACCGGGAACCTGAAGATCCCGGGGTTGTTCCGAACCTCCCGCCAATACCAGGGCATCGAACTCGTCGAGCAGCTTTTTGGTGGGGATATCAACGCCGACATGGGTGTTGACATGAAACTCCACGCCCTCGGCCCGCATCTGCGCGAGGCGCCGATCGATCAGGGTCTTGCTCAGCTTGAAATCCGGGATGCCGTATCTCAGCAAGCCTCCCAGGCGGTCCTGCCTCTCGAACAGACTCACCTCATGTCCGGCGCGAGCCAATTGCTGGGCACAAGCCAGGCCTGCGGGACCGCTGCCAACAACAGCGACGCGACGACCACTGCGATGCGGTGGCGGTTGGGGCTGGATCCAGCCCTGTTTCCAGCCATTATCCACGATGGCGCATTCGATGGTCTTGATGGTGACCGGGACGTCATTGATGTTCAGGGTACAGGCGGCCTCGCAAGGGGCTGGACAGATGCGCCCGGTGAACTCGGGAAAGTTATTGGTGCTGTGCAATACATCCAGGGCTTGTCGCCAATCCCCCCGATACACCAAGTCATTCCAATCCGGAATGATGTTGTTGACCGGACAGCCGCTGTGGCAATAAGGAATACCGCAATCCATGCAGCGCGCGCCTTGGGTGCGCAGCTCCTCATCCGATAGGGGAACGACAAACTCATCGTAATGGCCCAGGCGATCCGCCACCGGGGCGTAACAGCGATCCCGGCGTTGATACTCCATGAATCCCGTAGGCTTGCCCATGATCATTTACCCCCGACCGAGTTCGAGCTGGCGGCCTGTTGGGCCTGTATTTCCTGCAAGGCACGGCGGTAGTCCACCGGCATGATCTTGACGAACTTGGGTAGGTATCGCTCCCAATGATCGAGGATCCACCGAGCCACCGGGCTATTGGTGTAATGCAGGTGCTTATGGATGAGTTGCTGCAGGCGGAGGGCATCAAATCTGGTCATGTCGTGGCTGACATCCACGAGACCATGGGCTTGCATATCGCCGCCCTGGTGATCCAACGCCTCCAAGGCCTCGTCTTCCATGGTGATGGGTTGCAGTTCGACCATGGCCAGATTGCATCGCCGCTCGAAGGTGCCATCCTCGTCAAGGACATAGGCAATCCCTCCGGACATGCCAGCGGCGAAATTGCGCCCAGTCGGGCCGAGACAGACCATGACGCCGCCCGTCATGTACTCGCAGCCATGATCCCCCACCCCCTCGACGACGGCGATCGCCCCGGAGTTGCGGACACAGAATCGCTCGCCGCCGACGCCGCGGAAATAGCATTCACCCGAGATAGCGCCATAGAGGACGGTATTGCCGACGATAATATTCTCTTCCGCCCGCTCCATCCCCGAATCCCGGGGAGGATAGATTACCAGACGGCCACCCGAGAGCCCTTTACCGACATAGTCGTTGGCCTCCCCCTCGAGTTCGATGGTGACTCCGTGGGCAAGCCAGGCACCCCAGGATTGACCACCGGTTCCCTTCGCCTTGATATAGATGGTGTCGTCCGGCAAACCGGCATGACCGTAGCGTTCGGCCACCCGCCCGGACAGCATGGCGCCGACGGTTCGATGATAGTTTTTGGCCTGGATATCGATCTGCACCGCTTCGCCGCCCACGAGCGCCGGTTGCGCCAGCTGGATCAGCTTATGATCAAGAGCCCGCTCCAATCCATGGTCCTGGGGCTCGCAATTATAGATGGCCACCTCCGGACCCATTTGGGGTTTACAGAGCAGACGGGAAAAATCCAACCCCTTGGCCTTCCAGTGGTCGATGGCCCGGCGCATATCGAGTCGGTCGCGTTGGCCGATCATGTCATTGAAGCGACGGAAACCAAGCCTCGCCATCAGCCGCCGTATCTCCTCGGCGACGAAAAAGAAATAATTGATGACGTGCTCGGGCTT
>JBPOHE010000138.1:0-4313 GCA_052035915.1 Pseudomonadota bacterium
TTGTAACCCATACCTTACCGGAGTTTTCGATGACCTCCCAATCGCGCCCCTCGGGTGCCCCGCATGCGGGGCACCCGAGGGGAACCAAACTACTCAGTTTCTTACACCACTTCCTGGGACACTACCCATCGCCGGTGCTGTTTGGAATGTTGGGTTGACGGTGTCAACCCAACCTACTAAGCAGGGATCGGGTCGAGGTGACGGGATTGCGCCCGTCACCCCTCCCACACCACCGGACATGCGATCTTCCGCATCCGGCGGTTGGACTCGGCGACCGTCTTGGGGCGTGTCGTTTGGGTAGGAGGGGTGGGGTAGGGACATCAGAGGTGATGCCCAGGTGCCTCTACATGAAATAGCAGAGACTAAAGCGCCGACAAGAAGCGCCCTAACTTATTGTTTTTCTGGAGCTGGCGGACGGATTCGAACCCTCGACCTGCTGATTACAAATCAGCTGCTCTACCTACTGAGCTACGCCAGCAATAAGGCGGGATGGAAAACCAGGAGGATTTTAGACAAGCCTTGTCATTGAGACAAATTCTCCTCACAGGACAGAGCGCTCAAGCCTTTGCTGGGGAATCTGTGGGTGAGGGTGCGACGCCAATCGTTCTGAGCCTGTCGCCCGCCGGAAAGAACGGCATCGATCCAAAACTGGGGTTTGTCGGCGAAGCGGGGCAGGATTTCGACCTGAAACCCTTTGGCGGCCAGATTCTTGCGGTGTTGTTCCGCCTGTGTTTTGGCGGAGAAGACGCCAACCGAAATCGCATTGGCCAGCTCTCCCTTAGGGAAGCGCATGACGTCCGAAATTCCAGCGGCTCTCAGTTTCTCCACCATTTCATTGGCGGACGGGACGGAGGGTCGCGGTGGAATGATCACCCAATAACCGGTTTCCACCTTATTGCTGACTTGGCGGATGGCTATCTTTCCACCCAGGTCGCCAAGCTCCTTCCCTAGATCGCCGAGGCTGGGACGGTTGCTGAAAGGACCCAGGCTGAGACAGAGGGGCGGGACAATCTCGGCGACGGCTTGGGGAGGCGTCAAGGGTGGCTCGGCTTCCTGAACCCTGGCCGTCGCTGAAGAGGGAGCTTCGACATGGGATACCTCAAGGGTCGCCGGGGCTGGCGGCTGATCGACGACCTCCTTGGGCGGGGTAATGGCTTGAGGAGAAGCGGTTTCAGCGGCTGAGGATTGCTCTTCGTGGCGGCGGCTATCGACTTCGGCGATCGGGTTGGGAATCGACGTGGCTGCGAGGTCCGGCTCCCTTTGAGGATGGCGAGGCGGCCCATCCCCTTGTTTGACCGGCTTGACCATGGGAATCACCAGCTCTGATGTCAGTTTCAGACTGGGGATGGGATTGGTTCCGGAAAGAGCGGGTTCACCCGGCGACCGGCTCGACTGGGGCCAGAAAAAGATGGCCAGATTGAGCCCCAGGAGCAGAAAAAACATCCATCTCGTCATCATGATTCCATTACAACCAGCATTAACCCCTGCATCACGAGATCCGGCTCCTGATGCACCGGCAGGGACCACAGGGGCAGCAGGAGCGGGGCATCCCCGCCGGTAACGACCAGCCGAGGGCGGCTCCCGCAAGAACCTTCGATATCATGACATACCCGCTCGACCAGGGCGACACAGGCTTGAGGAGCCGCGGCGGCGATCGCTGTGGCCGTATCCCGTGCCAGGAGGGTATGGATGGACGCGGCCTCGGTCCGTTCCAGGCTGGTTCCTTGCAACAGGGCCTCTCGCATCAGGCGCAGGCCCGGCAGGATGAGGCCGCCCAGATGCTGGCCGTCGGCAGCGAGCCCGTCGATGGTGATCGCGGAGCCGCTATCCAGGAGGCAGAGCGGTCCGGGATAGGCGCGATGGGCGGCAACCAGGGCCAGCCAGCGGTCGACGCCGAGGCGTTCGGGATCGGCATAGGCATTGGTGACGCCGAGACAATGACGCTGGGCCAGCAAGCGGATCGGTTCCAATCCCCAGTGTCGCCCGGTCCAGGCCCTCAGGGCCGCCATCAGGGTTCCACCGCCGACATTGGCCACATAGAGAGCGCTTGGTCGTTCCAGCTCTCCCCATGACCTCTGAAACAGGGTTTGGTGGTCTTCGCCGCGGTGCCGTGTCGATTGGGTGGGCGAGCGCCCCGAGCTGGACAACATCGACCACTTGACGCGGCTGTTGCCGATATCGACCAAGAGAGCCGGTAACGGGGTCAAGGACATTTCCTCAAACTGAGTTCACCGCCGACAAAGCTCCGTCGCTCGCCCCCGCATTCGAGCAGGAGCGCCCCGGACTCATTGACCCCATGCTCGATCCCCTCGACCAGGTGTTCGCCGCGGCTGAGTTGGACCCGCTGACCCAGATAGGCGTCATGGCTACGCCAGACTTCGACCAGAGGCGCGAATCCTTCCCGGGCGAAGCGCTGAAACTCCGTCACCAGGGCCTCGATCAAGCACCCGACCAGTTGATTTCGCGCTATCCCAGCACCACCGGGGATGTGCTCGAGATCCACCCAGGCCTGCTCGATCGCCTCTCCATGGGCGGCATCGATACGGGTATTCACCCCCAGCCCGGCGATGATGCGGCTGGGACCGGCAAATTCACCTTTCACTTCCAACAGCAGACCGGCGATCTTGCGGCTCTGCCACAGGAGATCGTTCGGCCACTTCAGGCCCACACCAGGCACACCCAGGGATTCCAGACTCTGTACCACCGCCAGGCCGAGGGCCAGGCTGAGTCCACTCAAGGCCACGGGGGGGAGATCGTAGTGCCAGAGGATCGAGAGGTAGACATTGGCCCCGAAGGGCGAGATCCAGTGTCGGCCCAGACGACCGCGACCAGCGGTCTGATGTTCGGCCAGACACACCACCCCCGAGGTATCGGCGGCATATCCCTGGGTGCCCAGCCAGGTATTGGTCGAATCTACCTGGAGCAGGAGATGGAGTTCCGACAGGGAGGCGAGGGTGGCCGGCGACATGGCCCGCAGAAGGCGCTCCGGTTCCAGCAGTTCCAGTGAGTGCCGCAAGCGATAGCCCCGCGCGGGGAGCGCTTCGATCTGGAGATCGAAGCGTCCGGCCAAGTCCTTCAGACGCTTCCAGATCCCGGCGCGGGTCAGACCCAAAGGCTCGGCCAGCCGCTCTCCGGAATGGATCTCACCATCCGCCAAGTGGCGAAGCAGGGAATAGTCCAAGGAGCTGGTAGTGGAGATTCTCATACTCATTCCGACCTGATCCTCAAGGGTGAGGGCTCCGGGGCCTGGGAGAGCCGCTAACCCTCGCGTCGGATTGTACGCCGGATCAAAGGGGAGAGGGCAAAGCCAGCCACATCTGTCGAGAACCGATACCAACTCCTATGAGCTCGTGGGGGTGATATCAATTGTCGGTATGATTTACCCCTTGCAGGCGTAGTTATGCGAATTTGGCCTGGTCGGAAACGGTGGATGGGGATGTCGATGTTGGCCTTTGGCTGGCTTGGGTTTGCGATGGGTTTTGATGGGTTTTGATGGGTTTCTACGGAGGATGGAAGGGCGAGCCGGGTAGAATGGGTGTTAACCCATCTTCAGCCTACGGCTCAGCCTTCCGGGCCTCGGTTGAAAATGGCCATTTTTCGTTCTTCTAAAGAGAATAATATCTCTCTTGAAGCGGTATTGTTCTCGAATGGAGAACAAAAAATCGGCTACACAGGCCCATGCCCGGAGCCACCAAGCGCCCAGGCCCATTCCTGAGAGGTCGTTACCTTCATCGGCGACTCTGAATTGGCGCCCGAGCCCGACCGGTCGTAAGCCGAAAATGTATCCAGAAAAGGTATGATGTCCCTGGGCGAGGGTGCTTCCGTGTTCCATGGCACTCGGCCTCCGGTGTCGGCTGGTCCAACGGCACGCGGGGGAGATCGCGCTGGTTGAAAGCTTCTCGTCCAGGCCCGACAGCGGGGGCAAAGTTGGCGGCGAGTCAAGAGAGTCAAAGCTTGCCACCTATCAGTTTGTTTCCCCCCTTGATAAGGGGGGATTGAGGGGGGTTCACAGCAGCGAAATCTCTGACGAGGCCATCCTGGCCGCGGGGCTTCAGGCCAGAAAATCCCCCTTCTCCATCCTTTTCCAAGGGGGAAGAGGCTGAGGAACCCTTTCTCGCCAAAACTGATAGGTGGTGAGAGAGTCAAAGTGGCTCTTGCAACCTTCTTCCTTTCCAGTAACTTAAACATCCTCAAATACGATCGTGTCCCCGGACGTGGTGTAAGAAGCGATCAGAAGGTCATCGACTCTGGCAAGGAAGGGAAGGTCATCAGTTTGCGACCGCAGGCAAGCTGATGTTGGGATTCTCGCCGAG
>JBPOHE010000028.1:0-46695 GCA_052035915.1 Pseudomonadota bacterium
AGAGAACGATAACCGGGCAGTTTCACTCGAGGCCCGGAACACCTGGGCGCGAATACCCATCCTTGTTGAGCTATTTTCTCTGCGGCGGATTCGGGGCCATCTCCCGCCTCCGTCCGATCGCGGCGGATGATCGGTGCTGAGCTGGCGCCCTCACCACCTATCAGTTTGCTTCCCCCCTTGGTAAGGGGGGATTGAGGGGGGTTCACAGCGGCGAAATCTCTGACAAGGCCATCCTGGCCGTGGGGCTTCAGGCCAGAAGATGCCCCTTCTCCATCCTTTTCCATCAGGGAAGAGGCTTAGGAACCCTTCCCCGCCAAAACTGATAGGTGGTAAGGCCGTCGCCCTGATCCAAAACCCAGGTTACTTATTCTGTGTTATTGTCTCCTCACGAAAATGACCTATCACAACCTGGCGTCGGCTATGCGCATACATCCAGTCCGTTGTTTTCTCTTGTTTTGTTTGCTTCCGCCGATGGCGGCTCAGGGAGAAGCCTGGCGTTCCCTCTCACCTCAGAGCCGTTTGGGATTTACCTCCACCTGGGAAGGGGCGGAGTTTGGCGGCACCTTCCAGCGGTTTTCCGTGACGCTGCAACTCGATCCCCAGGCCGCGGAATCCGGCCCCTTGGAGGTCAAGGTGGATGTCACCAGCGCCCGCACCGGTATTGAGGAGGTGGACGCCGGCATGGGCGAACCACTCTGGTTCGATTACGCCCGTTTCCCCCAGGCGCAGTATGTGGCGAAACGTATCCGGGCCCTGGGCGGAGGCCGCTTCGAGGCCGAAGGCGAACTCAATATCAAAGGGGTGACCAAGGCCGTGCCTGTCCCCTTTACCTGGACCCAGGGGGAGGATCGGGCCAGCATGACCGGCCAGTTGGAACTGAATCGGGGCGATTTCAGGGTCGGCGAGGGGGAGTGGAAGCGTGGTGACGCCATAGGTCTCGGCGTCAAGATGAGTTTCGAGGTGCAGCTGGCGCCCGGAAACTAAGGCGATTTCTGTCAAAAGAAATACCAGCTTGCTGGTATTTCTTTTTTCGGCAATCGCCTAACCGGGTGGTTTGGCCCCTCAGTGGTCGGCCTGATCCAGACCGTAGGGCACTGGATCGACGATGGGTTCTCGTTCCAGGATCAGATCCGCCAGGAGTCGGGCCGAGGCCGGGGCCAGCACCAGCCCGTTACGGAAATGCCCACTGTTGACATAGAGCCCCTCCACCCCCGGGTAACCGCCGATATAGGGCACCCCATGGGGTGAGCCGGGGCGCAACCCCGCCCAGTGCTGGGTCACCGGGTACTCCTCGAGGGCCGGGAAGAGGTTGACGGCAAAGGCTTCGAGTTGGCTGCGGGCCTCTTGCGTGGTTTCCTTCTCGAAGCCCCGATGTTCCAGGGTGCTTCCCACCAGGATGCGACCGTCCCGCCGGGGAATCAGATAATGATCCCGGTGGAGCAGGATGCGGTTCACCAGGCCGGGGACCGCCTCGTAGAGGATCATCTGACCGCGGACCGGCTCGATGAGCGGCGAGTTACCCAAGCTCCCCAGGAGATTCCGCGTCCAGGCCCCGGCACAAACGATTACCCGCTCAGCGAATAGCTTCCCTTGGTTGGTGTCCACGCCGCGAACCCGGCCGGACTCGATCAACAGGTGCTCGACTTCCATCTCCTCGCGGACATCGATCCGCTCCTGGAGATACTGACGCAGGGACTCGACCAATCTGGGGTTGCGCACCTGGCCGATGGCCGGCATCCAGAGACCCCCGCCGGCGCTGGAACCCAGACCGGGTTCGAGGGCGGGGATATCCTCCTCCAACAGCGACTGGATCTGGCTATTCCACTTCCGTCCCCAGGACTGGGCCTTTTCGGTCTCCTGGGGGTCCAGAACCAGCAGCCCATTGCGGGTGAATTCGGGGTCGATGCCGGTCTCCTCCCGAAGCTGTTCGGACAATCCGGGATAGACGGATTGGCTCCAGGCCACCAGGGCGTTGACCGCCTCCCCATAGCGCCAGGGATAGAGGGGGGAGAGGATGCCGCCGCCCGCCCAGGAGGCCTCGCGACCCGTACGCTTGCGTTCGAGGAGGGCTACCCGCACACCGGCGTCGCTGAGTTCCCGCGCCGTGAACAGGCCGATGATGCCGCCGCCGATCAGGATACAGTCGATCATCTGGATTCTCGGGTGAAGGGTCTTTTATAACCGAGTAATTCACTCGGGACTAAGGCAAGCTTAAGCGAGCCGGGGTGAAATTGCGAACTTGCCCGTATTTCTCACTGGGCGCCGTGCCGGGATGTCAGCCACGGCGAGGCGTTGTACCATAAACCACCATCCATCCGCAGGGGAGATTCCACATTATGAGCAACGAGCAACCCAGCCTAGAAGAATTCAACGATCTCATCGGTCGCTTTATCGATTTGGCCAATACCATGAGTAATGAAGGCAAACCCAATCCCATGATCAATGCCGCCATGATGTCGGCTTCGGGGATCTATGCGACCTTCTTGACAGCAGGCAATCGGGGTGTCCTGCTCGATACGGGGATCGACAAGGTACTTGAGATGTATAAGAAATACCTGGTATTCGTCCAACAGCACAAACGCCAGGGTATTGAAGGCGGAACCACACAGAAATAGCTCCGTCCGGCTTGGGCTTACCTGGGGTTCCCCAGGGCGGCGGTCGGTTCCTTCAACTCCCTGGGTAGGGCGAACACCACCTCTTCGCGAATCCCGGCGCCTTCTTCCAGCTCGCAGCCCCCCCAGGCCCGCAGTTGGTCGATGACCCGGGCGACCAGCACCTCGGGGGCCGAGGCCCCCGCCGTCAGCCCGATACAGCCGACCTTTTCCAGCCAGGCAGGACGAATATCCTCGGGGCCGTCGATGAGGTGGGCCGGGGTACCGGTCTTTTCGGCAATCTCCCGCAAGCGGTTGGAATTGGAACTGTTGGGGGAGCCGACCACGAGTACGAGATCGCAACGCCGGGCCAGCGCCTTCACCGCATCCTGACGATTCTGGGTGGCATAGCAGATGTCGTTCTTTCTTGGCCCCACGATACGCGGAAAGCGTTCCCTGAGCCCCTCGACGATGACTCCGGTATCCTCCATGGAGAGGGTGGTCTGGGTCACGAAGGCGATCCGGTCGGGATTGGTGACGAGGAGACGCCCCACATCCTCCAGGGTTTCCACCAAATGGATATGGGCCGGCCCATCCCGCCGACACTGTCCCATGGTGCCTTCGACCTCGGGGTGGCCGCGATGGCCGATGAGGATGACGTCATAGCCATCCCGGCAATAGCGCGCCACCTCGAGATGGACCTTGGTGACCAGTGGGCAGGTGGCGTCGAAGACCCTGAGCCCGCGACGTTCCGCCTCTTCCCGCACCAACTGGGAGACCCCATGGGCACTGAAGATCAGGGTCGCCCCATCGGGCACCCGGTCCAGCTCGTCGACGAAGATGGCCCCACGCTTACGGAGACCTTCGACGACAAACCTATTGTGTACCACCTCATGGCGAACATAGATGGGGGCGCCATAAAGATCCAGCACCCGTTCGACGATCTCGATCGCCCGATCGACGCCGGCGCAAAAACCCCGTGGATTGGCAAGGATGATCTTCATTCTGACTGGGGACTCCTGGGATTACCCGGCGGGCGGTGGGTGAGATTCGGCTTTAGCGACGGAGAGCCGGAATGGGTTCGCCGTCAACGGCCAGGATCTGGAAATGACAGATCAGGTCACGGCCGGCCAGGGGATGGTTGAAGTCGACCTGGACCTGCCCATCGGCGATTTCGAGGATGGTCCCGGCAAGAGATTCGCGGCCCGAGAGTTCGAATTGAATCACCTGGCCCGGCGAGAGTCCGAATTCGGGCGGAAAAGCGGCGAGGGGGAGCCGATGGCGCTTATCCGGGTCGGGCCGACCGTACACCTCTCCGGCGTTGAGCAGGAGGATATCCTCTTCGCCCAGCTTCCGTCCGAGCAGGATTGTTTCCAGTCCCGGATCCAGGCCGCCATCACCGAGCACCAACTCCAGGGGTTCCTCCTCGAAGCTGGAGAGGACATGGGGGCCGTCCACCAAGGTCAGGGAAAGGTGGAGACGGACCCGGCTACCCGGATGGACGATCCCTGGCGGACGACTGGTCAGGGTTTCGGCGCGGGATTCTGCCACTGAACCTCCGTCCGACTTTCCTCCAGCACCAGGGTTCGCGCCATCACGAACAACAGATCGGACAGGCGATTCATGAACCTGAGGCTGGTGGGATTGACCTTCTCCTCTCGTGACAAGACCCAGAGTCGGCGTTCGGCCCGTCGGCAGACGGCACGCGCCACATGGCACAATGCGGAAGCCCGGGTCCCTCCGGGGAGAATGAATTCCCGTAGCGGCGGAAGGGCCGCATTGAGCCGCATAAGTTCGGCTTCCAGGGTCAGGACCCGTTCCTCCTGGAGGACCGTTCGCCCAGGGAAGGCCAATTCGCCGCCGATCTCGAACAACCAATGCTGGATCGACACCAGCACCGCTTCGATCTCGGTTGGCAGACCATGGGCCAGCGTCAACCCGAGCAGGCTGTTCAGTTCGTCGATGGTTCCAATGGCTTCGATACGTGGGCTTTCTTTCACCGTGCGGCTTCCATCGGCCAGGCTCGTAGTGCCGTTGTCTCCGGATCTGGTCACAATTCGGGTGAGACGATAAGCCATCCCGCCACCAGGTCAGCGCCAAGCGTTGTAATCAATGCTGAATAACAGCAAACGTCCCTGACTGCGATATCCATCGGCCATCTCGTAATGGGTATCGAAAAGATTGTCGATCTTCACCCCCAGGCTCCATGACGGACTGAGTCGGAGGCGGGCACCCAGGGCAAACAGAGTATACCCCGGCAACCATACCGGGTTGAATGTGGAGTCCAGGCGTTTTCCCGTTGCCAGGGCGTTGAGGCCGATTTCGTAACTCCCTTGGCGATAGGCGAGGCGGGCGGCGAGGCTCTCGCGGGATCGCCGGGGCAGTTGTTGTCCCTGGTCGTCCCGGGGATCCTGCCACATCAGATCGACCCCGAGCTGCCAGGGCGACCGCTGATATTCCATGGCGATCTCCAGGCCCTCGATCCGGGCCGCGGCGATATTGCGGTTGATCCCGGGTTGCGGGCCGAGGAAGCCATCTGGGTCGGTGAACTCGATGAGGTCGCGGATACGGGTTTGGTAGAGGGTCAGATTCCCTTCCAGGCCGGGGCGGAAGGAATGGCGGATACCCGCCTCCAAGCTCCGGGAGCGCTCCGGTTGTAACTGTGGATTGCCCCCGAAACCATAAAGATCTGTACTGTCCGGGGCGCGAAAAGCGGTTCCCGCGGAAGCGAAAAGCCATGTTTCCGGCTCCAGGCGATAGCCATAACCGAGATTCCAGGTGGCTTGCCGACCGAATTGCCCGTTGTGGACCAGTCCGACCCCCATGGCGAAATGCTGGGTCTCCAGACGGATATCATCCTGGAGAAAGAGTTCGATGTCCTGGGATGACTCGTCGTAGCCGGTACCGTAAGAAAGGGAGGCGGTGCGCTCCTGATTACCCAGCACACCGACCACCAGGTCGTGCTTGGGGAAAAATTGGAAGTGATTCTGCCAATCCCAATGCCAGCGCCTGGTTTCGAGATAATCCGCACTCTGGTTTTGCTTGATGGAATCGACGAAATAGCTCACCCCGATACGGCTATCCCAGCCCGGAACCGGGCTCTGATGCAGGGAAAGCGAGGTGAGCCCATGGCGAACATCCTGATCCAAGGGGGCCAGACTGAAGTCGAGGTACTGGGTACGGCCCCGGGACTCCCAATGCCGGAGTTCCACCTCGCCGGACCCCAGATCGTAACCGCCGAAGGCCATCAGGTTTTTGAGGTCCTGACCACGATCCAGATGGGACTCGACCCTGGGCGGGAACCCATCGCTGGTGAAACCCACGGCCCCGATACCTCCATAAAGATTTCCCAGCCGGTCTTGCCAATAGGCATTGGCCTGGGCGGTGCCATCACCACCGGCCGCCAGGCCCAGATCGAGTCGCGGCGGAGCATCCGGTCGCGGCGACTTGGTGAAGATATTGACCACCCCACCGATGGCGCGACTGCCGTAGAGCACCGATCGCGGGCCTTTGACGACCTCGATACGGTCCACTATCTCTGGGCTGATGTCCTGGAGGGCCGTAAGGCCGATGGTCCCCGGATTGATCGGGATGCCATTCAGGAGGACCAGGCTGTGATTGCTCTCGGTACCGCGGAGAAACAGGGAGGCGGGCTGACCCGGGCCACCGTTGCGGGCGATTTCCAGTCCGGCATGAAAACGCAGGAGTTCGGCGACATCCCTGGCCTGATCGAGTTCGATGGTCTCGGGTTCGATGACCAGGCTGGAGGCCAGGACATCGGCGCGGGGTTCGGCGATACGGGAGGCCGTAACCACTATGGAGTCGAGATCGGTCTGCGCCTGGGCTATCCCCAAGCAGAGGCAGGAGCCAAGCCATGCGGTCGTGCGCGGCAACATGAGTATCCTCCAGACGCTCACCCGCGTCTGTTCGAGGTTCATCCTGTCGATGCTGGCGGGAACACTGGAGGGGGATCGCCCCCGGTCAGTAACGCCTTGAGGTATCGGACAGGCCCAAAGGGTTGGCGCGAGGCCGGTATCCGGGCTCCCAGCCCGAGGGGATATCCCCTCTGAGTGGACGCCTTCCCATACCTTGGCCAAACAGCTTCAGGCACAGTGACATCTTGTCCACCCTTTGTGACTGGTTACCGTTGCGGGGGCAGCGCCGGCCTGGTCGTCATCATGAACGACGCACCGGCTTCCCGTTTATCTCTCCTCTGGGAGAGCACCTCGGCGGGGCGAATCTACCCCCGGTGCCTGAATCCGGTCAAGAAAAACGCCAAGGCCCCGTCTCCGGGGCCTTGGGGCTTCAGGTAGGACTCCCGATGATCGGGGTTAGGAGATAAGTTCCTGGGTATAAAACAGATATCCCAAGGTGCCCACCAGGACCATCAGGGCAACGTATTGGAGCAGAATGCATATCCCAGGCAGTTCGTTACAGACGTTACTGAAACGACAAAGCTTGCAGTGTTTCACTACCCACCTCCAGACCACAGAGGCCGGCGTTGTTGTCGCCGGACAAGATTTATTTTTCTTGCCACCGTCGGGTAGAGCGGCAAAGGTAGAAAACGATGCGAATCCTCGACATCGGCTCGAATGCTCGCACAGAACCGTACCTCTGCCAACGCCTAAACCGACTTTATTTGTAGTCATTTAGCCACCCCAACCGGGGCCGTGTTGGCCGCCCCTGGAAGGTGATACCAATTCCGTTGAGGTTTCAGGCCCGGCAATACATCGATATGAATGCTCAGTGGCTCCGGGCAGGGTCCCAAACAGTCCGGCTTTTATTCTTATTTCGAGAACAATGCGCCAATAAAATAGATATTATTCTCTATTGGAGAACGGAAATCGCCTTCGGCCCGGGAGGCGCCCATCGACACCCGGGGTGGGGCAGACTGGCTTTGAGGTGCCAAGCGCCGAAATCCAGCTTGCTGGTGTGGACAACCTGCTGGGATTCTCTTCGCCCATCACTTGCCGCGGGCTCTTGCCATGATTCCGCCGTCTCGGACGCCTGGTTGGGTTGGGGTCGGTTCGGATGGGTGATCCGGGCCAGATGTATCCGGCCCGGATACTCGGGCTATTTGATAACCGTGGAACCCGAATTGGCCTCGGCGCCCTGACCTATGGCCAGATTGGGGGTGAAGAGGGCGCTATTCAGATTGGTGACCTTGGAACCCTCGACCTTGCTGTTCTCGATGTTGACGCTACCCAGATTCGCCTGGGCCCCCTTGCCGATGGCGAGGTTGGCGGACAGGGAGGCGTTGCTGATGTTGGTGATGGTGGCGTCCTTGATCTCCGAGCCGGCGAAGGCGAGGGAAGTCAGGGTCATGGCGCTGGCGATAAATACAAGACTGGTGGCTTTCATCAATGATCTCCGTGTGACTGAGGTGTTCTCTCCGGCGGCATTACCCTGAAAGGTCATGCCCTTATGGTAACTATAGGCTCAAGCCGAGGTGATGGCTGGGAAGAAGTACCGGGTGGATGGTGAAATATCACCCATCCTTTCTCCCGGAGCCAGGTATCAAGGGGGGAAAGGTGATGAGCCCCGCCAGGTGACCGGCCATCCTATCAGCGACCCCGGCCCGATCCGACGTCCCAGGTCGATTCCTCCGGAGCCCGACCAATTTCCTTCCTTGGCTTGGCAGAAAAAGGCCGCTAAGGGATAATTTTGCGATGTACATCACATTAATTCGGTGTCCGCCTGCTCTGGGGTGACCATACCCTCGGCCTTCGACCACCGGGAGATGACAATGGTCCGCTCCTCCGCTCCAGCGGGTCCCTGGATTCTGATCGCTGCGCCGCAACAGAGAGAGGCGGCCCAGCTCGACGGGCTCTTCGCCCGGGATGGGATCCCCTTGGTAGTCGCCCATCACAGCGATGAGGTCATGGCCCTGGTCCGTCGGGAAACTTGTGCCCTGGCCCTGGTGGATGTGGATCTGCCCGGTCTCGGCGGTATCGAGCTCTGTCGCCGTCTCCATAGGGAACCGGGCCGCACCATACCCCTGTTGTTGTGGTTGGATGATGACGACAGGGGCCTCATCCTTCGGGGGCTGGAGGCCGGAGCGCTGGGATACCTGTCGCGGGCCTCCAATCTGGACGAGGTCTATCTTTCCCTGCGCAATCATCTGGGCGCTCAGAGGGTTTGCCGGCAGGATCCCCGTCTGCCTTGTATCCAGGATAAATCCGGCCTGGGTCATTGGGTGCTGGATGCCTTGCCGGATGCGGTGTTGATCGCCGACCATAAGCCATGTGTGGTAGATGCGAATGTCGCCATGCTCGACCAGTTGGGGCGGCCAGCCGCCGCTTTGTTGTCTCTGGAGTTGGGTGAGGTGTTCGGATTATTGTCCATTGTCGCGGAGGCGCAGCGGGAGATCCTGTCGCACTTGGGCCGTTATGGCGTCTGGCGGGGCGAGGTGCACGGTCGGCACCCGGATGGCCGGGAGGCCGTATTCTGGCTTCACGCCAGATCCGTCCAGGGGCAATGCCGGGGTTCGACTTGTCGCTTTTCCGTCTTCCATTTCGCGGATATCGCCCATCTCAAGCATCGGGAACGGCAGTTGCGCACCCTGGCGGAGACCGATGCCCTGACCGGACTGGCCAACCGCAACCTGTTCTTTGCCCGGCTCGGTGAGGCGATCGAGGAAGCGGAGAAGGGAGGATCGGCACCGGCGATCATCTTCATCGATCTGGATGAATTCAAGCAGGTGAACGATCGACTCGGTCACGGTTACGGCGACCGGGTATTGCGCGAGATCGCGGATCTGTTGCAATCCGCCTTTCGCCCCGGTGATCTGGTGGCGCGCCTCGGCGGTGATGAGTTTGCCGTCATCATGGTCGGCAGTTCGCGTCAGGTGTTGGAAGAAACCGCCCGACGCCTGCTGGGTCGGCTGGTCATCCGGGTGGCCGACAGTCTTGGTGATCCGCTCGAGGTCACCTGTAGCATCGGCATCGCCCTGTATCCCCGGGACGGGATGGACGCGCCCAGCCTCCTCAAGCTGGCGGACAAGGCCATGTACGAGGTCAAGGGACAGGGCAAGCGGGGTTATTGTTTTGCCGCCGAAATTTCGGAAGCGGGATGAGTCGATGCGAACCGACACCATGGACATGAGATCCTTCTTCATCCTCAAGTCGTTGCGCTTGCTCTACGTGGAGGATGACCAGCCGACGCGGGAAGAGCTGGCGATGATGCTGGAACCCTGGCTCGGCGCCTTGTACGTAGCGACGGATGGCCAGGCCGGTCTGGAGTTGTTCAAGTCCGAACAGCCGAATATCGTGGTGACCGACATCCAGATGCCGGTGCTCAGCGGTCTGGCGATGAGCGGCGAGATCCGCCGTCTCAACACGGAGGTGCCCATCGTCATCATCAGCGCCTACAACGATACCGAATACCTCTTCCGCGCCATCGAGCTGGGCATCGACCAGTACCTCACCAAGCCGATCCACATCGAGCGCCTGCTGAACAAGCTGGTGCAGATCGCCACGGTGGTGAAAGCGGTGCAGGAACGCCAACGCAATCAACTCTTGCTGGAGCAGTACAAGTATCTGGTGGATCAGAGCGCCGTCCTCTGCAAACTGACGCCGGAGGGACGCATCACCTATGTCAACGAGCGCTTCTGCGACATCTCGGGGTACGGGCAGAAAGAACTGATCGGGCTGCCCATCGACATCATCCGCCACCCGAGTGAGTCTCCGGAGCTTGGTCGGACCATCTTCGCCATCCTGGCTGGCGGCGAGAAATGGTCGGGGATCATCAAGAATCGGACCCGCGACGGGGAGATGTACGTGGTCGAGAGCAGTCTGGTCCCCATCCTCAACGAGCAGCGGGAAGTGACGGAGATCGTGGTGCTGGACGTCGACCTTACCGATATCCATCGCAACTACCAGGGCCTGGTCGAGTCCCTGCGTCAAAGCGACTATTCGCTCAAGGAGTTGCGGCATTTCCTCGGCGAATACAAACGGGCGCTGGAACTGGGGGCCTGTCTCTGCGTCACCGATCCTCAATGGCGCATCCTCAGCACCAATTGGCAATTCGATCACCTGCTCGGTTTCATGACCGGGGAGTTGCTCGGCCAATCCCTGGGCTGGTTGACCGGCGAGCAACCCGACAAGCTCTGCCCGGAAATCGCCCAATCGCTGCGGAATGGCCGACTCATCAGTCATGTCATGAATTTTCAGCACAAGCAGGGCCAAGTGAAGCAATTCAGCGTCGCCTGCCTGGGGGTGCGCGACCTGGACGGCGCGATCGATTCCATTATCATGATCTGCAAGGACATCACCGAGTCCTTGCAACTCAAACAGGACATCATCGACACCCAGCGCCAACTGCTCTACATGATGGGCGACGTGGTGGAGAATCGCAGCCTGGAGACCGCCGAGCATGTGCGCCGGGTGGCCCTGGTGTCGAAATTCCTCGCCCTGAAATATGGCCTGGGCATGGAGTTCGCCGAGATGATCGAGATGGCCGCGCCTATGCACGATGTCGGCAAGGTGGGCATCCGCGACGCCATTCTGCACAAAGTGGGAAGCCTCACCCAGGATGAGTTCGAGGAGATGAAACTCCATACCCGCATCGGTCGCGACATTCTGGGGAAGGTGGAAGGCCCCTTGTTCGCCATGGCCGCCACCATCGCCTACCAACATCACGAGCGGTATGACGGGCTCGGCTACCCCGAGGGGCTCCAGGGCGAGGAGATCGCCATCGAAGGCCGCATCGTCGCCATCGCCGACGTGCTGGACGCCCTCTCCAGCCCGAGGAGTTATAAGCGGGCGTGGAACGAAGAGCAGGTGCGGCGTTATTTTCATCAGGAACGCGGGCGACAGTTCGACCCGGAACTGGTGGAGCGGTTGTTGGCCCATTGGGAGACGGTCATGGCCCTGCGCAACGACTTCGGCGAAACATGATGAGACAGCTCGGGTTTTCTTGGCTGGTGTTGGTCCTTTGGTTGGCCCCGGTCGTCGGCGACGCCAAACCGCCGGAGCCGATGGACCTGGAGCAATGCATCCGCATCGCGCTGGAGAATCACCGTTCGCTTCAGGTTTCCGCCGCCGCGCTGGAACAGGCCGAGGCCCAGTACCAGCAGGCGCTGTCGGCCTATTGGCCGCAACTCAACCTGGAGGCGGGGGCCCAGCGGGCGGACCAAGACCGAAGCTTCGATTTCATCGGCACGGTGCAAACACCGGCCATGACCCTCCCCATCGGGCCGGGCGGCACCCCGGTCCCCATCCCGGGTCAACCCCTGCCCATGGATCTGCGGGTCAAGCTCTTCGATCGCGATCTGGCCCGGGCCAGTCTCGGTCTGAGTTATCCCATCTACACCGGAGGCAAGCGGGAGGCCATGGTGGCCATGGCCAAGAAAGGGGTCGCCATGGCCCGGGAAGAAGGGCGCAAGACCGAGCTGGATGTCGTCCACGACGTCCGCAAATACTACTATGCCGCCCAGTTTACCCAGCAGATGGAGCAGCTCTCGGGCGATACCCTGGAACGCTTCCGGGCACTGGAGGATCTCACCGAACGCCTCTATAAAGGCGCCTCCCTCAAGGTGAAAAAGACCGATTATCTCCGCATCAAGTCCATTACGGCCCTGACCAAGTCCTTCTCCCAGGATGCGGTCTTTGCCCGGCGGATGGCTTATGAGGCCCTGGGCAATGCCATGGGACTGGAATTGGGGCGGGAGCTGCGCCTGGCACCGCCGCCTCCCCCACCCAGGTTCTCCACCAGCCTGGAGGAACTGATCCAGGCCGCGCACAGATTCAATCCGGATCAGCAACGCCTGGAGTTGGCCGTCGCCGCGGCTGGGGACATGATCGAGGGGGCCAAGAGCGGCTACCTGCCGACGCTGGGTCTGGAGGCCTCCAGCTACAGGTTCTGGAACGGTTTCAACGGCGGTCTGTTCAACGAAGACAACCGCGAGGGTTGGACCATCGGCCTCGGGCTGCGCTGGAACCTCTTCGACGGCTTCGCCACCCGGAGCGCGGTGGACGCCGCCCGGGCCAACCGCATCAAGCTGGAAGGCCAGCGGGTATTGCTGGACCAGGGGCTGGCGCTCCGGGTCAAGAACGAGTTTCTGCGTATCGAACGTTCACGCCAACAGGTGGAAGACACTACCGCCGCGCGTCAATCCACGGAGGAAAATTTCCGTCTCCATCTGCGGGCCTATCAGGAGGAGATGGTCGAGACCAAGGATGTGATCGAGGCCCAGGTCATGGACTCCCTGGCGGCGGCCACCCTGCATCGGGCCCAACACGAGTTGGGGACCGCCCTGGCCGATCTGGAATACCTCATCGGTCAGGGCCTGGAGCCCTTGGAAGGACGCTGAGCCTCCATGAACGGCGTCCGCCTCCTGACCCTGCTGGTTTGGCTCTCTTGGCCGAGCCTGGCCGGTAGCGGGGTGGCAGAACGCCCAGGCGAATTCACCCTGGAACTCGGTTTTTTAGTCACCAATCTCCGCGACGTCAGCCGCACCGATGTCGATATCAGTCTGCGTTTCTGGGTCGACGAATTGATCCGCTCCCAACAACTGCGGGCCACTACCCACCTGTACGACAAGGTGGAGGCCATGCGGCAGGATTTCTTCGCCGGACGTATCAACATGATCGTCCTGTCCGGGGCGGAGGTGGTGCGGCATTTCCCCCTCGAAGACCTGGCGGAGGGTTTCATCGGTTATACGGATCAGCCGGACAACCTGCTGTTGGTGGCACGCCAAGGCGCCGGCATCCGGGGCGTCGCCGATCTGGCGGGAAAGCGGTTGATTCTGACCGATTCCGACCCTCTTTCCAGGCTGTATCTGGAAACCCTGGCGCTACGAACCTTCGGCGACAAGGGGGAATCCGCCCTGGGCGCGGTGATCGAGGTGCCGCGGTCCAATCTGGCCATCAACCGGCTGTTTTTCGGCGACGCCGACGCCGCGCTGGTGTCTCGTTCCGCCCTTGATCTCGCCGTGAACCTCAATCCCCAGATCGGCGCACGGACGCACGTCCTGGATGACTATACGCTGGCGATCCGGTCCTTGAACGTGGGTTTGTTTTCCCGCAAGGTGAGCCTGGAGGATCGGGAGCATGTGCTGAGCGTTGCCCTGGAATTGATGAAGACCCCGCGCGGCCAGCAGATCCTGGAACTCTACCGAACCGCCTACATCGACCGCTGCGGGCTGGAAAACCTCGAACCCGTGCGGCGCTTGTTCCTGGAGAATCAGGCCCTGCGGGCGCGTTATCCCAAAGCCTATCGGCGCCAACGCCCATGATTGGTCCAGCTCGCCCTCTGGCGGTGTCGTTATTGGCAACGGTTCTGGCGCTAGTGCGACCCGCGGCCGCTACGGAGGAAGCCCCCTTCACCCTGAATATGGGGGTCTTGCTCACCGACTATGGCGAATACAGCCGCTCCGACCTGGAGATCAGTCTGCGCTTCTGGGTGGAGGAGGTATCGCGGGATTACGGTGTCCCGAGCAATTCCCATTTTTATACCGATGCCGATCTCATGCAGCGGGACTTCGCCGCCGGACGGATCGATATGATCACCCTGTCCGCCGTGGCGGCGGTGCGCCATTTCCCCATCGAGGAGTTGTCGGCGGGGATCACCGCCACGGCGGAACAACCCGATCACCTCCTGCTGGTAGTGAGGAAGGGAACGGGCATCGCCAAGCTGGGGGATCTGGCGGGTAAGCGGATGGTCGTCATCCGCAACGACCCCACCTCCCTGCTCTACCTGGAGACCCTGAGTCTGCGCGCCTTCGGCGAACGCGGCGAAGGGGCCTTGGCGGCGGTGAACGAGGAAAAACGCCCGAGTCTGGTCATCAACCAACTCTTCTTCGGGCGTGCCGAGGTCGCCTTGGTCTACCGTAACAGCCTCACTACCGCCATCGACCTGAACCCCCAGGTGGGCGAACGGCTCCAGGTGTTGGACGAGTACACCCTGCCGCTACGCTGCCGCAATCTCAGCTATCTATCGAAGCGCTTGGAGGAGGCCGATCGTGACCGCATCATTCAGGCCTCCTTGCGGGTCATGAATCATCCTCGGGGTCGGCAGATCCTCCAACTCTTCAACGCCGAACGGGTCAGCGTCTCCACGCCTGAGGATCTGCTGCCGGTGCGACGCCTACTGCAGGAGAATCTATCCTTACGGACGCGCTATCCCAGTGCCCAGTTGCGAGCCCTGCCGCGATGAAGCAAGGGGTTTGCCAGAAGAAGACTCTCCGCAAAACAGGATTCCGCATGATTTTGCAGGCGTTTTCCGGGACGAGGCAGGCCGGTGCCCCTGTCTGAGTGGGCAGGGGTGTCGCCCCGGATCGATCCGTGCCCCGACCGGGCGCGGTTGGAAAAGCGATCGCCCCCGGGACCCGCTCACCGCTTGGATGGCGCCTCTCCATGAACCTGTCTGCGCCGCTCGCCTGGGGCCGTCGGCTCTTGCCCGCCACCATCCCCCAGTGGTTGCGGCCGAAGCCGGTCGGTCGGCTTTTCATGCGGGTGTTTTTGTTTTTCGCCGGACTGCTCATGGCCATGATCGCCCTCTACAGCGCCATGGTCATCCCCCTCCAAAAGGAGGCCCTCTACAAGGCCCTGTATTCCCAGGCGGAGACCGTCTCCAACACCATCGTCCAGGCGTGCTCGGACGCCATGTTGAGCGACGATTACGGCTTCATCGTCGACCATAGCCTGGGTGTGCTGGGGAAGAATCTCAACATGTACCGGGTGACCTTCTTCCCGGTGCGCGGCCAGGGCCTGCGCATCGCTCGTCACGGCTGGCAGCTCATGGAGGCGGACCCTGCGACCAGCGGCCTGGCGAGGATCACCAGCCCGACCTCCAGGTTCGCCGACGAGACGGGCGTGCCCAGCTTCGAATACGTCACCCCGGTCGTTTTCAGCGGCGTGACCTGGGGCAGCATGCAGGTGCACTTCTCTCCGGACGAATACGACCGCAACACCGGCGCCATGTATCGCCAACTGGGGTATATCAGTTTCATCGCCCTGCTGCTGACCCTGCCCCTCGGTTATGTCATCACCCTCTGGCTGGTGCGCCCTATCACCATCGTCGGCGAGGCGGCCCGCCAGGTGGCGGATGGGGATCTCTCGGTGCGGGTGGCCATGGAACGGGCGGATGAGATCGGGCAACTCTCCACCAGCTTCAACACCATGGTGGAGGCCCTGGAGGAGAGTCGCCGCCAGAGGGAGAACTACAGTGTCCAATTGGAACTCGAGGTCGCCGAGCGCACCCGGGAGTTGGATCGACTCAACCAGAGTCTGGATCAGCGGGTGCGGGACGAGATCGCCAAACGCAAGGAGCAGGAGCACCTGCTCATCCAGCAATCCCGACTGGCGGCCATGGGGGAGATGATCGGCGCCATCGCCCATCAGTGGCGGCAACCCCTCAATGCCCTGAGCCTGGTGCTGCAGAACATCCGTTTGCAGCATCTCATGGGGCAGTTGACCGATGAATCCATGGCCAGGATGTACGACAAATCCACCCAGCTGGTGCAACGGATGTCCGCCACCATCGACGAGTTCCGCAACTTCTTCAAGCCCAGCAAGCAACCCGAACCCTTTAATCTGCTGGCGGGGCTGAGATCCGCCGCCGATCTTCTGGATGGCCTGTTCAAGAACCAGGATATCCACCTGGTCATCGACTGCGAGCCGGATATCGAACTGCTGGGCCGTGCCGGTGAATTCTCCCAGGTGGTGCTGAATCTGCTCGGCAATGCCAAGGATGCCGTCCTCAGCGCCCGGCAAAGTCATCCCGAGATCCGTATCCGGGTGCAGAGAGAGCCCGAACAGATCCGCATCCAGGTGGAGGATAACGGTACCGGCATCGCTCCGGAGATCCTGCCCAGGATCTTCGAGCCTTACTTCACCACCAAGGAAGAGGGGAAGGGCACCGGCATCGGTCTCTATATGTCGAAAATGATCGTCGAGAACACCATGGGCGGGCGCTTGGAGGCGGGCAATACCGGGATGGGGGCCTGTATTACCTTGCTCTTGCCCGTCCGACCGCCGACCCAGGCGGCGAAATCGTCATAAACCGGCCTCGGTACGAATACTGAGCCTGAGAAGCTGTTTGGAAATTCTCGGCTCAACAGCTCCTGAGCCGAGAAGCTGGGTTTCGGCTGACGCCTCAACGCCAGCCTACCAGACCAAATTCCCACAGCAGACCCTAGGTTGCGGCCCCGGGCAGAAGCTATTTGGCCGGATTTTCGTTCTCTAAATGAGAACAATAACCGCTATAAATCCAGTTATTGTTCTCATTAATAGAACGAAAATGAGCTTTTTCCGCCTTGGCCCGGAAGCTCGTAGCTCGTAGGCTGGCGATGAGCGCAGCGAATCCCAGCGTTGGTTCGCCCCAGGCCCCAGGTCATTGAGATCCGTCCAACTGGCGGGCCGTCGCCGAGTTTGCGAGGATATGTCGCCCTTGTGACGGCGTTATTCCCCCACCAACAGATGACGGATGAGATCAGCATGCAGCAATTGAAACTTGGTCTGCCGAAAGGCAGCCTGGAGGCCGCCACCCTGGCGCTCTTCGCCCAGGCGGGATGGGTCATCAATCCCAGCTCCCGCAACTATTTCCCGGCGGTCGACGACCCCGAGCTGCGTTGCGCCCTGGTGCGCGCCCAGGAAATGGCCGCCTATGTGGCCGGAGGCACCCTGGATCTCGGCCTGACTGGACTGGACTGGATCCTCGAGACCCAGTCGGACGTGGTCGAGATCGGCGACCTGGAGTATTCCAAGACCTCGGATCAACCCTGTCGCTGGGTGCTGGTGGTGCCCAAGGATTCCCCCATCGAAACCATCGAGGACCTGCGGGGCAAGCGTATCGCCACCGAGCTGGTGGGTTTCACCAGCCGTTATCTGGCGGAGCGGGGCATCGAGGCCCAGGTGGAATTCTCCTGGGGCGCCACCGAGGCCAAGGTGGTGGAGGGGCTGGTGGATGCCGCGGTGGAGATCACCGAGACCGGCAGCACCATCCGCGCCCATGGTCTGCGCATTGTCTGCGATCTGTTGCACACCCACACCCGGCTGATCGCCAACCGTCAGGCCCTGGGCGATCCCTGGAAAGCGGCCAAGATCGAACAGATCAGCCTGCTGCTCCAGGCGGCGCTCAAGGCGAGGCAGAAGGTGATGCTGAAGATGAACGTGCCCGCGAATCGCCTCGACCATCTCATGGGGATCCTGCCCAGCCTGCATGCCCCCACCGTCAATCCCCTCTACGATCCCGAGTGGTACGCCGTGGAGACCGTGGTGGACAAGGGGCGGGTGCGGGATCTCATCCCCCGGCTGGTGGCGGCGGGGGCGGAAGGGATTCTGGAATACACGCTGCAGAAGATCGTCTGACGACCCTGATGATGCCGATCCCGGAGAGAGACTGGATTCGCGCGAGGGTACTGCCCAATTTCCGTCTCGACGGCGAGCCGGGCGGGATCGCGCCCCTGGGTTCGGGATTGATCCACCAGAGCTATCTGGTGCAGGGCCAGGGGGACGGCTATGTGTTGCAGCGGATCAATATCCAGGTCTTCCCCCACCCGGACCCCTTGATGGAGAACCTGGCCCGGGTGACGGCCCATCTGGAGGCCAAGCTGCGTCCCCATCATCCAGACTGGCGACGCCGGGTGCTGAGACTGGTGCCGACCCAGGAGGCGCGGTTCTGGTGGCGGGACCCAAAAGGCGACGCTTGGCGGCTGTTCGTCCATATCCCCGGAAGCCGGAGCTATGACAGCACCCGGGAGCCCAGACTGGCCCATGAGGCCGGCTTGGCCTTCGCCCGTTTCATCGCTCTCCTCGCGGACCTGCCGGGGCCACCCTTGCATCTCACCATCCCGGGCTTTCACGACACCCCCGCCCGCCTGGAACAGTTGCTGGAGATCGCCCGCGGCGATCCGTGGCGGCGTGCCGGGGGGGTGTCGTCCGAACTGGATTTCATCCACCAACGGAGCCACAAGGCCCGGTGGCTGATCCAGGCGGGGTTGCCGGTGCAGGTGGTGCACAATGACACCAAACTCAATAATCTGCTGTTCGACCCCCTAAGCGGCGAGGCCCTTTGCGTGGTGGATCTGGATACCCTGATGCCAGGGCTCGCCCTGCATGATTACGGTGATCTGGTCCGCAGCCTGGCGGCCGCAGCGCTGGAAGAGGGTGGCCCGGATCGGCCCATGGAACTGGACATGGTCCTTTTCGACGCCCTGACCCGGGGCTACATCAAGGGGATCGGACGCCCCCTCGGCCTAGAGGAGGCCGAGTTATTGCCCCTGGCGCCCCAGACGATCACCCTGGAACTGGCTAGCCGCTTTCTTACCGATCACCTGGCCGGGGACCGCTACTTCAAGATCGACCGTCCGGGACAGAATCTCGACCGCTGCCGCCGGCAACTCCAGCTCCTCAAGAGTATGGAGGATCACCAGGAGGCGATGATAGAACTGAGCCGGAAGGCCCTCGCCGAGACCGCCGCCGGTCCCGGGGCCTGAAAGGATCTCAATCCATTGGGAGAAAAAAGTGAGCATGACCAACGAGCCACCGCCGAAACACAGTATCAAGGCCGAACCCAAATTCTGCCGTTGCCGGGTCTGTCATGAGCACTTCTATGGCGACACCATCGCCGAGGCCCATCGGGCCTGCCAGGACCATGCCCGGGAGCAGCACCCCGATTGGGGTCAATCGGCCTGCTATTGTCCGGATTGATCGAGCCGGAAGGGCGGCGGGGCGATCGGCGCCATCATTATGGCGCCCAGTGAGCCATGTGGACTCGCTGGTGCGCGGGCAGGATGCTGTGGCTGTGTTAGTCCGGGAGTCATCAGGGGTTATCTTCTGATGTCGTTGCCGACATGCTATGTTTAACCGAATGGCCTCTCATCGAAGTACCGGAGGACCTGTTCGTCCGCTTGGAGAATGATCATGACCTATTTCGTCTGGACCTCTGACCTCGACACCGGTATCGAGATCATCGACAGCCAACACCGACAGATCGTCGATTATATCAACCAGATTCACGATGCCATCGATCGCAATGATGAGGGGCTGGTCCTTATCGTATTGGATCGCCTCACGGAATACACTATCTCCCATTTCACCTTCGAAGAAAACCTGATGGAGCTGGCTAACTATCCACTCTTCCCGGATCACAAATTGATTCATGTGAATTTTGCCAAGCGGGTCAGACAATATCATGACCAAGTCAATCGGACTGGTGATATCATGACTACCGCCCGTCAGGTCATGACCGACCTGCAAGTCTGGTTGATCAGTCATATCAAGCGGGAAGACGCCAATTATGTAAAGGATGTAAAAAAGGTCATCAACCAGGGCTGGATCAGTAGAATGGTGGCCAAGATCTTCAAAAAAAGCAGTCTGCCGCCCGTTCCGCCGCCGGCCCAGCCGCATCCTTCCGTTCGGGGTTCTTCCCCGGTTCCCGTTGTCGGACGAGATCTATCGAGCATCAAGGAGGGGCTGCTAGCCATTATACGCGAGGCGCTGGGTCCAGACGGCGATGAACTCGGGATGAAAATAGAATTCTGTACCAGTGTGGAGGAACTCCAAATCTGGTCGGAAAGGGCTTGTAGTATGATCGAAAATCGTTGGGGCAGCAAAAGGGCGGCCGCGGCCAGAGGCATGATGCGGCAGCTTGTAGGCGTATGATCGAGGGTCCAGGTCGATGGGGTCGATAGACTTCGTGACGTTCGTTCGATGATACATTCTGCTTGGCGAATTACCTCGGTCAAGCGTCCGTTACCGAGCCCGCTCGGCACTGGCCGCGCGCCAGGAAGGCGAACGCGGATCCGCCGCAAGATATATCTTTTCGGACAATCGTCTTACCTGACACCGATAGGAGAAGGGTGAAGATGACATATTTCCACGGCGGACGATCTTGGTTGAAAATAGCCGTTGCGCTCGCGCTCTATATCGCTCAGATGACCAATCCGGTCTGGGCGGGCGCCCTACAGCGTTCTATCGGCACCGGCGCGGCGGCGCATACCATCCGTGCCCAGAGGGAAGGGCCGGAGTCAGACGATCACCCCTATAGCGAGGCGGAATTACAGGGAGTCGGTTGTTTGGGGGTGGGCGGTGTCAGCACCCTGGTCGCCTATATGATCAACACCAACGAATATCTGATGATCGCCGCCGGCGGAACCCTGGCTTCCACCAGCCCGGCGGTGGTAGCCCTGGCCTTGTTCAGCACCGTGGCCGCTTCGGGGTGCGCGGTTGGCGCCATCGCCACACCAGTCCTCCTGCGCTGGTACCGGGATGCCCAAGACTACTGGGAAGCGAATCCGGACGCCTGACAACCCAGGATCGGTGGTGTTGCAAGAGGCTCGGTGAGGGGATAAGCCGGGCGAGGATCCGACCCGGTCAAGCGCACAGGCCATGTCCGGGCGGATACGGCCTGCTGAGGGATCGCTCGCTAAGCCCCCGCCGCCGGGGGGTCGGCTTCGACAGCGACCGCCTGAGCCAGCAGCTTGGCCTCCTGGGGCCCCAAGAGATCGCGGAAGTCGCCCTGCCGCAAAAATTCCCGGAAGGCCGCCGCGGCCGGTGACAGGCGCTTGCCCTGGCGGTGTACCAGGTACCAGCGTCGACGCAGGGGAAAGCCCGCCACATCCAGCACGGCCAGCCGACCCGTCTCCAGTTCTAGCTCGATGGTCAGGCCCGAGACCAGGCTCAGTCCCAGGCCGGCCCGCACCGCCTGCTTGATCGCCTCGTTGCGGGTCATCTGCATGCCGGTCTGCAACTTGACGCCCCGTTCGGCGAAATAGCGCTCCATGGCCGCCCGGGTGCCCGAGCCGGGCTCGCGGATGACGAAGGTCTCCTGGGCCAAGCGTTCCAGGGGGATTTGCCGTTCCCGCACCAAGGGATGATCCGGGGGAGCGATGACCACCAAGGGGTTGTCCATGAAGGCTTCGGCATCCAGGTCGAGCTGTTCCGGCGGCTGTCCCATGAGGGCCAGATCCAGCTCGTTACTTTGCAGCAGGCGAATCAGGCTCTGACGGTTGGTGACCTCCAGGCTCAGGCGGATACCGGGGAAGCGTCGGTGGAAGACGGCGAGCAGTCTGGGGGCGAAATAGTTCACCGTGCTGGCGACCGCGATGTTCAGGGTGCCGCGGTTGAGTCCGCGCAGGGATTGCAGCACCGCTTCCGCCTCTTCCAGTTCGGCGAAGATGGTGCGGCTGTATTGATAGAGTTCCCGTCCAGCCTCGGTGAGACAGATCTGTTTGCCCAGCTTTTCAAACAGGGGTAACCCCACCTCTTCCTCCAGCAGACGGATCTGCATGGAGACCGCGGGTTGCGTCAGGTTGAGTTCTTCGGATGCGCGGGTATGGCTCAGGTGTTGGGCTACCGCCTGAAACACCCGTAATTGGCGGAAACTGACATTCATTCTTTTGGCCTTCCTGTGATCTCTGGATGCCTAGCCATAATATCATAAGTTTAAACTTATGGCAGTCATCATCATTATTGAATTGGAATTATAAAGAAAACCCTTATACTGTTTGGCCAGTCGTTGCGGTTCAGCCTCCAACCCAAACACCGCAAGGCTCATGTTCCGGTCAACGGGACCGGACCAGGTTCAATCCCTACCCCTATCCAGAGGATTCACGGACATGGCAAAGACCTACCAAGCGGGCGTGAAAGAGTACCGCGAGACCTATTGGATGCCGGATTACACCCCGGCGGATACCGATCTGCTGGCTTGCTTCAAGATCACTCCCCAGCCCGGCGTGCCTCGGGAAGAGGCCGCCGCGGCGGTTGCCGCCGAGTCCTCCACCGGCACCTGGACCACGGTGTGGACCGACCTGCTGACCGATCTCGATTACTACAAAGGCCGCGCCTATCGCATCGAGGACGTACCGGGCGATGATGAGTGCTTCTATGCCTTCATCGCCTATCCCATCGACCTCTTCGAGGAAGGCTCGGTGGTGAATGTCTTCACCTCCCTGGTGGGCAACGTCTTCGGCTTCAAGGCCATCCGTGGCCTACGACTGGAAGATGTGCGCTTCCCCATCGCCTATGTCATGACCTGCGGCGGTCCGCCTCACGGCATCCAGGTCGAGCGCGACATCATGAACAAATACGGCCGTCCGCTGCTGGGCTGCACCATCAAGCCCAAGCTGGGGTTATCGGCCAAGAACTATGGCCGCGCCGTCTATGAGTGCCTGCGCGGTGGCCTCGACTTCACCAAGGACGACGAGAACGTCAACTCCCAGCCCTTCATGCGTTGGCGCCAGCGCTTCGACTTCGTCATGGAGGCGATCCACAAGGCGGAGCGTGAGACCGGTGAGCGCAAGGGGCATTACCTGAATGTCACCGCCCCCACCCCCGAAGAGATGTACAAGCGGGCCGAATACGCCAAGGAACTGGGCGCCCCCATCATCATGCACGACTACATCACCGGCGGCTTCTGCGCCAACACCGGGCTGGCCAACTGGTGCCGTAACAACGGCGTCTTGCTGCACATCCATCGCGCCATGCACGCGGTGCTCGATCGCAATCCCCGCCACGGTATCCATTTCCGCGTGCTGACCAAGATCCTGCGCCTGTCCGGCGGCGATCATCTCCACACCGGCACCGTGGTCGGCAAGCTGGAAGGCGACCGCGCCTCCACCCTGGGTTGGATCGACCTCTTGCGCGAGAAGTATGTCAAGGAGGATCGCAGCCGGGGTATCTTCTTCGACCAGGATTGGGGCTCCATGCCGGGTGCCTTCGCCGTCGCCTCCGGCGGTATCCATGTCTGGCACATGCCGGCCCTGGTGACCATCTTCGGGGATGATGCCGTATTGCAGTTCGGCGGCGGCACCCTGGGTCATCCCTGGGGCAATGCCGCCGGCGCCGCCGCCAACCGGGTGGCCCTGGAAGCCTGTGTCGAGGCCCGCAACCAAGGGCGTCAACTGGAACGTGAAGGCCGTGAGATCCTCACCGCCGCCGCCAAAGAGAGTCCTGAACTCAAGGCGGCGATGGAGACTTGGAAGGAGATCAAGTTCGAGTTCGATACCGTCGATAAGCTTGACGTCGCCCACAAGTAAGTCTTCATCGGCGCGGACCGAGGGTTCGCGCCGACCGGGTGATTCCACGGCCTTCCCTATCTAACGAGGATATTTTCATGAAAGCAGTCGACAAAGACCTGGAGTTGCAGGACTACCGATCCAGCCTCTCGGACGTGAGCAGCCGCAAATTCGAGACCTTTTCCTATCTGACGGCCATGGACGAGGACCGCATCCGCCGGCAGGTCGAATACATCGTGGGCCAGGGCTGGAACCCGGCCATCGAGCATACCGAGCCGGAGAACGCCTTCGCCCATTACTGGTATATGTGGAAGCTGCCCTTGTTCGGCGAGAGCGATGTCGGCAAGGTCCTCTCGGAAGCCGCCGCCTGCCATCGTGCCCATCCCAACAACCATGTGCGCCTGGTCGGCTACGACAACTACAAGCAGTCCAAGGGCGCCGAGATGGTGGTCTACCGCGGCAAGCCGGTGTGATCTAAGGCGATTTCTGTCAAAAGAAATACCCGCCCGCTGGTCCGTCCGTCCGCCTTCGGCGTTACGCCAGCCGTTACCGAGCGCGCGCGGCGCCGGCTGGCGCGCCTGGAGGGCGAACGAACATCCGGCGCATTCAGGTATGTTCTTTTCCGGCAATCGCCTAAGTGTGCCAACCGGGGCGGGGCGGTCTCGCCTCGCCCGCCCACAAAAGACCGGTGGGTTGGAGCCCTTGGTCCAGTCCACCCCCAGTTTTCGGGATAAGCCATGTCCAACTCCAGCGATCAATATCGTATCCACCAACAACCCTACTACCGCCCGGTGGCTCAGGAAGTGGAACTCTACGAGGCGGCCTATGCCGCGCGCATGCCGGTGATGCTCAAGGGACCGACCGGCTGCGGCAAATCGCGCTTCGTCGAGTTCATGGCCTGGCGGCTGAACAAACCCCTGATCACGGTCGCTTGCAATGAGGACATGACCGCCTCCGACCTGGTCGGGCGCTTTCTGCTCGATATCAACGGCACCCGCTGGCAGGACGGTCCCCTGACCGTCGCCGCCCGCATCGGTGCCATCTGTTACCTGGACGAGGTGGTGGAAGCCCGTCAGGACACCACGGTGATCATCCACCCCCTGACCGATCATCGACGCAATCTGCCCCTGGAGAAGAAAGGCGAACTGGTCAGCGCCCACCCGGATTTCCAACTCGTCATCTCCTATAACCCGGGCTATCAGAGCCTGATGAAGGACCTCAAGACCTCCACCAAGCAGCGCTTCGGCGCCCTGGATTTCGACTACCCGAGCGCCGCGATCGAGACCGAGATCGTCGCCCATGAAGCCGGAGTGGAGACCAAGACCGCCGACAAGCTGGTGCAGATCGCCCAACGTTCCCGCAATCTCAAGGGGCATGGGCTGGACGAGGGTATCTCGACCCGTCTGCTGGTCTACGCCGGCCAGCTCATCGCCAAGGGTATCGCCCCCAAGGCGGCCTGTCGCATGGCCCTGGTGCGCCCCCTGACCGACGATCCGGACATGCGCGACACCCTCGACGCCGCCGTCGACACCTTCTTTTAGGCCCGGGCGCCATGAGCGGGCGCGATCCCAGGATCCCGGACTGGGTCGACCGACTGCGGGAGGACATCCTTGTCAGTGCCAGGCTGCGGGGGCATGAACTCTATTTCCATTCCACCTGGGGGCTCTTTTCCCCCCGCGAGGTGGACGAGGGTTCGCGCCTGCTGCTGGAGCATCTGGAGGTGGAGCCCAAGGACGATTGCCTCGATCTCGGCTGCGGCTATGGTCCCATCGGCCTCACCCTGGCCGCCTGCGCCCCTCAAGGGCAAACCCTGCTGGTGGACAAGGACTTCGTGGCGGTGGACTACGCCCGCAAGAACATCGCCCGCAACCGACTCGCCAATGCCGAGGCCATGTTGAGCAACGGTTTCGACCAGATCGGTCGACGCCGTTTCCATCTCATCGCCTCCAACATCCCGGCCAAGGTGGGTCGGGAGTTGCTCTCCATTCTCCTCTACGACGCCTTGACCCACCTGCACCCCGGCGGACGCCTGTACGTAGTCACCATCAATGGCCTGCGTCATTTCATCGAGCGTCACTTCATGGAGGTCTTCGGTAACTACGACAAGCTCAAACAGGGCGCCCACTACACGGTGGCCTTGGCCCGCCGTCTCCCCGAGAGGTCACAGCATGAGCATCGAACTGGCTGATTACATCCCCTGTCTGATCGCGGAAGAACACGTCGCCCAGCGCGAGGTCCTCGAAGCCAGCTATCACGAGGCCGGGCGGGTGATGTCCCCGCGCGGTCTGGAGATCTATCTCCAGGGCATCAAGGCCATGTGCTCCATGGGTCGCGGGCAGGAGCTGGTGCTCGCCTACGTCCAGAACATCCCCCTGATGGCGAAGGAGGTGGGCGAGGATCTGCTCCCCGACCTCATCACCGCCCTGATGAAGCTGGGCTCCCTCACCTCGGGCGCCGTCATCACCCTGCTGGTGGCGAAACTCCCGCTGGCCGCCCAGCGCCTGGGCGATCCGGAACTGGTGCGGGGCTTCCTTGGTCTCATCCACCAACTGGCGGCCAAGGCCCCTCGCGGCTTGCGGCCCATGATGGACAATCTCGATGAGTTGCTGAGCAAGCTCACCCTCGGCGGGTTGCGTCGCTGGGCCATGTGGGGCGCCCAGGCCCATGCCCGGGATTTCACCGGACAGGTGGCCTATTTCGGTTTGCAGACCGAGTCCTCCCGGGCGGTGCTGCAAAAGGAGCGACGCGGCACCCTCTTCGTCGATGTCCAGCGCAAGCTCAATTTCTATCTGCGCGCGCTCTGGGGCCGGACCTTTTTCATGCGTCCCACCTCGGGCGACTACGAAAGCCGCCAGGGTCTGACCCCTTTCGTGGAAAATAACATCATCCATCTTCCGGATGCCTTCGATGAATTCCGTGGTATCAAGGGTCTCGAGGTCTACCGGGCCGCCGCCGCCCATGCCGCCGCGCATCAGGTCTACACCCGCGCGGCCATCTCCGCCGAACAGCTCAATCCGGCGCAGATGAAGCTCATCGCCCTGTTCGAGGACGCCCGCATCGAGCACCTGGCTATCCGCCGCTTCCCGGGGTTGCGCAAACTCTGGTTGTCCTTTTTCACCGCGCCGCTCGGCGTGCAGGAAGAGGCGGTGGAGCGGCACCCCATGCTCGATCTCATGCGGCGCCAAGCCCAGGCGTTGCTCGATCCGGACTATCTGGACGAGGAAGACTTCATCAATCACCTGGCGGCCGGTTTTCGCCACCAACTCGAACAAGAGTCCGAGGACAACCGCATCAGTTGGAATTTCGGCATCGATCTCTATAACCTCCTGGTGCGACGCCTCGCCATCCCCAACCTGCGGCTGTTCGAACACTTCCCCATCCCCTATCGGGACGACAATCGTTATGTCTGGGACTTCGACGAGCGGGTCTTCCTCGCCGCGGGCCCCGAATCCATCCCGGCCAGCCGTAAACAGGTGCGCAAGTACGTCAGCGTCATGGAGATGGTCAACGAGGTGGACAACGAGTTGGCGGGCGACGACGCCCAGGAGGTCTGGCGGCTCGCCACCCCCTTCTGGCTGGATCAGGAGGCGTGCACCATCAACGAGCTGGAAGGCAAGGAGCCGGTCTCGGATCCCTATCGCTATCAGGAATGGGACTATCAGGTGCAGCTCTATCGCCCGGACTGGGCGACGGTGATCGAACGTCGGCAAGCCAAGGCCGATCCGACCCTCATGGATGAGATCCTGGTCAAATACCGCCCCCTCGCCTCCCGCATCCGCCATCTCATCGACGCCCTGCAACCCCAGGGCGTGGTGCGCCGTCGCGGCTACGAGGAGGGCGAGGATCTGGATCTCAACGCCGCCATCCGCGCCATGATCGACATCCGCCGCGGCGTCATGCCGGACACCCGGTTGCAGATCCGCATCACCCGCCATGTCCGCGATCTGGCGGTGATCCTGCTCATCGACCTTTCCGAGTCCACCAACGAGCGGGTGTACAAAGAGGACGCAACCAGCCCGACCGTCTTGACCCTGACCCGGGAGGCCGTCGGCCTGCTCGCCTGGGCCATCGACGCCATCGGCGATCCCTTCGCCATCCACGGCTTCGCCTCGGATGGGCGCCACGACGTCCACTACTATCGCTTCAAGGACTTCAACCAAGCCTATGACGAGACCCCCAAAGCCAGACTCGCCGGCATGAAGGGCGGTCTCTCGACCCGCATGGGGGCGGCGCTCAGGCACGCGGGTTGGCATCTGCGGCAACAAGCGGCGGAAAAGAAACTGGTACTGCTGCTGACCGACGGTGAACCCGCCGACATCGACGAGCGCGATCCCCAATACCTGCGCCACGACGCCAAGAAGGCGGTGGAAGATCTGGCCAGATTCGGCGTCCACACCTATTGCCTGACCCTGGACCCGAACGCCGACCGCTACGTCGCCCGCCTCTTCGGCGAGAACCGCTATGCCATCGTCGATCGGGTGGATCGTCTGCCGGAACGTCTGCCGGCGGTGTTTGCGGCTATCACCGGCTGAACGGCCGACGGCCTTGATGTTCGTGCGCCTCCGAGCGGATCCGGGGAGCCGGGGAGCCGGGCATCGGCTGGAAAGGCCTGATTTTCGTTCTCCAGAGAAGAACAATGGCTTGAATAGGAAGTCATTGTTCTCTAAAAAAGAACGGAAACCCGGCTCGAACCACCCAGGCCCGGATGCGACCCATAACCCGGCTCGATCATGAGCCTCCCTCGGGCCGTAGGATGTGGTGAGCGAAGCGAACCGCATCATTCGAGGTTTTCATACACGCTACCATGATCCAATAATGTTGGGTTGCATCTTGCAGCCCAACCCACCGCGCTACGGCGCTTTCCCCCCCGATCTGCGCTCAAGGAGATAGCATGACCAACAAAACCATGGCCACACTGGATACTTTGCTGGCGCAAGTGTGCGAGATGAATTCCTTGACCGAGCCGCTGCCCGGGGTTTCCAAGGTCGAAGTCCGCGCGGCCTTGCGATCGATCGGGCTTGAGGCGCCGGATTGGCTCTCGGAAATCTATCAATGGCACAATGGCATCTGGGAGATCAACGCCCTGGTCGCCTTTCTCCCGCTGGCGGAGGCGGTTTCCACTTATGAAAGTTACCGCGCGCTCAAGGAGGATGTCGGTGACCTTGGTTGGCAGCCATCCTGGTTTCCCTTGATCGATATGAATGGCAATGTCCAACTCTGTGTCGATGTAGTGACCGGAGAGATGCATGCCGTTGATATTGAATTTGGTCGGGTTACGCGACTGACCAGCCATTTCGAGAACCTGGTGGCCGCTATCGCGGAACTCTTCAAACAAGAGGCCTACAGCTTCGACGAAGCGGCGGGGAACATCGAACCCGATGCGGCGATTTGGTCAGGGTTACAACGGAAATACGGGATTGCCGATCCAGGGTAGGAGGATTGGGCACGGCTACGAGCCTCTTGAGGCCCGGAAATCTGAGTCAGGCCGCCATGGCGGGCGCGCTCGGTTGTTCCGGGCATCGGCTGAAAATGGCTGTTTTTGTTCTTTTAAAGAGAACAATGTCTCGGTATTAAGTTAGATTGTTCTTTTTTAGAGAACGAAAAACGGGCCAAAAGGTCGAAGCCCGGGAGCGTCAGAGAAATGATGGAGGCGGCGCATGAAGCGTCGTATCCACCCTTTTCGTGAGTGGAGAAGAGATACAAAAACGCCCTCGCGAAGGAGGGCGTTTCACTTTATCGCCGTGAGAGTATCCGGCCTACTTGTTCGCTATGTCCGCCAGTTTTTTCGCCGGGATCAGCTGGCCGTCCAGCGAGTAGCCCGGATGAAATAGAACGGAATCCGGGCACGATTTACCTGACACCACAATGTTCCCGGATTTCGCTACGCTCCATCCGGGTTACTTGCTATCACCCCTATTCCGGGAACCACTCCTGATTCAGGATCTCGCTGGCGTCCCAAGGACAGGTATTCGGAAAATCGGAGAGGCCGGTCTCTTCGGCCACCTGAGCCGTGGCGTCGTCCCACACGCCGGCCCACCAATCGGCTTCGGAGAGCTTGGAGCGCAGGCTTGGCGTCTCCTGCAGACGGCGAGCGATACCCCGGCGTTGGTTGCGGATGGTGATTTGCCAACTGGCGCCTCGGCGTCCCGGTTGCTTCTGCCACTTGAGGAGATGTGCAAGCAATCCGGCCATGCGGCTGACCAGCTCCCGCTGCTCGCTCTTGCCCACGTCTTCGATTTCCTCGGCCAAATGCTCCGTGTCCAGCTCGTCGAAGCGTCCCGCGCGCAGCAGGCACGCCTGCTCCGCGGCCCAGGCGACCACGTCGTCTTCGTAACGTACGGCGCTTGTCATCGCCTTTTCCCCCACATCTTTCCCTCACCCCTACCCCCCCCGCGGGCGAGGGAGAAGAGGTATTGCTGCGACTAAAGCGCACTATAGTCCCGTCCGCGGACAACGAGAAGCCCGCTGGCGCGGGCTTCTCGCAGGTCAGATTGGCGCAAAGCAAACGCTATTTTCCCGCTATCTCCTCCAGTTTTTTCGCCGGGATCACTTGGCCGTCCAGCGCGGCGTCCTTGGCCGAGCGCCCGAAGGCCACGCTCATCAGGGTGCTGTAGTAGACCACCGGCATCTTGAACTTGGTGCCGTGACGCAGGTTGATCTGATCCTGATAGATCTCGACGTTCATCTGACAGACCGGGCAGGGGGTGACGATCATATCGGCGCCATGATCATAGGCGGCCTCGATGATGCCCTTGATCATGTCCTGGGACTTTTCCGGCTCGGAAAAGGCCAGCGCCCCGCCGCAGCATTGCACCTTCTTTTCGTAACCTGGGATGGAGTCGGCCCCCAGGGTATCGACCAGCTTGTCCAGGTAGAGCGGGTTCTCGAAGGACTCGCCCGCGATGCCGAAGGGACGGTTGGTCTGACAACCCACGTAGCCGGCGATCTTGATCCCTTCCAGGGGTTTTTTGACCTTGGCCTTGATCTTGTCGTAGCCGACATCCTGGATCAGCACCTCCGCCATGTGCTTGATCGGGGTCTCGTTCTTCAGCTTGAGCCCGGCCTGGGCGAGGGCCTCGTTGCACTCCGCCAGGAGTTGGCGATCATGCTCCAGGCGCTCCTGGGCCTCCCGGGTGGACAGCCAGCAGGCGGCGCAGGTGGCGACTATGTCCTTGCCCGGATTGTGCTGCTCGGAGAGCGCGATGTTGCGCGCCGACAGCGCCAGACGCGGCAGCTCGCCACCGCCCGAGTAGCCGATGGAGGCGGCGCAGCAGTTCCAGTCGGGGATATCCGTGAGCCCGATGTCGAGCTCCTCGCACATGGTCTTCACCGACACCAGATAGTTCGACGAGGAGGCCCCTTTCTGGGAAGAGCACCCCGGATAGAAGGAATATTCGTGTTTGGCCATGGGTGCCTCCTCAGTTGCCATGCTTGGCGATGCGGGCGTCTTCCAGTTCCTTGGCCTTCTCCAGCATCTTGTGGAAACCGGACACGTCCTTGACCCCGTGACCGCCGAGAATTTCCATCGGGTTCATACGCTTGGCTTTCAGCATGTTGAGACCGATGTCCTTCATCTTCAGCGAGGTCTTGACCCCTTCGCTGAAGCCGTTGATGAAATAGAGGCTGACGCCCAGCTTGAGTTCGTTGACCCGCCCCTTCTTCACCAGGTTGTTCCAGAACATCTGCGAGAACTTCGCCGTCGGCTGGTTCTGTGGCGCCAGGCCCAGACGTTTGGCGTAGTGGGCCAGGCCGTGCATGATGTGGGTGATCGGCAGCCCCCGGGGACAACGCACGATGCAGTTGTAACAGGAGGTGCACATCCACATGGACTCCGAGGACAGCACCTCGTCGCGCTTGTTGGCGCGGATCATCATGAAGAGTTCCTGGGGCGGGTGGTCCCAGAACTTGCCCAGCGGACAGGATCCGGAACAGACCCCGCACTGCATGCACATCTTCACCCACTCGCCTTCCTCAACGTTCGCCTCGACCTCCTTGAGGAAGTTGCTGCGATATCTCTCGATCATTGCGGTATTCAGATCGCTCATCGAACCTTCTCCTAGAACTTGAATGGGCTCAGGCCGATCTCGTTGACCTTCGCCGCCATGTCGTTGATCAGCTTCGGTGCGCGCTCGATGTCGGTGATGGCGACCTCGTAGACCTGTACCCGCTCCGGTTCCAGATTGAGGGAGGAAAGGGTATCACCCACCTTGCTCATGCGTTCGGCCGCCATGGCGGACCCGCGCACGAAATGGCATTGGTAGTCGTCATCGCGACGGCAACCCATGAGCACGATACCGTCGAAGCCACTGTTCAGGGAGTCGGTGATCCAGGACAGGCTGACCGATCCCAGGCAGCGCACCGGGATGACCCGCGCCCAGGGGGTGATTTCCTGGCCCGCCATGGACGCCTGATCGAGCGCCGGGTAGGCGTCGTTCTCGCAGGCGAGCACCAGGATGCGCGGCTTGTTCTCGAACTCTTCCGGGATGGAGACGTTCTTGATCTGTTGCCCGACGGTGTCGATGGAATAGTTCTCGAAGGAGATCACCCGCACCGGGCAGGCGCCCATGCAGGTGCCGCAACGACGGCAGCGGGATTCATTGAACATCGGATAACGCTGCTCGTCCTCGTTGATGGCGCCGAAGGGACATTCCACCGTGCAGCGTTTGCACTGGGTGCAGCCTTCCTTGCGGAAACGCGGGAAGGAAAGATCCCCCACTCGGGGATGGGCCGCGCTGCCGCGGGCCGCGTTTTCCGCCGCCTGGATAGCCTTGAGCGCCGCCCCGGTGGCGTCGTCCATCGCCTGTTGGATGTCCATCGGGCGGCGCACCGGACCGGCGGCATAGACGCCGGTGCGTCTGGTTTCGTAGGGGAAGCAGATGAAATGGGAATCGACGAAGCCGTACTTCAACTGCGGCAGGTCGGTGCCCTGTCGGTAATCCAGGTTGAGGATGGATTCGACCGTGACGCTGGGGGCGGCCTCGGGCGTAGCATAGGGATCCGGCCCGGAATTGGCGACCATGCCGGTGGCGAGCACCACCAGGTCGCAGTCCAGACTGGCGTCCTCGTCGAGGATGAGATCCTTAAACTTGACCTCGAGGCTGCCGCCCTTGGGCACCACCGCCGAGACCTGGCCCTTGGAGAAGGTCACGCCTTTCTGCTGGCCGCTGCGGTAGAAGTCCTCGCCCGGGGCGCCCGGGGTGCGCAGATCGCTGAACAACACCGTGGTATCGCAATCCGGATTCAGCTCTTTGAAATACATCGCCTGCTTGATCGAGGTGGTGCAGCAGAAGCCCGAACAATAGGGCAGATGGCCCGGCTTGTCGGAGCGCTGCCCGGCGCACTGCACGAAGGCGACATTTTTCACCGGCTTGCCGTCCGAGGGGCGCTTGATGGGGCCGCCGTTGGCCGCCTTGGCCAGGCGTTCCAGCTCCAGGTTGGTGACCACGTCCGGCGTCTGGCCATAGGCGAATTCCGGCAACCGGGCGGCGTCATAGGGCTTGAAGCCTGAGGCCTGGATGACCGCGCCGAAGTTCTCCGTTACGGTGGCGCCGGATTCGGTGGTGATATCCACCGCGAAACGCCCGGGGGCACCGCTGGTACGGGTCACCCGGCTGTTGAGATGGACCTGGATGCGCGGGTTGTCGGCGATGCGCCTGGCCATCTCGGGGATGCCGGTGTCCTGAGGGTCCGCGTAGGGCGAACGCACGGGGGTGCGCTTATACAGCTCGGCGGCGTGTCCGCCCAGGGCGCCGGTCTTTTCCACCAGGCTTACCGCATAGCCGGTCGCGGCGGATTCCAGGGCGGCCGTCATGCCGGTGATACCGCCGCCGACAACCAGGAGGCGCTTGGTAAGGGACTGCTCGCCGCTCGCCGTCGGTGGATTCATGAAACGGACCTCGGCGCAGGCCATGCGGATGTAATCCTCCGCCATCTCCTGGGTGGTCTCCTGGTTGTCGTCCGTCTCCGGGCGCAACCAGATCACCCCTTCGCGCAGGTTCGCCCGCGACATCGCTACTTCGGGGAGCCAGAAGGCTTCCACCTTGGAGCGCCGGGAACAAGCGGCCAGCATCACATGGGTGACACCGGCGTTGGCGATATCCTCCTTGATCATGTGCACGCCTTCCTGGCTGCACAGCATGGGATGCTGGCGGCAGAGGCTCATCTTGCCTTCCCGCGTCGCCACGTTGACCAACTGCTTGGCATCGAGCCGCTCGCCGATGCCGCAACCGGTGCAGATGTAACCGGCAAATTTCTTGTCAGCCACGGATTAACCCTCCATACCGGCGACACGGTTGACGACTTGGATGGCCCGCAAGGCCGCGGCGGTGGCATGCTGCACGGCGCGGTTGACATCGAGCGCATCGGCGGCGCTACCCGCCGCGAACACACCGCCGTTTTCCGGAGCTGGCTCGATGAAGCCTTCCTCGTTGATGACGATCTTCACCGGGAACTTGTCCTTGTC
Organism: Pseudomonadota bacterium; assembly: GCA_052035915.1. Lineage (GTDB taxonomy): Bacteria > Pseudomonadota > Gammaproteobacteria > Chromatiales > Chromatiaceae > JBPOHE01. Next base: position 34,013 of record JBPOHE010000028.1, read on the forward strand.
CACACTCGGCTCCATGCCGACCGCCAAGACCACCAGGTCGTGCTCGTTGGCATAGCGATGATAGCCCTCGGTATCGACGCCATTGAGCACTGGATTGCCGTTGCCCTTGTTCTCGACGATCGAGGCCACCTTGGACTTGATGAACTTGATCCTGGGATTGGCCTTGACCTTGGCGTAGAAGTCCTCGAAGCGGTCGATGGCGCGGATGTCGATGTAATAGATGCTGATGTCCGCCTGGTCGCCGAAGGCCTCGGTGACATAGGTGGTCTGTTTCAACGAGGCCATGCAGCAGATGCGCGAGCAATGCAGCAGGTGGTTGTGGTCACGGGAACCGGCGCACTGGATGAAGGCCACATTCTTCGCTTCCTTCCCATCTGAAGGTCGCAGGATCTTGCCGCCGGTGGGGCCGGAGGGATCGGCCAGACGCTCGAACTCGACATTGGTGATGACGTTCTTGATGCGATCGTAGCCGTAGGGCTGGATCTTGGCCGCGTCGTAGGGTTTCCAGCCCGTCGCCCAGATCACCGCCCCGGCGTTGAATTTGATCTGCTCGGGCGACATCTCCAGGTCGATGGCGCCGTACTTGCAGGTGGCCTTGGCCTTGTCGGCGTCCGGGGTGCCGAGGAGGCGGGGGTCCAGCACATAGCGCATGGGGTGGGCCATGCGATGGGGCAGATAGGCGCCCTTGCGTTTGCCCAGGCCGTAGTTGAATTCGTCATCGAATTCGGCCGTGACCGCCTTGGCGCAGTCGCCGCAGGCCGTGCATCTTTCATTGATGTATCTGGGGGCCAGATTGACGGTCGCGGTGTAATTGCCGGCCTCGCCCTCAATGTTGGTCACCTCGGCCATGGTCAGCACGGTGACATTGGGGTTCATCTTGGCGCGTCGCTGATTGATCTCCAGCCCACAGGTTGGAAAGCAGAGCTTGGGGAAATATTTGTAGAGTTGGGCCACACGGCCACCGAGGTAGGGACGCTTCTCAACCAGCACGACCCTTTTCCCGGTTTCAGCGGCCTCGAGGGCAGCGGTCAGGCCGCTGATGCCACCGCCGACCACCAGGATGGTCTCGTTGGTTGCGACTACTTCCGTCATGGATTTTCCTCCGTCGCGGATGGTACAGATAACCATTTCATCGGTTGAACGAGCCGATAATTTGACTACTTCTATCAGGAAATCAGCGGTTAGAAGCGACCGCCTGTAAGGAATATAGGATTGAATACGATACTCTTCTCACCTTTGCCTCGCTAGCGCAAACCATTGAAAAATACATAGATGTTACGAATGAGCAAATAGAGCCGAATTATACTACATTAGTTATTCCTTATACACTCCAAGGTTGGGATTTTTTTCGCGCCACCCACCTTGCAAATCTTGAATGCTTCCATCCAGCTTGCGGAGAGACCTGTGTCGATAGCCAGTTCGCGGTCGGTAAAACCGGAGGAATTCCTCCTTGATCAGGAACCCTATTACCAGCCGACCGGAGACGAGATCCGCATCTTCGAAGCCGCCTACCGGAACGGTCTGCCCATCCTGCTCAAGGGCCCCACCGGCTGCGGCAAGACTCGGTTCATGCAGCACATGGCCTGGCGCTTGCGGCGACCGCTGATCACCGTCTCCTGTCATGACGATCTGACCGCCTCGGATCTGGTGGGGCGCTTTCTCATCCGCGGTGGCGAGACCCTCTGGATCGACGGTCCCCTCGCCCGGGCGGTGCGGGTTGGCGGTATCTGCTATCTGGATGAGATCGTCGAGGCGCGCAAGGACACCACGGTGGTCATTCATCCCCTGGCGGACGATCGCCGGGTGTTGCCGATCGAGAAACTGGGCGAACTCCTGGAGGCGCCCCCCGAGTTCTGTCTCGCCATCTCCTTCAATCCCGGTTATCAGAGCCTGCTGAAGGACCTCAAGCAGAGCACCCGCCAACGCTTCGTCGCCCTGGAGTTCGCCTACCCCGAGCCGGTCCTGGAACAGCGCATCATCGAACGGGAGAGCGGCATCGATGCGGGCATGGCCCGCAACTTGGTGAAGTTTGCCCAGATGACCCGCAACCTCAAGGGCAACGGGCTCGACGAGGGCGCCAGCACCCGTCTCCTGGTCCACGCGGCCAAACTCATGGTGGCCGGTGTCAGCCCGACCTGGTCTTGTCGTAGCGCCGTCGCCCAGGCCCTGACCGACGACCCGGACATGCTGGCGGCGATCGAAGAACTTTCGTCTTCGCTGTTTTGATGCCAATTCCTCATGAGGATGTCTGTCCTCGGCGGGAGAAACCCGTCTGAGCCAGAAAACATGCGGAAAGGTGGGGCGGCTGGCGAGGAGCGAAGCGAATCCCAGCTTTTCGTTTGGATCAAAAGGCTGGGTTTCAGCGCCGTAGGTGCGATTAGCCTAGCCTAATCGCACGCATGAAAGCCCCGTTCCTCCGATTACGCTGTCGCTAATCGGAGCTACGCGGGCTCTTCAGATTCAGCCGCAACCGGTCTGGACAAAGGCACCCGGCCAACATCAAATAAACTCCCTTGGTGCAGGTAAATCGAGGAGCAAGAGATGGGGCGGAGATGGCATCCCTGGGTGTGCGGGCTGCTGTGGCTACTGGTCTGGATCCCTGGCCTATCCTGGGCGGAAAAGCGGGTGGCGCTGGTGATCGGCAACAATGCCTATCAGCAGGTGACCCCCTTGAAGAAGGCGGTCAACGACGCCCAGGCGATGGGACAGGAGCTGAAGGAACTGGGATTCGAGGTGCTGTTGCGCACCGATGTCGACCGCCGGGGACTCTTGAAGGCGCGGAACGAGTTTTTGGAGCGGCTCTCGGGTGGAGACGTGGCGGTGCTGTTCTACGCCGGCCATGGGGTCCAACTCCAGGGGAGCAATTACCTGCTGCCGGTGGACATCAAGGCGGAGCGGGAACAGGACGTCATCGACGAGGCGATCGATCTTGCTGGACTCTTGCAGCAGATTGCCGAGCGGCGGACCAAGTTCAGCCTGGCGATCATCGACGCCTGCCGCAACAACCCCTTCAAGAGTCAAGGCCGGAGTCTTGGCGCCAGTCGGGGCTTGACCACCCTGTCGGCGCCCAACGGTCTGATGGTGATCTACTCCGCCGGCACCAACGAAGAGGCCCTGGATGCGCTGCATGAACAAGACCAGAACCCCAACAGCCTCTTTACCCGCTCTTTCATCAGGGTGATGAAGCAACCTGGAATCAAGGACTATGACGTAGTCAAGCAGGTGCAGGATGAGGTGGATCAACAGGCGAAAAGCGTCCATCACCAACAGACCCCGGCCATCTACGATCAGGCCAAGGGGACCTTCTATTTTCGCCTGCAGGTGGAAGCCCCTCCTGGAGGTAGCGCGCAAATAACGGTCGGTGGCGGAGTCAACCCCGAGGTGGAGGCGGAGAACCGTTACTGGGACTCCACCGAGCGATGCGGCCAACCGGAGTGTTACCGCGCCTACTTGAACAAATATCCACAAGGACAGTACCTGGATCTGGCCCGGGTTCATCTTGGGTCACCGGGGAGCGGCAGGCCATCGCCCGCGCCGACCCTGGTAACACCGCCGCCGACGCCGGTCGAAGTCGCGCCTGTTGGGCATCTCCAGATCAACACCAACGTCGCGGCGGAGGTGTGGATGGAGGGGAAGCGACAAGGCGAGTCGGCGCCTGGGAAGCCCTTGAACCTGAGCCGTTTGCCCTTGGGGACGGTGGAGGTGGAGGCCCGGGCCAAGGGATACACATGGCAGAAGCAGAGGGTGGAGATCAAGCGGGAGCAGTGGGAGCAATTGATGATGCGATTGGAAGCCGAGCCTCCAGCGGTCATTATCCCGGCCACGACGTCATCATCCACATCAGTTGCGACAGAAACTACACATCAAGCAACGGCGATCGAGCCCGAGATGGTGTTTGTTAAGGGCGGGAGTTTCATGATGGGGAGTCCAGAGGGGGAGCGAGATCGAGGCAACGACGAACGCCAACACCAGGTAACGGTGAAGGACTACCGCATTGGGAAATATGAAGTCACCCAGGGCGAGTGGGAGGCGGTGATGGGGAGTAATCCTTCTTATTACAAAGATTGTGGCGAGAACTGTCCGGTGGAGACTGTTTCCTGGAAAGAAGTTCAGGATTACATCGCCAAACTTAACGCCAAAACTGGGAAGACTTATCGCTTACCTACAGAAGCTGAATGGGAGTACGCATGTCTGGGCGGGCATTCGGGCGATACGTGGCGTTACTGTGGCGATAATGATGTGGAAAAACTTGCCTGGTTTGAGCGCAACAGCGGGAAAAAAACCCATCCGGTGGGGCAAAAGCAAGCCAACGGTTATGGTCTGTACGACATGAGTGGCAATGTATGGGAATGGACCTGCTCAGCCTATAACGCAGGGTATGATGGGAATGAACAAAAATGCTCAAGGAAAAGTAATTCTGATGAACAGAGGGTGATCCGCGGCGGGTCATGGGTCAATGATGTATTAAGGGTGCGTTCGGCTGCCAGGCTCCGGCTAACACCAGCCTATCGTGGCCTGCTAGGCTTCCGTCTTGCCCACGATTAGGGCCGTAGGGCCGTAGGTGCGATTAGCGTAGCGTAATCGCACGCATGAAAACTCCAATCCTCCGATTACGCTGTCGCTAATCGGAGCTACGCGGGCTACATGCCTCCCTGGAGCCGTAGCCAGGTAGGTCGGGCACCCGTGCCCGACATCTGCTATGGAACGTCGGGCAACGCGATGCTTTTGCCCGACCTACATAGGGCCGTAGGGCGCAATAGGCGGTAGCCGTATTGCGCCGCATGGCTTTGGGTTTGATATCCGATCGGGTCAGAGGGGGGCCGCAGCCCCCCTCTGACCCGATCTTTCGGGGTTTTCTCACGCGATCGATGCGGTTCGTCCCTCATCACATCCTACGTCACTGATACCATTTCTCGATAGGTATTATTAATACTCGTAGGCTGGTGTTGAGGCGCAAAGCGCCGAAACCCAGCTTCTTGTGCGAACAAGCTGCTGGGATTCGCTTCGCTCATCGCCAGCCTACCCATTACTTTCTGCATGCCTTCTATGATTCTGCCGTCTCAGGCGGCTCAGGCGCTCCCGTCTATTGTGGATAACCTAATAGGAGTTTGTATCAGAGTCTTTCCGAACATAACTTCGGGTTCAGAAGGCTGGAGCGGATATCGGCGGAATTCGCTCAAGGCCGAGGGTGTTCCGATTTGGATTCGATTGCCTGGGAAACCAGACGGGCCACCAGGATGGCGAGGTAGAGTTGTCCGGTCAGCGCCTCGGCGATGGCGAGCAGGCGGGCGACGGGATGGAGGGGAGTGATATCGCCATAGCCCATGGTGGTGAGGGTGACGAAGCTGTAATAGGTCCAGGGCGGCACATCCCAGGAGGTGATCACCGCCCCGGCAAAGGCGGCTGCGTCTTGGTAGGCGATCAATTCATAGGCGAAGGCCCAGATCAAACCCATCAACAGATAGACGGCCACCGCGCCGCGGATACGGTGACCCGTGACCGGCCCAGGCCGGAATACCTGGGCGAGGACGACGATCGCCAAGAGGCTGAGCGTGGCCATGGAGGCCAGGTCGGCATAGAAAACAAGATCCGCCGCTGGGACGAGCCAATGAGTCCAGCGCACGACCACGGCTGTCAGCGTACAGATGGTGACCAGAAGCAGCAGCCGTCGACGTTGCGAGATGGATACCACACCGGCGAGCAACAAAAGGGAAAGCAAGAGATCGCCGGCGAGGCGTCCGATCAGGGTCCTTCCGGTCAACGCGGGCATCACGAACACATGAAGCACCAGCAAGGCGAGGAAGATGGAGAGACCTCGATCCTGCGCCCAAAACCTCAACAAGGCACTCCACGGACGGCTGAACAGATTGTTGTCTCGCATGCTTGAGTTGGTCGAGCCAGGCTGGGGCCGCCGCTTCTTTGTCTCTCGCCTCAGAACTTCTCCGGGATCCAACGCCGATTGACCATGGTCGCTTCGTCGTCATAGGCATGCTTCATGGATCGCTCCGGGAGCTTGACCTTGGGGCGCTCCACCGGCTGGTAAGGGATGAGGCTCAAGAGATGCGAGATCAGATTGAGGCGGGCGCGCTTTTTGTCGTCGCTCCGCAGGATATGCCAGGGGGCATAGTCCCTGTCGGTGGCGTCCAGCATCTGGTCCCGGGCCCGCGAGTAATCGTACCAACGCTCGCGGGAGGGGAGATCCATGGCGGAGAGTTTCCACTGTCGCATGGGGTCCTCGATGCGCGCCTCGAAACGCCGCTTCTGTTCCTCGTTGTTGACTTCCAGCCAGTATTTGATGAGCAGGATGCCATTATCGACGATGTGTCTCTCTATCTCCGGGCAGACTTCGAGAAAGCGCTTATGCTGCTCCTTGGTGCAGAAGCCCATCACCGGCTCGACGCCCGCGCGGTTGTACCAACTGCGGTCGAAGATGATCACCTCCCCAGCCGCCGGGAATTGGGTGAGGTAACGCTGGATATATATCTGGGACTTTTCCCGGTCGGATGGTGCTGGCAGGGCGACGATGCGAAACACCCGCGGACTGACCCGCTCGGTGATGGCGCGGATGCAGCCGCCTTTGCCCGCGGCGTCGCGACCCTCGAAGACAATGATGATCCTTTGCCCGGTCGCCTTCACCCAATCCTGCATCAGGCAGAGTTCGGTCTGGAGTTGGCGCAAGGCCTCGGTGTATTCCTTGAGTCCCAGTTTGGCGGTGCTGGATGGGCTGGACGCAAGGATTTGGGGCTTCTTCGCAGGCTTTCGTTCCGATTTTCGCTTCATCGCTGTCTCCAGAAGGGGCTTCAGCACCCCAGTGTGGGTTATGTGACTCTGTATCAGGGCAACTAACCGGCGCCGCCTGAGCCTAAGTACCGCTCAACCGCCATCGGCAGGGTAAACACCATCCGTTCCCGTCCCAGGGTTTCTCCCAGGGATGATCGCTGAACCACCTCCAGCACCTCGGGGTTGAGGGCTACCAACCAGAGTTGGATACCAGTGGCGCGCAGGTTCGCTTCGGCCTCGATCAACATCTTCAACGCCGAATATTCCAGATCGGTGACACCGCTCATATCGATAGCGAGCACTTTTGGCTTGGCGGCATCGAACAGCGCCCGCATTGTTTCGCTCACATGCTGGGCATTGGCGAAAAACACCCGGCCTTCTGGACGGAGGATCAAGAGACCGGGGAAGGATTCATCTTCTGGATGCTCGGCCGTGGTTGGTCGGAAGACCTCGGTTCCGGGCTTGCGCCCCAGAACATGGACCTGGGGATTGGCGATCTGATGAAACAGGCCCAACAACGACACCAGAATGGCGACCAGGATCCCTTTCAGGGTACCCAGTAGCATCACGCCGACGCAGGCCACGATCGCCCAGCGAAATTCCATGCGGCGGATCTGGCGGATGGCGACAAACTCCCTGGGTTGAACCAGGCCCACCGAGTAGACGATGACCACGGCGGCGAGGGTGGCCTGGGGCATCAAGCCCATGATCGGAGCGAGCAGGAGCATGGTCACTACCGCGGCGGCCGCCGTGACCAAGGCCGCCACCTGGGTACGGGCGCCGGCGAGGCGATTCACCGCCGTTTGCGAGGTCCCGCCGCCACCAGGCATGGCACCGAACAACCCGCCGAGGGCATTACCCAGACCGGTAGCCAACAACTCCTGATTGGCTTCGGGGCGTGGCTCCCCGCTGACGGCAAAGGCGCGTCCGGCGGCAATGGTCTCGGTGAAGCTCATCAGGGCGATACCCAGGGCTCCTGGCCAGAGTTGTTCGATCAAATGGAAATTTGGCCGGCTGAAGGAGGGTAAACCTTGAGGGATACTGCCCACCGTCTCCACCCCATGGGACTGCAGCCCGAAGAGACCGGACAGGGCGATCCCCGCCGCCACCGCGAGCAAGGGGGCCGGCAGTTTCGGAAAGAAGTGCTCCAACCCGATCAAGAGTCCGAGCATGACGAGACTCATGGCCAGGGTGGAGACCGAGGTCTGGGGTAGATGTTGCAGGATCGCCAGCAGGTTATGCAGAAAGGACCCCTTGTCGAAATGGAGACCGAGGAGTTTGGGCAACTGATCCAGCACGATAACCAGTCCCACCCCCGCCTTGAAGCCGGTGAGAACCGGCTCGGAAATGAAGTTGGCCACAAACCCCAGCCGCAGGACCGAGGCGAGCAGGAGTATCACGCCGGTCAACACGGCCAAGGTGGTCGAGGCCAGCAACAATTCGCTGGGATCACCAGAAGGAGCTACCAAGCCGAGTTGCGCCCCGGTCAAGATGGCGAGCGTGGTCGAGGTGCTGACGCTGAGCGGCCTGGAGGTGCCGAGGATGGCATACACCACCAGGGGGATGAAGGCGGTATACAGCCCCACCTGCACCGGTAGGCCGGCGATCGTGGCGTAGGCCATGGCCTTGGGGATGATCACGGCAGCGGTGGTGAGACCGGCCACCAGATCGGGTCGCAGCCAATCCATCCGGTATTCCTTCCCCCATTGAAGGATGGGCAGCAGTGAGGAAAGTTTGCTCATGCAGATACTCCGAATAAAGGTAGATTAGGGAATTCAGAGGCCATCACGGGGATTGGTGTCGGTTGTATTCGGGAGACCAGGCATTCAATCCCGATAGCCTCGCCCTCTCTTGCGCTGAATCATACGCCCCTTTCCCATTCAGGAAGCGGAGGCAAGGATCTTCCGCGCCAATCAATCCGCTCGTTGCCGAGGCGCTTACTTTAGCGAGCCTGGGCAAAAGGAGTGAAACGATAGATCCCTGAGGTTGCAAGCGATAGCGAACGCTCGCGCCTGGCGGATTTCCCCTCGCAGAATCTCTAATCGGCTGGGCCCGGCGGCAACTCCAGCCCCAGGCGTTCATGGGGTTCCACCTTGGGCCAGGCGGAAATGACGGCTTGGACCAGGGTAGCCAGGGGGATGGCGAAAAACACCCCCCAAAACCCCCACAGACCGCCGAATACCAGGATGGCGACGATGATGGCCACCGGATGGATGTGTACCGCCTCGGAGAACAGCAGTGGCACCAGAACATTGGCGTCCAGGGCCAGGATCACCGCGTAGGTACCGGCCAGCCATCCGAATTCGGAGGTGGGACCCCATTGGAACCAGGCGATGAGGAGCACAGGAACCGTCACCGCCACGGCGCCGATATAGGGCACCACCACCGACAGACCGACCAGTACCCCCAGCAGCATGGCATATTCCAGCCCGAGATACTGGAAGGCGGCGAAGCTCACCGCCCAGTTGATGAGGATCTCCCAGAACTTCCCCCGCACATAATTGCCGATCTGTTGATCGACTTCGTGCCAGACACGATCCGCAATCCCCCGATGCCGGGGAAGAAACTGCTTGAGCCAATCGAGGATCAGCACCTTGTCCTTGAGAAAGAAAAACACCAGCAAGGGCATGAGGATCAAATACACCACCACGGTGATAAAACCCAATACCGAGGCCAGGGACCAAGACAGCACCTTCTGCCCGAAGAGGGCGATCTCGCCGCGAAAATAGGCGATCACATCCTGCACCTGATCCGGGGCGATGATATCCGGGTGTTGCTCCGGGAGGCGCATGAGCACCTGTTGTCCGGCCGCCAACATGGATGGCAACTGTTGTACGAGATCCGTCACCTGTCGGGACAGGAGGGGCAGCATACCGAACAAGACCAAGATAACGAACAGCATGAATAGCAGATACACCACCAGCACCGCCGCCAGACGGGGAATATGGTGGTGCTCGAGAAAACCGACCAATCCTTCCAACAGATAGGCGATGACTATGCTCGCCAACACCGGGGTCAACATATTCCCCAGGGTGAGCACGATGGCGAAACCGACCACCAGGGAAACCGCCAGGGCCATCACCTGGGGATCGGAAAAATAGCGCGTAAACCAGTTGGTGAGATATTTCATGGTGAATCAGACGCCTTCGGACGCTCTCCGAGCGCCTCCCGTTCGGCCACAAAGCTTCGGTAATGGTTATGAAAGAGGCGTTCGAGATCGTCGATCACCTCGGCGGCGGCCCGACCCTGGAGGGTATGGGCCGTCATCAAGGCCGAAGTCTCATGCAGGAGGCGTCCGGCATCCAGCATGAAGTAGGTGTTCGACAGACGTCTGATGGCGGCGATAACCCGCTCTTCGGACGGACGCTCAATGGGGAGCGGACGTGGGACCGGCTCGGCCGCGGCCGTTTCTCCCCGCCCCTGTCTGTCTAAAAGAAACTCGGCGTAGGAAAGCAGGCAGTTCCGCTCAGCCGCGCCCAACCGCCCAAAAATCTCGAGCCATCTTCGCTCTTCGGATGAGAGCCTCTTCGGGGGCAGCAAGGCTAGGTCGTCCCCGGCTCCACCCGATCTTTGCAATAGCCGCGGGCAAAGTCCAACAGCTCTTCCATGACCCGAAGCCGGAATTTCTGTTTCTGATGCACGAACGAATAGGGCCGTCGCAAAGGTGGATCCAGGGGTATGGAGACCAGGGTGCCCAGTTTCAGTTCCTTTTGGATCGTGGCCGAAGACACCACGGAAAGCCCCATCCCCGCCTCGACAGCTCCTTTGATGGCCTCCGGGCTACCGAGTTCCATGACGATATTCAGGTCCCGATCACAACAACTCATGCTGCCGAGATACTCGGAGATCACCTCCCTGGTACCGGACCCCTCTTCCCGACAGATAAAGGGATACTGGAGGATATCCTTGAACGACACCTGGCGACGCTCCGCCAAGGGATGATTGGGTGGCATGATGACAACCAACTGATCGTATTTGCAGATCTCCACCATGAGATTTTTATTCGCCACCGGGGATTCCACGACACCGAGGTCGATGGTGTTGTTCTCCACCATGGAGACGATGCCTTCGGAGTTCGATACCTTCAGATGTAGATTGACCTCGGGATATTTTTCCTTGAAATCCCCCAGTAGCGACGGCAGCATGTACTCGGCCACCGTCGTGCTGGCACCTATGGTGACGGCCCCGCTGATTTCCCCGGTCATTTCCCGAATCGAATTTTCCATCTCCCCATAGAGCTGGAAGATCCGCTCGGCATACTCGTTCACCCGCACACCGGCATCGGTCAGACTGATGCGATTATGGGTTCGATCGAATAAACGGGTATTAAAATGCTCTTCGAGTTGACGGACTTGAAAGGTGACCGCCGGTTGCGTCATGTGCAAGGTTTCCGCGGCCTTGGTAAAACTCAATAACCTGGCGACGGTGTGAAAGACTTGAAGCCTTCTATCAGCCATGGCGGCTCCCAACCATGAGAATGGAAGTAGATCTATAAATGCTACTTATATAATACAAAAATCATCCTGGGTTTGGCTACCCCTCCCAAGGAGATAGACCTTGGGCCTTCGGGCTATCGACAATCCAATCGGCCCTGGTGATGGTACCGACGATCATCTATCCAACTCTTCGGCTACAAGAAACTCATCCTGCCCGCCGACAACAAAAGGGAGTTCGAGGAGTTGCCCGAGCACATCCGGGAAGATATCAGGGTCCATCTCGTTGCGGTCTCTGCCGAGGTTATCGAGAGGATCTTCGACCAGGCAGACCAAGGGGTTGCCGCCCCCCGAGTAACAGCCTTTCCGAATACCTTTTCGGCTATCGAGGGGTCGAACACGGGTGCCGGCCCAGCCGCTGCCGAGAGAGACCCAAGAGATATTCTGATTAGCGAGTTACCTCGGCCAACTCGTCATACCGGCCAGCCTATCCCCGCGAAAACGGGGAGAAGCCGGTATCCAGAGGCCCCTCCATGGCGCTGGCTTCCGGCTTCCCGGCCGGAATGACGGCACATCTCTTGCCCGCTGAAATAACCTGCCAATCAGAAGTGATATTGATGTGCGCTTTCATCGGCGCTCCGGGCATGGGCGAATAATAGCCATTTTCTGTTCTTATTTTCAGAACAATAAAGCATTACTGAGCGAGTTTGTTCTCAAAAGGAGAACGAAAACCGGGTAAAATAACCCATGCCCGGAAACCTCGACAGGCTATTGGGACAACCGATTACCCGTCATCTAATAACAGCCTGATAAGGCGATTGCCGGAATAAAGAAAGGCTCTATATGGGCTTTGGGATCTTTTTGAGCAGGACTCCCAGCAGTGATGAAAGCAGGCGCTTGCCGCGCCTTTTGAGGTTGTAGACGAACTCGAAAAAGGCCAGGTAGAGCGGCAGCTTGTCCTGCGAAATGCCCCGGTGGGGGCGCAGCCGCGACCACGGGCCCTCCATGGTGTTGGCGTGGACTTCGTGGAAGCCGTCGCCGTCCTCGTCGCGGGCGTACTCACCTTGGGAGTGGTTGACCGTCTTGTGCTCGAAGCCCCACTCAGGCAGGCGGGCGTAGATGGCCTATTCGTCGGTGCGCTGGACCAGGCCGAAAATGGGCGGCTTCTCGCTGGCCTTGGTGCCGCGCCCCCGGGCCCCCTTCAGTCGGCGGCGGCGCGCTGGCCGCACGACTTGCACTCGTAGCGTTGCAGGTGCTGTTCGTGCCCGTCGAAGCCGCGTTTGATGGTTGCGCCGCTCTCGCAACGCGGGCAGCACACGCCTTCTGACCAGCGAAGCTGGCGGAGGTAGTGTCCCAGGAAGTGGTGTAAGAAACTGAGTAGTTTGGTTCCCCTCGGGTGCCCCGCATGCGGGGCACCCGAGGGGCGCGATTGGGAGGTCATCGAAAACTCCGGTAAGGTATGGGTTACCA
>JBPOHE010000147.1:0-4892 GCA_052035915.1 Pseudomonadota bacterium
AGGATGCGGCGGGAGCGGTTCCCGCCTCTTTCCCAAATGTATCCACGATCCTGGCCCCTCCTCCTTGGCCCGTGGCGTATACCCGATTGGGCGTGCCATCGGCAAGCGATTGGTGCGGACGCTCCCCGTTATAGAACTCAAAGCCAGGTAGGGTCCGCTGTGCGGACCAAACATTTCAACGAAAACGAGGCGGGGAGCCAAGTAGGGTCCGCTGTGCGGACCAACTGCTGCCGGTTCAATCATCGGGGGCTTTGGCGGCGGCGTTGGTGGCGCAGCCGTTCGGAAGGGCCGTAGGTGCGATTAGCGTAGCGTAATCGCACAAATGTTTAATCGTCTCCACCAACGACAATGTTGAGTAAAAGGGACCAGGCTCAAATTATCAGACAACCACCGGCTGGTGGGTCGCACCGGCAACAACTCCCAGACCTACGCTTACATCCCTGGGGTCACTTCGCCTCGATCGACGGGGCTTCCGGGCCTCGGCCTCAATGGCTGTGTTTCCGTTCTCTGATACAGAACCTATCAGCCCAATAAAGAGGTATTGTTCTCCTGTAGAGAACGCCTACACGCCATCCCCCGCTCCGGCCCCTGGCCTTTCTTGGACTGACCCGGCGGCTACGGCGACCGTCATGGGGTGCGGGTCCGCTTCGTCCTCGATGCGGAAGGACGGCGCCAGGAGGTGCGGGATCACTTCGATCGACTCGTGCTGAGCTTCGACTACCTGGATGGCCGTCTGGTGGCGGCCTTCTTCGACACCGCCTCGATGTCGTCGCCAATGAGGCCGATGGGGCACTCGGAGGTTGAATCCGTCGGGTTCACCGAGGTAAGGTGAATGAATTATTCGCCGCTACCATAGTGTTCTTCCGGCAGGAGCGGCCGCGGCGAAAGACGGGCCATGAGTGGAGGTAAGACCGAAATGCCCTGTCAATCCGAGGGCGGGACATGAACCAGGATCTGCTCGACTTCGTCCGCGAAGGGCTCGGCTGCCGTTGCCCCCAGGAGATCCTGGAGTCTATCCGCTTTCAACCCATACCGCTGGAGTCGATGGGGATCTCCCTGAGATTGGATGTAGGAGGCCGACTCCTGGTCTTGATCCTGGATCATCCGAAGCCGGACGCTTTGACTGGCGATCGCTTGTCCAGTCTTCTCGATCGTGGCAGACGGCTGCGGGACGAGCGCGGTTTTCACCGACTGCGCCTGGTGTTGGCCGTGCCCGAGACGGAAGCGGGCTATTGGAGCGGGCTCTGCGCCGATCTCCCGCTGCCGGATGAGCGCAGTCATTGGCATGTCTTCCCCGCCTCGCAACTGCCGCCGGTCTTGCGATCCGCCCCTGAGCCCGGACCGAGATCCCGTCTCCAGCCGCCAGGCTGAGCCTTTCTTACACGAAAAGGGAAAAAAGCTCTTCCGTTTCGAGCGGAGGCAGGCTAGTTTTCACCTGCACGGAATAAGAATCCGTCTCACTTGAACAAGAATCCACCCAAAGGAGCGACAGAATGAGTTACAAGGCGATCTACGAGCGTTCGTTGAACGACCCCGAGGGGTTCTGGGGCACAGCGGCTCAAGCCATCTATTGGGATAAAACCTGGGACAAGGTACTCGATGACTCCCGTGTCCCCTTTTATCGCTGGTTCTCCGGCGGCCTGCTGAATACCTGCTACAACGCCGTGGACCGTCATGTCGAGGCGGGACGGGGCCAGCAAGCGGCGATCATCTACGACAGCCCGGTCACCGGCACCAAGCGGGTCATCAGCTATGCCGAACTCCAGGATCAGGTGGCCCGTTTCGGCGGTGTTCTTGCCGGTCTTGGGATACGCAAGGGCGATCGGGTCATCATCTACATGCCCATGGTGCCCGAAGCCATTATCGCCATGCTCGGCTGCGCCCGCATCGGCGCCGTGCACTCGGTGGTCTTCGGCGGCTTTTCCGCCCATGAGCTGGCCACCCGCATCGACGACGCCAAACCCAAGGCGATCGTGGCCGGGTCCTGCGGCATCGAGCCGGGGCGCGTCGTGCAATACAAGCCGATGCTGGATCAGGCGATCGAACTCTCCACCCACAAGCCCGACCACTGCGTTTTGTTGCAACGGCCCCAGGCCCCGGCGACCCTGATCGAGGGGCGGGATGTCGCCTGGGCCGAGGCCATGGCCGCCGCCAGCCCTCATCCCTGCGTGCCGGTGGCCGCCACCGATCCCCTCTACATCCTCTATACCTCGGGCACCACGGGCCAGCCCAAGGGTATCGTGCGCGACAACGGCGGCCATGCCGTCGCCATCAAATGGAGCATGGATCATATCTACGGCGTCCAGCCGGGTGAGGTCTTCTGGGCCGCCTCGGACGTCGGCTGGGTGGTCGGCCATTCCTACATCGTTTATGGACCGCTGTTGCACGGCTGCACCACCCTGGTCTATGAAGGCAAGCCGGTCGGCACCCCGGACCCGGGCGCCTTCTGGCGGGTGATCTCGGAATATGGGGTGAGCGTGATGTTCACCGCTCCCACCGCCTTCCGCGCCATCAAGCGTGAGGACCCCAACGCCGAGTACCTGAAAAAGTACGATCTCTCCCATTTCCGCGCCCTCTTCCTGGCGGGCGAGCGCTGCGATCCCGACACCCTCAACTGGGCGATACAGATCCTCAAGGTCCCGGTCATCGACCACTGGTGGCAGACCGAGACCGGCTGGGCCATCGCCGCCAACTGTCTGGGGGTCGAGCACCTTCCGGTGAAGCCGGGCTCACCCACCGTGGCGGTGCCGGGTTACAACGTCCAGGTGCTGGACGAGGCCGGTGATGAGGTGAAAGCCGGGGATATCGGCCGCCTGATGATCAAACTCCCGCTGCCTCCGGGAAGTCTGCCCACCCTGTGGAACAACGACGAGCGATTCTTGAGTTCCTACCTCAACGCCCAACCCGGCTACTATCTGAGCGGCGATGCCGGCTACAAGGACGCCGACGGCTATCTGTTCATCATGAGCCGCATCGACGACATCATTAACGTCGCCGGTCACCGGCTCTCCACCGGAGCCATGGAGGAGGTGCTGGCGTCCCATCCCAATGTGGCGGAATGCGCGGTGGTCGGTGTCTACGATCAGCTCAAGGGCGAGTTGCCCCTGGGGCTGGTGGTGCTCAAGGCCGGCGTCGACCGTGAACCGGAGGTGCTGAAGAAGGAACTGGTCAATCTGGTGCGGGATCGCATCGGTCCGGTGGCGGCCTTCAAGACCGTCGCCATCGTTGGCCGCTTGCCCAAGACCCGCTCCGGTAAGATCCTGCGCGGCACCATGAAGAAGATCGCCGACAGTGTGGAATACAAGGTCCCGGCGACCATCGACGATCCCGCCATCCTCGACGAGATCCGCGTCGCCCTGCAGGGGATCGGTTACGCCCGCTGAGGGAATCCCCGGCGAATCCGACCTGACCGCCAAGGGTGCCGGGGTTCCCCGGCACCCTGATTCATTCCTCGCTTCCGTCCAGACAATCCATGCAGACTGAATCCCTTCCGGGGCGCGGCTGTTTGGCCTGGTTTTTGTTCCCTGTTTGAGAACAATGTGTGTCTTATTGTTCTCTTATTGGCAACGATTGGGGCCATTTCCAGCCGATGCCCGGAGCAACCGGCGGCTCATATCCATTCCCCCCGGGTCTCGGTGGTGGATTCGGGGCGGCGTCCGCCTTCCCTCGACCGCCCGGTAGCCCACAATGAACGCGCGAAGGACAGTGGAAGGTCAGGGTGGATCCCGATGGGACGGCCTTGTCCCATCGGGCGCTGGCGGCACCGGGTCGACTTCACCCGGATGCCAGCCCGGTAGGGTCCGCTGTGCGGACGCGCAAGGAACCGGTTCGTACAGCGGACCCTAACGGGCTGGTTCGGCAATCATTGCTTGACTCCGAATGCCTTGAAGAACGTATAACAGAAGGTGCCTCCGCCCTGCGCAGTCCTGTAGAGATCTGATATGCCTTGATCGAACGAATCACCTGCGAGTAATCCGGCTTCGATGGCTTTGGTCCGGATCCCTTCGATCATGGCCGTGAAAGTCTTCTTGGTGAAACCGTCTACGAGAGCCGGTTTGCTTGAATCAACGTAGACCATACGAGGTGATACGTGAACCTCATGATATCCGGCCTGGCACAGGAAGGGATACAAAGCTCTTCCTACATTCGCGTTGCCACCAGCTCGGCGTTGGAGTTCCACCTGACATTGGATTGCCTGATGCGCAGCCAAGCTGTCTGGATGGAAATAGGCTGATCCATGATCCCCTTCGATGACCGTGATGGTCCCTCCGGGCACGATCATGTTCTTGAGGATCTTCAACGCCTCAATAGGTTCTGGCAAATGCTCCAAGACAAAGCAAACGAAGACGTGGTCAAATGATTCTGAACGATAAGGTAACTTGAAAATGTCAGCCTGCTCCACGCTGACGTTCCTGAGCCCCGCAGACAAGACTCGTTGTCTTGCCTCTGCGACGGAGGCGGCTGAAACGTCGACGGATATGATGTCGGCCTCCGGACTGTTGTGCGCCAATGTTAGGGTCTGAGCCCCCACACCACAGCCCGCTTCCAGGACACGACTGCCTGCTGGATACGAGGTATCTGAATGCAGCAATTCGACCAGGGTTGATGCTTGATCCTGTAGCCTTATAGCTTCCCGTGAATCGTAGCCGTGGACGTAAGTCTTTTTCATGTCTCTCAGTTAATGCCGAACGACAAGCCTCAGCGGACTCGAACGCCTTTAGCGCAGGGTCCGCTGCAGGCGTATGTTAGGCCAATAATAATTCGACCCTGGCCGTACGCAGTAACAGTAACAAATCTAGCGGGTTGAAGTCCCGCCCGGGGAGTTGTCCGTACGCCCCGGTAGCATGAGGAAGCGGCGTTGCGGTAACGCGGGGTCGTAAGTTTCCAAACAG
>JBPOHE010000170.1:0-19127 GCA_052035915.1 Pseudomonadota bacterium
CGGCGGAACTGGAGGCGGTTGTCCTCAAGATCAACCAACGTCCACGGAAATGCCTCAACTACCGAGCCCCCTACGATGTCTTCGCCGACGCTCTCCGTGGTGCACTTGTAACTTGAATCCGCCTTCCGTTTGGGGAGCACACCGACACGAAAGTCTTCCTGCTCCAAACCCAACACGCCTTCATAACCGGGTTGTGAGGTGATTTGCACCGCTAAGAAATCCCCCTGACTATTGGCTGCCTGCAAAATCAGTACCGGGCGTTTTTTACTTGCAGAAAGATCGCTGAACGGAAACGGCAGCAATACCACATCACACGGCTGGTACATCGTTCCATACCTCATCTTCGGCGTTGTCCCAATCGGCGAGGGAATCGGCTTGGGCGAACATAAGATTGCGCCATTCCTGTGTTTCTTCGCGCTGCCTTAAAAACAAGACGAAATCCAGGACTTCTTGCACCAACGCCTCGGGCATGGGTTTGACTGTCCGATAAACCTGTTCGGCAAGATTCATAAACGTACCTCGTAAAAAGTGAAAAGCATTAAATCGTGATCGTTGATCGTTCCCACGCTCCAGCGTGGGAACGCAGCCTTATACGCTCCAGCGTTTAGTGTCGGCGCCGAATCACGTCCGGGTAGAAAGCGAAACCTGTCCAGCCCCAACAAGAGTCTCCGGCAATTTCTGTTCCGCGCTTGCTGCGGCATACAGGACGCCAGAGCGTCCCCGACTACGCTCCCACGCTGGAGCGTGGGAGCGATCATTGCAAAACGGTTCATTGCTCATACGCACTCAACCCCGAAATCTCGCGCCCCTGCGCCAGCTTGTGCAGCAGCGGCGTCAGGTCCTCCACCAGCGCCAGTTCCGCCTGGGTGCGCGCCTTCCAGCCCAAACCCAGCGGGGCCATCAGCTCGGAGAGGCGTTCGCCGTCGAAGATGCGGCGGCGTAGCACTTCGTCCACAAAGGCTTGCAGTGCGGCGGCATCCAGCCTGTGCCTGGCGGCGATGAGGTTAAGTTCGCGCGCTTTCTTCTCGGCCTTGAAGCGCTCGTAACCGGCGCGGATTTCCTTTTCCTCAAGCTTCTCGCCCACCGGCAGGCCGCGGATGTATTCGGCGATATCGTCGCGCTCGTCGATGAACTTGGCGTCGGCCTGGATGAGGCCGATCAACTGTTCGCGGTTCATGGTGGTCCTGCCGGGCTTCTGCGCCGTCATGCGGGCGATGAGGCCCATGATGTAGTCGTAGTCGATGAGGCTGGAAGCGAACAGCACGAACTCGAAATCGAGCTGCTGCACCTCGGGCGGGGCCTGGTCGCCTTCTTTCTCCTGCTGCTTCTTCAGGCGCTTGGCGGTTTCCAGATAGGTGCTGCGGAAGCTCTGCAATTGATCTTTGGGCAGGATGGCTTCCACCTTGGCCTTCTGCTCGGGTTCGAGGTCGGTGTACTGATCGAGCTGCGTCCTGAGGCGCTGCACTTCCTTGAAGCGGCTGACGAATTCGATGCGCGCGGTGTCGCCCTTGAGGTTGTAGACCTGCTCGGGTTCGCAGACCAGGTTCTTCTTCTCCATGAAGCGTTCCATGCCCGCGACGGCGGCTTCGTATTTGCGCAGCACTTCGGCGGCGGGTTCCACCAGCCAGATTTCACGCGGGTTGTCGATCTTCTCGCCGGAGAAGAGGGCGATGGCGGCGTCCACTTCCTTCTGCTGCTGGCGGAAGTCGAGCACGTTGCCGTAGGGCTTGCTGTCGTTGAGCACGCGGTTGGTGCGGGAGAAGGCCTGAATGAGGCCGTGGTGCCGCAGGTTTTTGTCCACGTAGAGCGTGTTCAGGTATTTGGAATCGAAGCCGGTGAGCAGCATGTCCACCACGAGGGTGAGGTCGATCTTCCGCGCGTGGGGGTAGTCGGCATTGGGCCACTGCTGGTCCTTGATGCGCTTCTGCACGTCCTGGTAGTAGAGGTCGAATTCGCCGAGCTTGTGGTTGGTGCCGTAGCGGGTGTTGTAGTCGGCGAGGATGCGGGTGAGCGCCGCCTTCTTGCCTTCGGGGTCCTGCTGGTTGTCCTGCTTCTCTTGCGGCAGATCTTCCTGGATTTGCTGCACGTCCTTGTTGCCCTCGGCCGGTGGCGAGAAAACGCAGGCGATGTTGAGGGTTGCGAAGTCCGGGTTCCGCTCCCGCATTTCGTCCTGCACGGTCTGGAACAGGGCGTGGTATTCGATGGCGTCGTTGATGCTGGCGGTGGCCAGCACGGCATTGAACTTGCGGTCGGCGGTAGCGGCGTCGTGCTTGGCCAGGATGGCCTCGATTATCTTGCGCTTGGCTGGCACCACCCCGTCAGGCTGCGCCTGCCACCCCTCCAGAGGAGGGGAATGGGGGCGGGGTAATTCCCCTCCCTTGGAGGGGTACGCCGTAGGCGGGGGGTGGTTTCCCTCCGGCTTGAAATAATCGACATGGAAGCGCAGGACGTTGTGGTCTTCGATGGCGTGGGTGATGGTGTATTGGTGCAGGCAGCGCTGGAACAGGTCGTCGGTGGTGCGGTAGCTGGCCTGCTGGCCTTCGATCTGCTGATAGCTGGCATTCTGCTCGAAGATGGGCGTGCCGGTAAAGCCGAATAACTGGGCCTTGGGAAAGAACTCCTTGATGGCCCTGTGGTTGTCGCCGAATTGCGAACGATGGCATTCGTCAAAGATGAATACCATGCGCTGATTGCGCAGGGGCTCCAGGCGGGCCAGATAGTTGCGCTTGTTGCTGCCGTCGAGCGCCAGGCCCAGCTTCTGGATGGTGGTGACGATGACCTTGTTGGCGTAGTCGTCGGAAAGCAGACGGCGCACCAGGGTTTCGGTGTTGGTGTTCTCTTCGACGCAGCCTTCCTGGAAGCGGTTGAATTCCTCGCGCGTCTGGCGGTCCAGGTCCTTGCGATCCACTACGAACAGGCACTTGTCGATATCCGGGTTGTCCTTGAGCAGGGTGGCGGCCTTGAACGAGGTGAGCGTCTTGCCGCTGCCGGTGGTGTGCCAGATGTAACCATTCCCGCAGTTTTGATGAATGCACTCCACAATGGCCTGCACGGCATAGATCTGGTAGGGCCGCATCATCAGCAGCCTTTGCTCGCTGGCCACCAGCACCATGTAGCGGCTGATCATCTGGCCCAGGGTGCATTTGGCGAGGAAGGTGTCGGCAAAGGTGTCGAGGTGGACGATCTTCTTGTTGTCCTCGGCA
Organism: Pseudomonadota bacterium; assembly: GCA_052035915.1. Classification (GTDB taxonomy): domain Bacteria; phylum Pseudomonadota; class Gammaproteobacteria; order Chromatiales; family Chromatiaceae; genus JBPOHE01. The sequence goes on from JBPOHE010000170.1 coordinate 3,204, forward strand.
GCGAACTGGTAGACGGGCAGGAAGCGTTCGTCGGCGTTGAAGCTGAAATGGCGGGCGTTGTTGTTGGCGAAGTACCAGGTATCCGTGCGGTTGCTGACGATGAAGAGCTGGATGAAGCAGAGCAGCGTCTTGCCGTAGCCGTTGCCGGGATCACTCTTGTAATCGACGATTTGTTGCATGGCCCGGCGTGGGCTCAGGCCCAAGGTCTTGAGCTCGATCTGCACCACCGGCACGCCGTTGATGAGCAACATCACGTCGTAGCGGTGGTGGCTGTGGTCGGTGTTGATGCGCAACTGGTTGACCGCCTCGAAGTGGTTTTTGCACCAATCCTTGATGTTGACGAGGGTGTAGTTGAGCGGCGTACCGTCGTCACGCTCGAAGCTGTTGATGTTACGCAGGGTCTGGGCGGCGTTGTAGACGTCCGGCGTGATCACGCCATCGAGCAGGCGCTGGAATTCGCTGTCGGTGAGCCTGACGCGGTTAAGCGCCTCGAACTTCTCGCGGAAATTGGCTTCCAGCGCGGCGCGGTCGCGGATGTCGTGGCGGTAGGTGTATTTGAGGTCAGTCAGCTTTTCGATCAGGGTTTGTTCGATTTCGTGTTCAGTCATTCACTACTCTCTTCAGAAAGATTCTGAGAAGCTGTTTGGAGATTCTCGTGGCAACTTCCGAGCACGTAGGGCGGCAACCCCTTGCCGCCATTTGATGCCGATCAGGGAGTGTCGGCAAAGGATTGCCGACCTACTTTGCTCGTTACCGCTTCCGCGCCTCGGGGCCAAGCTTTGTGCCTGCGATTAATGTTCTCTTTAAGAGAACAATATAGGATTTATTTCTTTGTTTGTTGCTAATATGAGAACGAAAATCCGGCCTTTCCGCTCGATGCCCGGGAGTCGAGGGTTTCCAAACAGCTTCTGAGAAAGCACCTTGCTGACTATGTTTATCTGCACTCTGGCCAGCGTCAATTTCTGCGTTGTCCAGTCGAAGGTGCCCCTCCTGAATTTGCCGCTGGCGCGACTTGGCCGCATACCAGAAATTGGTATTACCCGATCCGCTTCGTGGGCAGAGTAGGAAGTTTGAATAGGTGGAAGGCTTGAGGCGGTCGATTGATGACGACCAGGGGAATTTTGGCCGACCCGGGCTGGGAAGCCGGGTCGGCCTGAGGCATCCGGTCAGTTGATCTTGGGGTCCAGTTCGCCCTTGGCGTAGCGGCTGGTCATGGCCTCCAGGCCGATCGCTTTGATCTTGGAGGCGTTGCCAGCGGTGCCGAAGGCTTCGTACCTGTCCTTGCAGATCTGCTTCATGCCCTTGGTGGCGGCAATGAGCCACTTACGGGGGTCGAATTCCTTCTTGTTCTCGGCGAGGAACTTGCGTACGGCCCCGGTGCTCGCCATGCGCAGATCGGTGTCGATATTGACCTTGCGCACCCCGTGCTTGATGCCCTGGGCGATCTCTTCCACCGGCACGCCATAGGTCTGGCCCATGTCGCCGCCATAGTCGTTGATCATCTTCAGCCAGTCCTGGGGCACGCTGGAGGAACCGTGCATCACCAGATGGGTATTGGGGATGCGGGCATGGATCTGCTTCACCCGCTCGATGGCGAGAATGTCGCCGGTGGGCGGACGGGTGAACTTGTAGGCGCCATGGCTGGTGCCGATGGCGATGGCCAGGGCGTCGACACCGGTCTTCTTGACGAAATCCGCCGCTTCTTCCGGGTCGGTCAGCAACTGGGAGTGATCCAGATGACCCTCGGCACCGACGCCATCCTCTTCGCCCGCCGTCCCGGTCTCCAAGGAGCCCAGGCAGCCTAGTTCGCCCTCGACGGAGACGCCGCAGGCGTGGGCCATCTCCACCACGCGCCGGGTGACATCGATGTTGTATTCGTAGCTGGCGGGGGTCTTGCCGTCCTCTTTGAGGGAACCGTCCATCATCACGGAGGAAAAGCCGAGTTGGATGGAGCGCTGGCAGACTGCCGGGGAGGTGCCGTGGTCTTGATGCATGCAGACCGGGATATCCGGCCATTCCTCGATGGCCGCCAGGATGAGGTGACGCAGGAAGGGCGCCCCGGCGTACTTGCGGGCGCCGGCGGAGGCTTGGACGATGACCGGGGAATCAGTCTCGGCGGCGGCCTCCATGATGGCGCGCATCTGTTCGAGGTTATTGACGTTGAAGGCAGGCACACCGTAGCCGTGCTCGGCGGCGTGGTCCAGTAACTGGCGTAGGGAGATCAGAGCCATGAAATCTGTCCTCTTTGAATGTGAATGGAGTGGGTCGGCCTAGCCTTGCGCCCGTGCTTCCAGCATGGCCACCGCCGGCAGGATCTTGCCTTCGAGATATTCGAGGAAGGCGCCGCCCGCGGTAGAGATATAGGAGACTTTGTCGTAAATATCATACTTCTGGATTGCGGCGATGGTATCCCCACCACCAGCCAGGCTGAAGGCCGGAGCCTCGGCGATAGCCAGGGCGAGGGTCTTGGTACCTTCCCCGAACTGGTCGAACTCGAATACCCCTACCGGACCGTTCCAGACGATGGTACAGGCCTTGGAGACGATCTCTGTCAACTGGGCGGCGGATTTGGGGCCGATGTCGAAGATCATGTCGTCATCGGCCACCTCGCCCGCGTCCTTGAGCACCGCCGGCTCGTTCTCAGCGAAGTTCTTACCGCATACCACATCCACCGCAATCGGTATGCTGGCGCCGCGGGCATTCATCTTCGCGATCAGGGCCTGGGCGGTAGGGATGAGGTCGTGCTCGCACAAGGATTTACCGACGTTATGGCCGGTAGCGGCGAGGAAGGTGTTGGCGATACCACCGCCGACCACCAGCTGATCGACCTTTTCCGACAGGGCCTCCAGAACGGTAAGTTTGGTCGAGACCTTGGAGCCGCCGACGATGGCGACCATGGGGCGGGCCGGATTGGCCAGGGCCTGTTGCAGGGCATCCAGTTCTTCGGCGAGCAGCAGGCCGGCGCAGGCTACGGGGGCGAATTTGCCGACGCCGTGGGTGGAGGCCTGGGCGCGATGGGCGGTGCCGAAGGCATCCATGACGAAGACGTCGCAGAGGGCGGCGTACTTCTTGGACAGCTCCTCGTTGTCCTTGCCTTCGCCCTTGTTGAAGCGGACGTTGTCGAGCAGGATCAGTTCCCCATCGGCGATCTCCAGGGACTGATCCAGATAGTCGCGGATCAGGCGCACGGGCTGGCCCATCTTGGCGCTCAGGTCATCGGCTACGGGCTTGAGGGAATTCTCCTCGGAGAAAATCCCTTCCTCGGGGCGGCCCAGATGGGACATGACCATGACTTTGGCGCCGGCCTTGAGGCAGTGCTCGAAGGTCGGCATGGAGGCGGTGATGCGGGCGTCGGAGGTGACCTTGCCGTTCTTGACCGGGACATTGAGGTCGGAACGGATCAGTACCCGTTTGCCTTGCAGATCGAGGTCGGTGAGCTTGATGAAGGACATGGGTGCAGGCCTCTTTCAGGGTAGGGGGTGGAAAGTGGGTAGGGTCCGCTGTGCGGACCAAGGTTCTGATTCGTTGGTGGGTTAGGCGGCGCACCAGCAACCATGGTAACGGAAAGTCCTTGCCATAGCGCCGCTAACCCACCCTACGCCACTAGGCGATGTACTCGACCATGCGCAGCATGTTGCAGGTATAGCCGTACTCGTTGTCGTACCAGGCGACCACCTTGATGAAGGTGGGATCCAGTGCGATCCCGGCCTCGGCGTCGAAGATGGAGGGCGTCCCCGTGCCGCGGAAGTCGGTGGAGACCACCTTCTCCTCGGTATAGGCCAGAACGCCGGCCAGATCGCCTTCCTGTGCAGCCTTCTTCATGGCGGCGCAGATATCCGCATAGCTCGCTTCCTGGTTGAGTTCAACCGTGAGGTCGACCACCGACACATCGGAAGTGGGCACGCGGAAGGCCATGCCGGTCAGCTTGCCGTTGAGGTCGGGCAGCACCTTGCCGGCCGCCTTGGCGGCACCGGTAGAGGAGGGGATGATGTTCTCCAGGATGCCACGGCCACCGCGCCAGTCCTTCATGGAGGGGCCGTCGACCGTCTTCTGGGTGGCGGTGGCGGCGTGGACCGTAGTCATGAGGCCGCGTTTGATGCCCCAATTGTCATGCAGCACCTTGGCCACCGGCGCCAGACAATTGGTGGTGCAGGAGGCGGCGGAGATGATCGCCTGGCCGTCATAGCTCTTGTGATTGACGCCGTAGACGAACATCGGGGTCTTGTCCTTGGAGGGGGCGGACTGCACCACCCTCTTGGCGCCGGCGTCGATGTGTTTCTGGCAGGTCTCTTCGGTAAGGAAAAAGCCGGTGCACTCGAGGACGATGTCGGCGCCGACCTCGTTCCACTTGAGGTTGGCCGGGTCCTTCTCGGCGGTGAGGCGGATGGGCTGGCCCTTGACCATCATGGTATTGCCCTCGACGCTGATATCGCCGGGGAAGTTACCATGGACCGAGTCGTACTTGAGCATATAGGCCAGATACGCGGGGTCCAGTAGGTCATTGATAGCGACCACCTGGATACCGGGGAAGTCCTTGGTGATGGCACGGAACGCCATCCGGCCGATACGACCAAACCCATTGATGCCAACTTTGATCATGCGATTGCTCCTCTGTCAGAAAAAAGGTCACCCGGGGAAAGGGTGACGCGCTTGAAGGGCGGGTTCGACCAGGTTCCCGACCACGTGATGGATCTCAAAGAACACCTTTGACCGCGGCGGCGACGGCTTCCACGGTGAGGCCGAAGGCCTTGAACAAGGCCCCAGCCGGGGCGGATTCGCCAAAGCGGTTGATGCCTACTACAGCCCCCTGGCTGCCGACATACTTCCACCAGCCGTCGGTGACCGCGGCCTCCACCGCGACGCGGGCGGTCACGGCCTTGGGCAACACAGCTTCCCGATAGCCTGCGTCCTGGGCGTCGAAGGCGTCCGTGGAAGGCATGGAGACGACTCGGATAGCCTTGTCGGACAGGGCCTCCGCCGCCTTCACCGCCAGCTCGACCTCGGAGCCGGTGGCGATAAGGATGGCGTCCGGCGTACCCTTACAGTCGCGCAGGATATAACCGCCGCGGGTGATGGCGGCGATTTGCTCCGAGGTGCGGGCCATGTGGGCCAGGTTTTGGCGGGAGAAGATCAGGCAGGAGGGGCCGCTCTTACGCTCGACGGCCAGTTTCCAGGCAACGGCGGACTCCACCGCATCGCAGGGGCGCCAGACGCTCATGTTAGGGATCAGGCGCAGGGTCGGGATCTGCTCGACCGGTTGGTGGGTGGGACCGTCCTCGCCCAGGCCGATGGAATCATGGGTGTAGACGAAGATCGAGGGCACCTTCATCAGCGCCGCCATGCGCAGGGCGTTGCGGGCGTATTCGGAGAACATCAGGAAGGTCGCGCCGTAGGGGATGAAGCCGCCATGCAGGGCGATGCCGTTCATGATGGCGGACATGCCGAATTCCCGCACCCCGTAATAGAGATAGTTGCCGGAGGCGTCGTTTTTCCCTATACCCTTGCAGCCTTTCCAGATGGTCAGGTTGGAGCCCGCCAAGTCGGACGAACCGCCGAGGAATTCGGGCAACAAGGGGCCAAAGCCATTGAGGGCATTTTGGGAGGCCTTGCGAGAGGCGATGGTCTCGCCCTTCTCGGCTACGGCGGCGATGAAGGCGGCGGACTTCTCGGCCCAATCGGCGGGGAGTTCTCCGGCCATCCGACGCTTGAATTCGGCGGCCTCCGCTGGGTAGGCAGCGGCGTATGCGTCGAAACGGGCGTTCCACTCCGCTTCCGCCCGGGCTCCCTTCTCCTTAGCCGACCACTCCGCATAGATATCGACCGGCAGCTCGAAGGGCGGATAGGGCCATCCGAGGGCCTCGCGGGCGAGGGCCACTTCATCCGCCCCCAAGGGCGCGCCGTGACATTCTTCCTTCCCCTGCTTGTTGGGCGAACCGAAGCCGATGATGGTCTGACAGCAAATCAGCGAAGGCTTGTCGGCGACGGCCCGAGCGGCCTCGATAGCGGCCAGGATCTGTTCCGGATCATGGCCATCGACCTTGGGGAGCACATGCCAGCCATAGGCCTCGAAGCGTTTGGGGGTGTCGTCCAGGAACCAGGCGGGGGTGTGACCGTGGCCACGCACCTCACCGTCAATGGAGATGTTGTTGTCATCATAGAAGGCGATCAGTTTGCCCAACCCCCAAGAGCCGGCGAGGGAACAGGCCTCGTGGGAGATCCCTTCCATCAGGCAACCATCCCCCAGGAAGACATAGGTAAAGTGATCGACGATCTCGTGCCCGGGGCGATTGAACTGGGCGGCGAGCACCTTTTCCGCCAGGGCCATGCCGACGGCATTGGTGATGCCCTGTCCCAGGGGGCCGGTGGTGGTCTCTATCCCCGGGGCATAGCCGTATTCCGGGTGGCCCGGCGTCTTGGAGTGCAGTTGGCGGAACTGCATCAGGTCGTCGATGCCGAGGTCGTAGCCGGTGAGGTGGAGTAGGGAGTAGATCAGCATGGAGCCATGACCATTCGAGAGCACGAAACGGTCGCGATCCGCCCAGCGCGGATTGACGGGGTTATGTTGCAGGTAATCGTTCCACAGAACCTCGGCGATATCGGCCATGCCCATGGGGGCGCCCGGGTGTCCTGAATTGGCCTTTTGCACCGCGTCCATGCTCAGCGCACGGATCGCATTGGCGAGTTCTCTGCGTGAGGACATCTGTTTCTCCTGTAGGTATGGTCTGGAAGCTTATACGAAACCTGCGATATGTAACCCGTTGCGCCGATCCGAGGTCCGTGGTCGAGAGGCCGGGGAAGGGCCTACGAGAGGGCCGTCAGGCCCTCGAAGCCGATGATCTCGAAGCTGAAAGGCCGAGGACGGTTTTAGGTGCCGGTTCCAACACTGCCGCAAGGCCAAACAACCAGCCTAATTTGACAATGTTAGAATTTCATTAAAAAGAATTGTTATTCTCCACGAAGTACCCAGGGGGGGCAAACAAAGATCGTTTTATACGGGTATACCCTGATATCTGGGACTTTTATTCTGGTGCTTTTCCCCGGAAAGGCGAAGCGTAGAGAGCTGAGTCAACCCCGGCCGGCCTCTGTGACCGAGACCGACCGGGTTACGGCTGGAGGCGGGGGAGTCTCAGAGCATCCCGAGCATGCCAGGCAGCCAGAGCGAAATGGCTGGGATGTAAGTGACGAGGATCAAGAACCCCAGCATGGCCAACAACCAAGGCCATACGGCGATAGTAAGCTCGGTGATCCCCATCTTGGTGATTCCGCTGGCCACATAGAGGTTCAGGCCAACTGGTGGGTGGCACATGCCAACCTCCATGTTGACCGTGATGAGGATGCCGAAGTGCACCGGATCAATGCCGAGTTTCATCGCTACCGGGAAGAGGATGGGCGCCATGATGAGCACGATGGACGAAGGTTCCATCACATTGCCGGCGAGCAGCAACAGAATGTTGACTACCAACAGGAAGGCGATCTGTCCGAGTCCTTCCCCGATCAGCCAGTCCGCCATGGCTTGGGGGATGTTCTCATGGGTCATGAGGAAGGAGAACAGCACGGCATTGGTGATGATGTAGAGCAACATCGCTGACATATTAGCCGAGTCGAGCAATACCCTCGGCACATCCCTTAGGCCCATATCCTTGTAAACGAACACGGCGATGAAGAAGGCATAGACGGCGCTCATGGCCGCCGCTTCCGTTGGGGTGAAGATCCCCGAATAGATCCCCCCCATGACCACGACGATCAGCAACAGCCCCCAAACAGACTGACGGAAGGTGCGCCAACGCTCTCCCCACCCGGCTTTCGGTTGACGTGGAAAGTTTCCCATATAGGCGCGATACCAAGTGACCGCGCCCAACAGGGAGGCAAGCAGGATTCCGGGGATGATACCCGCCATGAAGAGGCTGCCCACCGAGGTGTTGGTGGAGACCGAGTACATCACCATGACGATGGAGGGTGGGATCAGGATACCTAAGGCTCCGGAAGTGGTGATCACGCCCGCCCCAAAGCGTTTAGGAAAACCGGCCTTGATCATGGCGGGCAATAGAATCGAACCGATGGCTACTACTGTAGCCGGAGAGGAACCGGAAACAGCGGCAAACAGAGCGCAGGCCAGGACCCCCGCCAGTCCTAGGCCACCATGAAAATGGCCTACTACCGAGGTGGCGAAGCGGATCATGCGCCTGGCTACACCACCATGGGTGAGGAAATTTCCGGCGAGGATGAAGAAGGGAATCGCCATGATCTCGAACTTCTCGATACCCGTGAATAACTTCATGGCCACCGACTCGATCGGTACCTGGGTCATGGTGTAGAGGAATGTCAGCACGGTGAGGCCCAGGGAAATGGAGATCGGCATCCCGGTGAGCATCAGCCCGATCAGCAGGATGAAGATGATGGCGGTATTCATGGTTTTTTCTCCTTATCCGCGGGCTGGGAGGGATGTTCATGCCAATGGGGATGGCTGTGTTCCCAAACCTCTTCGTCTTTCCCCCCATGAACGTGTTCCAGATCCTCGGCCATTTCTATCGCCTCGCCGATCAACACGTCCTCCTCCGGCGGAATTCCAGCCTCTACGGCTTTCGTTTCTTCTTCTTCTTCCAAGCCCGCCACATGGCCATGTTCGTGGTGGGGTAGCTCGCCGGTGCGCCAGAAGCCCCGGGCGACCTGGAGAAAACGAAAGCACATCAGATAGGAGCCGAGGGGGACCGCCAGGTAAACGATCCACATGGGCATCTCCAGATCCGGAGAGGTTTGTTCGGTATGACCGATCTTCCAGACAAACTCAGCACCCAGGGTTCCAATCGTGCCGGTGAAAAAGGCCCCAGCGAGGAGGCCGAAGAGAATGAATTTGGCGCGATTACTCTCCGACAAGCGGTTGATGAGAACATCGACGCCGACGTGGATACCGGTACGCACACCATAGGCGGCGCCGAACTTCGCCATCCAGACGAACAAATAGATACAAACTTCCTGCGCCCAACTCATGTTCAGGCTGAGCATGAAATCTTGCAGACCTGGAATGGACATCCCACTTAGGTAGCGGTGAACCACTGCAGCGAAGATGATGAGGGTGGCTGACCCCATCAAGAGCGTTATCAGCCACTCTTCCAGATGATCCAGAACCTTGAGCATGTGACCCCCCCATAATAAAACGCCCGCATGGAGCGGGCGTTAGAGGCGAGAACCTAATCAGATCTTGGTTGGATCTGACGTTTCTTTATAGATGGATTCGATCAATTCCTTGCCGATGCGGCCTGACATCTCCTGATGGACAGGGACCAATGCCTTCTTGAGCGCCGTGCGTTGCTCAGCGGTCATGGCGTGGATCTCGGTCTTGCCTGAAGCACGCACCTTTTCCAGGGCGGTATCGTTTTCTTCCTTGGCGATCTGGTTGGCATGGGTGGTGGATTCATCCATCGCCTGTTCCAGTTGTCCCCGAACATCGGACGGCAATCCTTCCCAGAACGCCTTGTTGACGATCACCGCGTAGCCCAGATAGCCGTGATTGGTCAGAGTGAGGTGTTTCTGCACCTCGTGCATCTTCTGGGTGTATAGGTTCGAGATGGGGTTTTCGGTTCCGTCCACCACTCCGGTCTGTAGCGCCTGATAAACCTCGGAGAAGGCCATCACCTGGGGCAGGGCGCCCAAGGCCCGCATCTGCGCCTCCAATACCTTGGAGGATTGGATGCGCATCTTGAGCCCCTTGAAGTCCGCCGGCGCGAGCAGAGGCTTGTTCGCCGAGAAGGACTTGAAACCATTGTCCCAATAGGCCAGGCCCAGGAGGCCCTTGCTCTCCAGCTTCTTCAGCAGACCCTTGCCCACTGGACCCTTGGTGATTTTATGCAGGTCGTTGTAGGTATCGAAAATGTAAGGTAGATCGAAGACCTCGAATTCCTTGGCGCCCAGGGGGCCGAACTTGGCCAGGGAGGGGGCGAGCATCTGTACGGCTCCAAGCTGCAGTGCTTCCAGTTCTTCCTTGTCTTTGTACAGGGTGCTGTTGGGATAGACCTCCACCTTCACCTTGCCAGCAGTCAACTCTTCGGCGCGTTTCTTGAAATATTCGGCGGCCTTGCCCTTGGGGGTGTCGACGGCTACCACATGACTGAACTTGATCATGATGGGCTCAGCCACGACCGTCTCCATGCCGAAGGCGCAGACGAGAGCGCCAAGGAACAGATGTTTGAGTTTCATTCAGCAGGCCTCCTGGGTTGTGTTATGTGTTATTTGGAATCGGAGTTTTAGAGTATCGGCCCACTCGGAAACCGGGGCCAATAAAGACTTCTTGGGAGCCGCGGGACCCAAGGCCGCGGGGTTCAATCATCAAGCAGCAGGATGGCGTCCATCTCCACCCCGGCCCCCCTGGGTAGGGCGGCCACCCCCACAGCCGCGCGGGCTGGAAAGGGTTCGCTGAAATACTCCGGCATGATTCGGTTCACCAGGGGAAAGTGTGCCAGATCGGTCAGATAGACCGTGAGTTTGACCACCTTGTCCAGACTTCCCCCAGCCGCTCGGGCCACCGCCTGGAGATTATCGAACACGCGCCGGATCTGGGCCTCCATGTCGCCTTCGATCAGCTCCATGGTCTCGGGCACCAGTGGGATCTGTCCCGAGAGCCATACCCACTGACCGGACCTCACCCCCTGGGAATAGGTGCCTATGGCCGCCGGAGCCTGATCGGTACGAACGATCTCTCGCCTCATCTCTTTTCCCTCTGCTGACTGCCGTTTGTTGAAGCTGCGTAGGGTCAGCGCCGCCTACCAGTTCCAGAGTTCGACGGCCAATCAAGAGCATGGTACGCGATGCGTACTCTGGCAAGCTCAGGGAACAACCCGCTCTCCGAGGTGACAGCGTATCACATCGTCTCCCGTGCCCGAGCCGTCGGTCCACCGACCCGTTCGATGCGCATCACATTGGGCAGGACCCGCAACCGCCGCATGATGGTGGCCAACTGCTTGCGATCCTTGACATTGATGATGAAACTCAGGGTCGAGGTAAGCCCATCGCGTTCATCCACCGACACGTTTTCGATATTGCAACCCGTCTCGGCGATGGTCGCCGCCAAGGTGGCCAGGACCCCGCGTTTGTTGCCCACCGCCACCCGGACCTCGGTCGGCAGCTCGGTATTCACATCCTCGTGCCAATACAGTTCCAACCAGTTGGGATGGCGTCGGCGATGCACGCCGAGGTTCGGGCAACCCTGGCGGTGGACGACGATTCCCTTGCCGGGGGTGAAGATCCCGGTAATGGGATCGTCCGGGATGGGGCGACAGCATTTGGCAAAACTCATCACCATCCCTTCCGTGCCTTTGATGATCAGGGGTTCGGTGACCGCCGCACGCGGGGTATCGGTAAGGACTATGGGTTTGTGGCCGGTCAGGGCGCGGGCGATCAGCAAGGGCATGCGGTTACCCAGTCCCACCTCGACCAGGAGGGCCTCGAAATCCGCCAGGCCGGTCTGGGATAGGAGCCGTGCCAAGCGCTCCCGGGGAATGCGGTCGATGGAACCGCCGAGCGGCTGCAATTCCTTTTCCAACAGATGACGCCCGAGATCTCTCGCCTCCTGGCCCTGCAAGTTTTTCAGATAGCCGCGGATATTGGCCCTGGCCTTGGCGGTGACGACGAAATCCAGCCAGGAGGGGTTGGGATGGGTGTTGGGGGAAGAAATGACTTCCACGGTCTGACCGTTGCCGAGTTTGGTGCTCAGGGGCACCGGGCGGTGATCGACGAAGGCGGTCTCGCAACGATTCCCCAATTCGGTATGGACGGCATAGGCGAAGTCCACCACCGTGGCGCCCCGGGGCAACACCATGATCCGCCCCCGGGGAGTGAAGACATAAACCTCGTCGGGAAAGAGATCGACCTTGACGTTCTCGATGAAGTCGATCGGATCCCCGGCCTGTTTCTGGAGTTCCAAGAGGTTCTGTAACCACTTGCGGGCACGCACCTGGGGCATGTCGCCGTTGGCGCCATCGAGTTTGTACAGCCAATGGGCGGCGATGCCGGTCTCGGCGATCCGATGCATCTCTTCGGTGCGGATCTGCATCTCGATCGGCAGCCCCTGGGGACCTTTGAGCACGGTGTGCAGGGATTGATAGCCGTTGTTCTTGGGGATGGCGATATAGTCCTTGAAGCGGCCAGGTATGGGTTTGTAGAGATTGTGCAGCACCCCCAGTGCCCGGTAACAGGTGTCGACCCGATCGACGATGACGCGGAAGGCAAAGACATCGACGATCTCGTCGAAAGACACCCGCTTCATCTGCATCTTTTGGTAGATGCTGTAGAGATGTTTCTGTCTGCCCACCACCCGGGCGGTCAGTCCCTCCTGGGCCAGGCGTTGCCGGATGCCGGTCTCGATATTGGTCAGGAGGTCGCGGCGGTACCCGGTGGCGGTCATCACGGCTTGTTTGATGATGCGGTAACGCATGGGCCAGTAAGCGGCGAAGCCGAGTTCCTCGAGTTCCAGCCGCATCTTGTTGATGCCTAGCCGATTGGCGATGGGGGCGTAGATCTCCAGGGTTTCCCGGGCGATGCGCCGACTCTTGTCCATACGCATGACGCCGAGGGTACGCATGTTGTGCAGCCGATCCGCGAGTTTGATGAGAATGACGCGGATATCCTTGGTCATGGCCAGCAACATCTTGCGGAAGTTGACCGCCTGGGCCTCGGCGCGGGATTTGACGTCGATCTGGGTGAGCTTGCTGACCCCGTCCACCAGCTCGGCGATCTCCTGATCGAACACCCGCACGATCTCTTCCTTGGCGATGGGGGCGTCTTCGAGCACGTCGTGCAGGATGGCGGCCATGAGACATTTGTAGTCCATGCGTAGATCCGAAAGGATGCGCGCCACCGCGATGGGGTGATAGATGTATGGCTCGCCGGAAAGCCGGTGCTGGCCGTTGTGGGCCTCGGCACTATACAGATAGGCCCGGTAGACCTCGCGAATCTGTTCCGGCGGGAGGTAACTTTCCAGATGGGCGCAGAGATCGCTGATCAGGAATCTCGGTTTGCCGAGATCCCGGGTGATCGGCGAGGCCACCTGGGGGGTAAGTCGCATCGGCGTCATACCCAGACGATCAGGCAGGCGAGCGGGAATCTCTCCCCGGCTCGCCGCGAGAAACCGGGATGCCCTCTCGAGGCCGGAATCTTCGGCCCGCCTCCCTGCGGACACAAGGGGACACGGGAGCGGCCGCGGGGTCTCTCCCGGAACGGGCGGGCGGGGCTAGAAGTCTCCGCCATACTCCTCGGGGAAGGCGGAATCGTCCGGCTGGATCTGGTGGAATAGGGGCGGCATGGCGCGTCGTTTGGCTTCATAGGCATCCAGCGATTCTTTGGTGATCAGCCCGGCCGCGATCTCTCGCAACGCCACCACCGTAGCTTTATCGTTTTCCCAGGCCACGAGGGGTTCGAGCCCTCTTTCTTTTATTTTCGACAACTGCCTCGCCCTTCGTGTTGCGAGCAAGACCAAATTAAAGCGATTGTCCACATGCTGGAGGCAATCTTCCACCGTCACACGCGCCATAACTACCGACCCCACTCCCGCAAGGCCCCGCCGTCCGAATCCGAATCCGCTCCGACGAGGCTGACCAAAAACCGATGACAAGGGAAGTATAAACGCCACTTTGCCCGGACCCAAAGCGCCGGGGGCGATTTTCTGCCGCCGCCCTTTCCTTCCAGGGCGGATCCGGGGGCTTCAGGCCCCGGTCAGCAAGGCCGCCAGCCCGGATTCCAGTCGTTGCTCCTGGACCTCGCGGCGCAGTCGGGCGGCCTGAAAGATACTCGACAGACCACGAAGGGCCTCGCTGAAATCGTCGTTCACCAGCAGATAGTCATATTCCCGGTAGTGGATCATCTCGTTGATGGCATCGCGCATGCGCCTGGCGATCACCGCCTCGTCGTCCTGCCCACGGCCGCGGAGACGTTGCTCCAGGCTTTCCAGGGAGGGCGGTAGGATGAAGATCGAACAGACCCCGGGAAAAGCCTGACGGATCTGCCGGGCCCCCTGCCAGTCGATCTCCAGGATCACATCCAGTCCCTGATCGAGGAGGGACTCGACCTCCAGACGCGAGGTTCCATACTGGTTGTCGAACACCCGGGCCTGTTCCAGAAAGGCGTTCTCCGCCACCATGGCCTCGAAACTCCGGGGGTCGATGAAATAATACTCCACCCCATGGGTCTCCCCCGGGCGGGGCTTACGGGTGGTATGGGAACAGCTCACCCGGACCAGGGGATCCCGCTCCCGCAGGGCCTTCACCAGACTGGTCTTGCCGCCCCCGGAAGGGGCGGACAGGATATAGAGGGTACCTCGTCCCTGTTTCTCGCTGGTCCCATCGAGCGACTCTGCCTGACTCATGCTGTGCCCCACCTCCGGGCAGAAGTTGTTGGTTGAAGACTGGGTTGTCATCATGCCTGCCGGCGGGTCGCTTGAGAACAACCATGAGCCCATCCGACGGGGATCTCCTTGATGTGGTCGACAGGACCGCTGTTCAGCCGATCAGGGCCGCCGTCTTGATCTGGACGAAGACCGGCTTGCCCGGGCTCAGGGCAAGAGCATCGGCGGAACGGTGGGTGAGCCGGGCCAGAACCGGGGTGGTGCCGACCTGGAGACGCACCAGTGCCAGGGCCGGATGGGTATCGGTGGCGATCTCCGTCACCATGGCCGGCAGGATGTTGAGGATACTGGTGTCGCCATGTCGGCTCTGGGTCAGACTCACGTCCCGGGCCAGGATACGGACGCGAACCGGCTGGCCGAGGGGGTGTCCGCTGTCCCGCACCCAGACGGCGCCGCCGTCGAAGCGGACCAGCGCCAGTCCCCAGACGCTGTCTCGTTCCACCACCTCGGCGTCCAGCACCACCCCGGCGTCTTCCCCCAGGCGGATGGGCAGATCCAGGCGGGCCAGGATTTCCGTCAGCGGTCCCTGGGCGAGCGCACGGCCCTCGTCCAGCACCACCAGGTAATCGGCCAATCGCGCCACCTCGTCCGGGGCATGGCTCACATAGATCAAGGGGATCTCCAGTTCGGCGCGCAGGCGTTCCAGATAGGGCAGGATTTCCTGCTTGCGGAGCAGGTCCAGGGCGGAGAGCGGTTCGTCCAGGAGCAGGACCCGGGGGCTGGTGAGCAGGGCGCGGGCAATGGCTACCCGCTGACGTTCGCCGCCGGAAAGATGCTCCGGTCGACGCTCCAGCAGGTGACCTAGGCCCAGCAGATCGAGCACGGGAGGGAGGTCCAGCCGCCGCTGGGCCGGCGGCACCCGCTTCAGGCCGTACTCCAGATTCTTTCTGACGCTGAGATGGGGAAAGAGGCGGGACTCTTGGAACACATAGCCCAGGGAACGGCGGTAACTGGGTAGGAAGATGTCGGCCTCGTCCTGCTGCCAGATCTGACCCTTGACCTCCAGAAAGCCCGGTGCTCGCTCCAGACCGGCGATCAGCCGCAACAGGCTGGTCTTGCCGGAGCCGGAATGACCGAACAGGGCCGTCACACCTTGTCCCGGGAGGTCGAGATCCACCTCCAGGCGGAAGGCACCGCGGTCCAGGCGAAAGCAGGCACGGATCCCCATGAACGCCGTTCAGCTCAGATCCAGGCCCGGAATTTCTTTGGGCCTGGGCAGAAAAAGCCTGGCTTCATAAACATTGGTGATCGTGTAAAAAATAAATGTTCATTTCGCATTCTTGGCATGGAAATTCCCTCCGGTCACTGGTGTTCTGTGCTGGGCCGACTGGTTTGTAACCTGGGTAGTGTCCCAGGAAGTGGTGTAAGAAACTGAGTAGTTTGGTTCCCCTCGGGTGCCCCGCAGGCGGGGCACCCGAGGGGCGCGATTGGGAGGTCATCGAAAACTCCGGTAAGGTATGGGTTACAACACACTCAACCTCACTGAGGAGAAATCGATGACCTCTGACAGCATGCAACTTTCCGAACTCCTT
>JBPOHE010000174.1:0-6516 GCA_052035915.1 Pseudomonadota bacterium
CTGTTCCTGCGAGGCGTCGGTACGGCCGGGCGGGAAGGGCACTTCGATGGCGTGGCCGGCAGCCTTGGCGGCCTGCTCGACGGCGGCGCAGCCGCCCAGCACGATCAGGTCGGCCAGCGAGACCTTCTTGTTGAAGGACTTCTGCACGCCTGCGAGCGCGGCCAGCACCTTGGCCAACTGCGCCGGCTGGTTGGCTTCCCAGTCCTTCTGCGGCGCGAGGCGAATGCGCGCGCCGTTGCCGCCGCCGCGTTTGTCGGAGCCGCGGAAAGTCGAGGCGGAAGCCCATGCGGTAGACACCAGTTCGGCAACCGACAGGCCCGTGGCGAGAATCTTCGCCTTCAGCTCGGCGATGTCCTTCGCGTCGATCAGCGGGTGATCGACGGCGGGCACCGGATCCTGCCAGATCAGCTCTTCGGCCGGCACTTCCGGGCCGAGGTAGCGCGAGCGCGGCCCCAGGTCGCGGTGGGTGAGCTTGAACCAAGCACGGGCGAAGGCGTCGGCGAACTGCTCCGGGTTGTCGTGGAAACGCTTGGAGATCGGACGGTAGAGCGGATCCATGCGCAACGAGAGGTCCGCGGTGGTCATGATGGTGGTGACCTTCTTGGACGGGTCCTGGGCCGCCGGGGCGAGGTGTTCCGCGTCCACGTTCACCGGCACCCACTGCCAGGCGCCGGCGGGACTCTTCACCAGATTCCAGTCGTAACCGAACAGCATGTCGAAGTAACCGTTGTCCCATTGGGTCGGGTTCGGCGTCCAGGCGCCTTCGATGCCGCTGCTGGTGGTATCGCCACCTTTGCCGCTACCCAGGGCGTTGCGCCAGCCCAGACCCATCTCTTCGAGCGCCGCCGCCTCGGGCTCGGGACCGACCAGCTTAGGGTCGCCCGCGCCGTGGCACTTGCCGAAGGTGTGACCGCCGGCCACCAGGGCGACGGTCTCCTCGTCGTTCATCGCCATGCGGCGGAAGGTCTCGCGCACGTCGCGCCCGGAGGCAAGCGCATCCGGCACGCCGTTGGGACCTTCCGGATTCACGTAGATCAACCCCATCTGCACCGCGGCCAGCGGGTTCTCCAGTTCACGCTCACCGCTGTAGCGCTTGTCGCCCAGCCACTCGGCCTCGCTGCCCCAGTAGATGTCCTCTTCCGGCTCGTAGATGTCCTCGCGCCCGCCGGCGAAGCCGAAGGTCTTGAAGCCCATGGATTCGAGCGCGCAGTTGCCGGCCAAAATGATGAGGTCGGCCCAGGAGATCTTGTTGCCGTATTTCTTCTTGATCGGCCACAGCAGGCGACGCGCCTTGTCGAGGTTGACGTTGTCGGGCCAGCTATTGACCGGCGCGAAACGCTGGTTGCCGTGGCCGGCACCGCCGCGCCCATCGGAGATACGGTAGGTACCGGCGCTGTGCCAGGCCATGCGGATGAAGAGACCGCCGTAATGACCCCAGTCGGCCGGCCACCAATCTTGCGAGTCGGTCATCAGGGCATAGAGATCCTGCTTCACCGCCGCCAGGTCGAGCTGCTTGAACTCCTCGGCGTAGTTGAAATCCGCGCCCAAGGGGTTGGACTTCGCGGAATGCTGGTGCAGGATTTTGAGATTCAGCTGGTTCGGCCACCAATCGCTATTCGACTGCATGCTGGCCGTGGTGCGGGCGCCGTGTTGGGCGGCGAAGGGGCATTGACTTTCATTGTTCATGGATGGTTCCTCATTGGCTATTACGTCTCTAGACCATCCCAACCCCTGCAGGGCCTCGCGGCTGACCTGGTTCGGCGCGCTCTAGCGCGACCCTGGCCGGGTGTTTGTTGCAGCGGTTTGGTGAGTTAAGACTAGGCCCTTGACAGGTGCCTGTGAAATCGTATTCCTGGATGGAATAGATAGCTTTTCCCTATCGGGTTGGGAGCGACTGGCCCCGGCTGCGTGGGAGTCCCCTCGTTGACGACTGGTGAGAACCGCGGGCTAGAGCAACCCGGTCACCAGACCCAGTCCGACCACGAACAACATTCCCGCCGCCGCCAATTGCACGGTCCGTAGTTTGACCTTACGCAGGAGACGCTTGCCAAGCAGGGCGCCGCTGAAGGCGCACAGGGTGGCGACGCCGATGGGGAGCAGCAGCGCCTGGGAACGGCTGAACTGTTCGGCTAGAAAAGAGACTCCATAAACCCCGAGCCGTGTGCCATCCACCATCACCGCCGCCGCCACCCCCGTGGCCACGAAGGCCTCCTTGGAAAGCCCGGCCTTGAGCAGGAAGGCGGAGCGCAAGGCCCCCTGATTCCCGGACAAACCGCCAAAGAAACCCGACAACATACCGCCCAAAGGCAGATAACGGGGTGACAGCGCCAAGGACTGGAACCGAGCGGAGAATTCCAACAAGGCGAAAATAATGATCAATGAACCGATCACCGCCTTCACCAGGGTGATTTGGTGGTGGCTCTCCCCCAGTTCGTAGCTCAGTAGCTGGGGGAGTTGATCGAGCCATGACAAGAGTCCGGCCCCGACCAGGGCCGCCACCGCCGCCGGAACCCCAAAGCGCAACAGGGTATCCCGATCCGCCTGGTGGGCCAGCAGGCCGAGTTTGAACAGGTTGTTGGCAAGGTGCACCACCGCCGTAGCGGCCACCGCCAGGGAGAGGGGGAAAAACAGGGCGAAGACCGGGGTGAGCAAGGTGCCCAGCCCGAAACCGGACCAGAGGGTGACCCCAGAGACGAGCAGAGACGCCAAACCTATGACCAGATATTCCATCGCCATCTCCTGGTAAAGATACTATTGTATTTCGATAACGAATCTCGATACTATCGAGACATCGGTATTCACTTCAAGTTCTACCTTGTCCGCCATATCCCCATTCGCTTCGCCGCAAGATGTCCTACAGCCGGTCGACGGCTATCATGTCGGGGTTTGCGCCCGTCCCTGTCGCCGGAGATCTGGCTCCGCTCTCCTGAACGCCGTCGCCGGATTCGACCAAAGGGCTCCATGGAGCCGCTACCCGATAGAAATCAGCGGGGCGGGCTATTGCGGATGGACAAGGTTGAAGCTCATGACCGACAAATATCTCTATGACGGACTGATCCGGTTGCACATTCTGCACCACGCCAGCGAGGAGCCGATCTTCGGCCTCGGTTTGATCGAGGAATTGCGTCACCACGGCTACCAGATCAGCCCTGGCACCCTCTACCCCATGCTGCACGGACTGGAGCGCAAGGGCTACCTGATCTCCCGTCAGGAACGGAATGGCCGGAGCGAGCGCCGTCTGTATGAAATCACCCCCGAGGGGCGAGCGGCCTTTCAGGCCGCCCGTCTGCGGGTCAAAGAGTTGTTTGGCGAATTGTTCGAAAAGGCTGAAACCTAGATGTCCCGCTGGACGCCCGAATTGCTTCCCTGGTCATGGTTCGAGATCAAGTCACGGCCTTCCCGCCGGGGAATGGCGGTCGTACCCGGTGTCGAAACCGGGTCCCTGGGAAGCGTCTCGAAGAAGAGCGAGCCGTGGCTTTTGGTACTTCGGCTGATCTTCGTCCTCGGCTCACTCGGCCTCTGGCTCCCCTCGGCTCAGGACGCGGTGGCCGCTGAAACCAAACCCATCGATCCCGAACTCCTGGAGAAGATCCGCCGCTCCAACGCCGAGTGTTTCTCCTGCCATACCGAGGCTGGGCTGAAGCAACCCCCGCGCACCGATCTCGATCTCGTCAAGCTCAAGGAAACGCTCCATGACCCAGACGCCTTCAAGCGCTCCAATCATGGCAATATGGAATGCAAGCAATGCCACGGTCAGGGTTTCAATGACTACCCCCATGTGCGGGACGCTCTGGACGAGGTGAGTCCCTGCGAGGAGTGCCATGCCGCCCAGGTGCTCAAGGTCGAGATGCAGTTCGACAACTCGGTGCATGCCAGGAAGCTCAGGGATCAGTTCACCTGCAACAGTTGTCATGATCCCCACACCGCCCTGATCGCCGCCAAGCTGGGGGATCCGCGCAAGATCGTGCGTCAGGATAACGAGATGTGCCTCGACTGCCACAACTCCGATCTCCAGTTCGCCAAGCTGGCGCCCGACCAGAAAAAACGCCCGGATATCGACCGCATCCATGAATGGCTGCCGAATCCAGCCCTGCACTGGCGGGCGGTGCGGTGCTTGGAATGTCATACCCCGGTCGCCAAAACGCTGTCCCATGAGATCCTCGACAAGGAAAAGGCCGAGAAACGCTGTGTCTCCTGTCACACCACCAATACCTCGCTCGCCTCCAGGCTTTATCGACACATGGCGAAGGACGAGCAGCAGCAATATGGCTTTCTGAACAGTGTCATCCTCTCCAACTCCTATATCGTCGGGGCGACACGCCATCCCCTGATCGACCAGGTGGTCATCGCGCTGGTGACACTCACCCTGCTGGGGGTGCTGCTCCACGGGGTGATTCGGATCGCGGTGGGTCTGATACGTAGAACGAGGAAAGGGTCATGAGCGAGCGCATCTATCTCCTGCCGGTGTGGATTCGGCTTTGGCATTGGACCAATGCCCTATTGATCATCACCCTGTCCATCACCGGGGCGAGTCTGCACTTTGCCGATCCAAACCTACCACTGGTGGAGTTCTCCTTGGCGGCCCGTATCCACAACATTGCCGGCCTGAGTCTGGCGGTGACCTATGGTTTCTTCGTCATCGCCAACATCATCAGCGGTAACTGGTGGCAATACGTGCCCAAGCCGCCGGGAATCTGGCAACGCTGTCTGATTCAGACCCGCTTTTACGTCTGGGGAATCTTCCGGGGCGAGCCCCACCCCTATCCCCCGACTCGAGAAGTCAATTTCAACGCCCTGCAAGCCTTGGTGTACTGGATGATCATGTACCTGGTGATGCCGACCATCGTCCTCACCGGCCTCATCTTCCTCAACCCGGAATTCGCCCCCGACCGCCTGTTCGGCCTCGACGGCCTGCTCCCGGTCGCCATGCTGCACTATCTGGCGGGCGCCGCGATCCTGACGTTCATGATCGCCCACATCTATCTCGGCACCATGGGCGTGACCGCCACCAGTCTCTTCAAGATGATGATTACCGGATGGCACGAGCATTGAGCCTGCCTGACCGGCTGTTACCCACCCAAAGGAGAACATTGATGCCCTCGCTCAAGACCAATCTTTCCCTTGGCCTCTCCCTGGCCTTATCCATGGGACTCGCCGCCGCCGCCGACGAGGCCGCTCCCAAGAAAGAAAAGCCCAAGTCCTTCAAGCCGGTGGCGGTTACGGCCGTCAAGGCCGCGACGGCCCCAACCCTCGACGGCGACGCCGGGGACGCGGTGTGGAAAAGCGCGCCGGTGCTGAATCTCAAGGCGGTGAAAGGCGTCAACTTCGAGAACAATCTCGGCAATACCACCGGTACCCTCCAGGTCGCCTATACCAGCGACATGCTCTACATGTTGGTCACCTACAAGGACCCGACCTACTCCGTCCGCCGCAGCCCCTATGTCAAACAGGCGGACGGCACCTGGCTGAAACTCAAGGATCCCGAGGACAAGGGCGGCGACAACAACAAATATTACGAAGACAAACTGGCGCTGATCTGGAACATCGACGGCGGTATCTTCGGCTTCAACGAGCGCTTTTCCTGCCAGGTGGCCTGCCATGCCGGCGAACCCGGTAAACCCTACGGCAACAAATACACCACCGAAGAGAACGAGCTGGGTGATATCTGGCACCTGAAGTACGTACGCACCGGTGCCATCGGTCAGGTCGACGATCAATACCTCGACTCCACCCCCTATGACCCGGAAAAGGCCAAGGAGGCCGGGCGCAAATCCGATGCCAAGACCGGCGGCGGCTACGAGGACGTCAAGCTGGTCAACAACAAGCCCGAATTCATGAACAAGGACGGCAAGGCGGCGAACAAGGGCGGCACCTACTGGATCAAGGCCGCGGACAAGGCCGCCTTCGACGATGCCAAGTTCGTCGAAGGCGACGAGGTCGCCTCCATCATCGTCGCCCCCTTCACCGGCGACCGCGGCGACATCCAGACCGGTGCCAAATGGAAGGATGGTCAATGGACCATCGAGATCGCCCGCAAGCTGGTCACCGGCTCCAAGACCGATGTCAACTTCAGTGACCTGAGCAAGACCTATGGTTTCGGTATCGCCTTCTTCGACAATGCCCAGGTGCGGCACGCCTTTGTGCAAGAACCCCTGATACTGGGCTTCCAGAAGTAACCTCCGCTTCTCCGGGGAACAGGGACGCTGTTCCCCGGGCGACCTCTCCGCGAGGCCGGGTACGACCGCGCCCAAAGATCCTCGGCGACAGAAAATCTCCTCGATCGGGCAAGCCCCTGGTCGCCCGGTAGTTCCGGGCATCGACTGGAAATGGCTATTTTTCGTTCTTATTTGGAGAACAATATCAAAGAAACTGTTCTCGATTAAAGAACAAAAACCGGGCACCAGAGTTCGTCCCCGGGAACCAGTAGAAACTACGCAGCCTCTCGCCCGCTGGCGGGACCGAGTTTATAAGAGAAGATTTCAGACAAATACTCTTAACGACGAGGACCACGACGAT
>JBPOHE010000003.1:0-51598 GCA_052035915.1 Pseudomonadota bacterium
GAAAGTTGCATGCTGTCAGAGGTCATCGATTTCTCCTCAGTGAGGTTGAGTGTGTTGTAACCCATACCTTACCGGAGTTTTCGATGACCTCCCAATCGCGCCCCTCGGGTGCCCCGCATGCGGGGCAGCCGAGGGGAACCAAACTACTCAGTTTCTTACACCACTTCCTGGGATACTACCCTAGCTCAAGGCAGCCGCCAGTCGTATCCGGGTTTGGGTTTGCAGGTTGATTGTCGCGGGATTCTAACCAACTCTAGATTCTTATCTTTCGCCAATACCTCCATTCCGCTGCCTTGTGGTGTGATGAGATAGTTGAAATAGCCATAGCGGTGAGAGACACCTGCCATAAAAAGTGGCACTTCTCTGTGGAGGTAGGTGGAGCCTCCGGTCCAGGCCAGATGGGCGGTATCGATGCGCAGCCCGCATAGGTCCTGTTGCCGGTTGGCCGCCAGCAGCAATCGATTGACATCTCCATAGTCATCCCAGGCACTGGCTTGCGGACGTTTGGGATAACTACCGATATCCCCCATGGTCAAACCGCCATAGGTCGATGCGCTCCAAACCAGGCTGGCCAACACCAAGGTGGCTGTGGCTTGAGAGAGTTTCCCCGAGAGTCGGGAGAATCCGACGGACGCCAAGGCGCAAGCCACCGGAAGGATGGGGAGGATGAAGCGCAACTCTTTATGCACCGAACTCATATGCAAAGCCAAGAAGCTCAAGACGAGAAGCGTGACACCGAGTGTCCGCCGAAACGCTAGAATGGCGCCGATAAGCAGGACCAGTGTGACTCCGGGCATGCTGCGGAACAGGTGCACGCCATAGAATGTCCAGGGTGCCGTGCCCCAGTTTGCCGCCTTTCCCTCGATCAGATTGAAACGGAGGTAGACCACCGCGGAGTGGAACCAACCCTTAAACAGGGTTCCCGGGACATCATGCCAAGTGATGGTGTCCAACGCGCCGAAGACCAATGCCCAGATTACCAAAACCAGAAACACCTCTAGTACGTCCTGTCGACTGGTGGCCATTCCCCCTTTCTTGAAAGCCCGAACGGCCAGAATCATCAGTGTGCCGAGGCAAATGACAGCGATATGCAGCCTGAACAGGGTAGCTAATCCGAGCAAAGAAGCACCCATAAGCCTTTGCGCTCGTGATGCATCCTCTCTAAGAACATAGACCAGTCCCCAGACCATAGGCAGCATGCAGGCGTTCTCGCTCAAGGCTCGATGCCCGTAGAGAAGCGCAATGGCGTTTAGCGACCAGAGCGCGGCCCCGAGTGCCGCTTCGAGTTTGCGGGCGCCCAGTGTCAAAGCTAGGCGATACACGCCCAAGGCGGTGGCAAGGCCCATGAGGGCGAACATAAACTTAACTACGTGGATGTAAACATGAGGGGAATCGCCACCGAACCATTGGCAGAGCTGCAGCAGCATGGCCACCAACCCAGGCAAAGCCCAGTTACGCGCCCCCTGGATAAATTCCCAGGGGATGAGGCCATAACCGAATATCAGTCGGTGGGCTGGTTCGAATGACTGATAGATCTCATCCGGCCAGAGGATCCCTTCATCGGTGAAGAGGATGAAGATCCTAAGGAGGAAACCGGCCAGCAGAGCGGGCACCAGAATCAGCGAAACTGGAAAATTTCGCCGCAGAGAATCAGTCTTGTGCCGCCAGGATGAGAGCCGAGGTGATTTCAGGTTTTCCATCGATTAGGGGAAGCAGCGGATATTTTTGTTGAACTCGACTTTGGTCATTTTTGCCTGAAGGCGGACAGGGTGCACGGGTTGGCTCAGGGGCCTTCGAGGGATGGAGGCGGCGGCTGGTAGACCCTGGGGCTGGCCGGATGGGACGCTCCAGATCCAAGCCCTTCGTCTCCATACCGATCATGACGACGAAACCAAGACAGCGACCCAGGCCATTTTCGCTGAAGTCGAACCGATATGGCTGACGCAGGCGCAGACCCCCGGCCCCCAGTTCAGACCAAGTTTGGCGAGGGGCAGCCTATGATCGAGGAACTGCACCCCTTCCCGCTCGCAGAGGCTGTTGCGGATCCCGGTGGCGATCTCCCGGCATCTCATGTTATCGAGCCAGAACCAGATCAGGGTGCTGGCGGCGAACAGGAGCCGGTCATAAGGGCAAGCTTTGGCAAAGGCCGCTGGAACCGCCGACGGTGAATTGAGCTGGCTATTTTCGTCTCCATTCGCGGGTGATTTCCGACCAATCTCGTACCAGGCCGCAAGAACAGAATAGTAAGGCGCCATAGGCGTAAGCCGTATGGTGCCGAAGGAGAGGGTTTGATTATATGGCGCAATGGCGTCTTTAGCTCCGTAAAGGGTACATCTTTGTACTGTCCTCGCTCCATTATTGCGCCCTATATCCCTTTTCTGAACTTGAGGTCGGTGAATCAGCCTGGAAGAGGACTGCGGGCTTGGGCCTTTTGGGGTAAATTTCGTTCTCTTAAGAAGAATAATGTGTTCTGAAATAGATCTGTTGTTCTCGAAAAACGAACACTAGGTTCTGTTGACATAAGCCCCGTCATGGACGAGATTGCCGCGCTTTTTCCCTGGGGGATGGAGCGAAATGGCGAATCGATTGGAGCTCAGCGACGCAGAGTGGACAACGATTTTACGACTTTGGTAGCCCATCCCCGTGTGCGCGTGGGTGACCCCGAGCAATGCCGACGCTTTTTGACCGCGGTCCTGTGGGTACTGCGGGTGGGCGGGCAGTGGCGTGTATTGCCCGAGGCGTTGGGCCATTGGAATTCGGTGTTCAAGCGCTTTTCGCGCTGGTGTGCGCAAGGGGTGTGGGAAGCCATCCACAAAGGATGTATTCATCTTCCGGATTTACAGACGGTTTTCATCGATTCCACGATCGTGCGCGCCCATCCTTGTGCCGCGGGTGCTGCCCACAGCCGCGCCCAGGAGGAGGCTTTGGGACGTTCCCGCGGTGGGTTCACAACCAAGGCGCATGCGCTCACCGACGCCTTGGGTTATCCATTGGACAGTGTCTTGAGCGGTGGACAGGAGAGCGACATCGGACAGGCCGAAACCTTGCTGGCGCTCACGCCGCAGGGTGCTGAAGCGTTGGGCGCGGACAAGGCTTACGACAGCGATCGGTTTCTGGCGACGATCAAAGAACGGGGTATGGAGGCGGTGATCCCACCGCGTACCAACCGTACCAAGCCGCGCGAATGCGATTGGTTTACCTATGCCGAGCGCCATGTGATTGAGTGCTTTTTCAATAAAATCAAACACTATCGCCGTATCTTCTCCCGCTTTGAGAAGATGGCTCGCAACTACAAGGGGTTCTTTCACTTCGTCTCAGCCCTGATCTGGTTGCGATAGCAGAGCTTATGTCAACAGAACCTAACAGGGCTTTTGAGTTTTTTGCCCGCAGCATGTTGGGAAAAGCGGCGAGATCGTGTGCCGCATCAATACTGAAGACCGTGGTAGGGCGGCGGAGACGGCCCGCCATTTCGATTACAATATATACTACGCCCTGGAACCCCAACTCGCCTGACACTTCGGTATCATAAAATTGTTCAGACAGGGAAAATGCTGTTTGAAAGTCCGAATTTTACCCTCGGCTCGGGGTTTCATGGATGTGGGAACTCAGATTTCATACGCGGAGTTGAGGCAAATCTCCTCCCGGGGCCTCATGTCGGCAGCACTCCTCATCGCCGACGATACAGCACTTCCCACACGCCGTGGCCGAGGCCTTGGCCCCGCCGCTCGAATCTGGTCACTGGGCGGTCTGGCTGCCGGGGGGCAAATTGGCCGGCACCGGAGAGGTTGAGGAGCTCGGGGACGGCGTCCATCACCTGCAACATCTGCTGGGCATAGTCTTCCCAATCCGTCGCCATTTGCAGGAGACCGCCTGTCTCCAACGCTCTGGCGGCCAGGGTCGCGAATTCGGCTTGCACCAGGCGCCGCTTGTGGTGTCGTTGTTTGGGCCAGGGATCGGGAAAGAGTACCAACAGGCCCTGGAGAGAAGCTGGCCGGAGGTAGTGGCGCAGGATCTCCATGGCGTCCGCCTGGAGTAGACGCACATTGGCAACGCCTTGGGTTTCCAAGGCCAGCAGCAACCGCCCGATGCCGGGGCGATGCACCTCGACCCCGAGTAGATTCCATTCCGGATGGCTGAGGGCGAGTTGCAACAGGTTCTCGCCGTTGCCGAAGCCGATCTCCATCCATACCGGGTTGGGGTTACCGAATACCCTGGGGAGGCTGAGTGTCTCCCCGCTGGACGGCTCGATCCCGAAACGCCCCCAGGATCGCTCGATCGCCCTATTCTGGCCTGGGGTCAGTCGCCCCTGGCGCACCACATAGCTGCGGATCGAGCGCGGAAAGGGGATGGATTCGTTCAGAAGAACAATCCCTCAAGGGGGGAAGAGGCCGAGGCGAAACGCTTGGGGGCCATGCGTCCGGCGAGATAGGCCTCGCGTCCGGCCTCGATCGCCTTGCGCATGGCGGAGGCCATCATCACCGGATGCTTGGCGGCGGCGATGGCGGTGTTCATCAGCACGCCGTCGCAACCGAGTTCCATGGCGATGGCGGCATCGGAGGCGGTGCCCACCCCCGCATCCACCAGAATGGGGACCTTGGCGTTTTCGACGATGGTGCGGATGTTGAGCCGATTGCGGATGCCGAGCCCGGAACCGATGGGAGCGGCCAGCGGCATTACCGCCACGCACCCCAATTCCTCCAGGCGCTTGGCGATGATCGGATCGTCATTGGTGTAAACCATAACGTCAAAGCCATCGCGGATGAGTTCCCTGGCGGCCTCCAGGGTGGCGATGATATCGGGAAAGAGGGTCTTTTCGTCCCCCAACACCTCGAGTTTGACCAGGTTGTGACCATTGAGCAGCTCTCTGGCCAGTTGACATGTGCGTATCGCTGTCTTGGCGTCATAGCAACCGGCGGTGTTGGGTAGGAGGGTATACCGCTCGGGAGAGATGACATCGAGCAGATTGGGGCCATTCTGATCCTGGCCGATATTGGTGCGCCGCAAGGCAAAAGTGACGATCTGAGCACCACTGGTCGCCACCGCGTCCCGGGTTTCTTCCATGTCTTTGTATTTGCCGGTGCCAATGAGGAGACGGGAGGTGAAGGTCCGCCCGGCGAGGCTGAAGCTGTCTGGGTTTTGGTTGGGATCAGTCATCTGGGGTCTGGATTCGTCTGCAATACTCTGGAATCGTCGACAGGGTCTCCTGTCGACCATGGGGAAGGGAAGAGGAGAACGGATCAGCCGCCGCCGACGGCGTGGATGATCTCCACCTTATCGCCTTCCTGAAGCTGGGTCTCTTTGAAGGCGCTCCGTGGCAGGATGGCCTCGTTGACCTCGACGGCGATGCGTCGACCGCCAAGATCCAGGCTTTCGATCAACAACTGCATGGTGATGCGATCCGGTACTTGTGTCCAATTCCCGTTGAGATAGATTTGCACCTGTTCCCAACCTCAGCCTGCCCGTAAACCGAGCGGCGATTCTACACCAAAGCCCGGGCAGGGGTCATTGTGGTGCCTTTGTGGAGGAGAAGTCATTGGCAGACTGGAGTGAAGACCTGATTTCGGTCGAGAGTGCGCATACCCTGGACGGACTCTTTTTCCAGCGGGTACGCCGCTCCGCTCAGCGTTTGGCTTATCGAAGCTATGATCGGGCCACCAATGGCTGGCGGGATTACACCTGGGGGGAAATGGGGCGGGCGGTGGCCCGCTGGCAGCGGGCACTGGCGGCCGAGTCTCTGCGCCCCGGCGATCGGGTGGCGATCCAGTTGCGTAATGGTCCCGAGTGGGTGATGTTCGATCAGGCGAGCCTGGGGCTGGGTCTGGTGGTGGTGCCCCTCTACACCGACGATCGTCCCGAAAGTGTCGCCTATATCTTGGAGGACGCCGCGGTAAAGCTCTTGCTGATGCAGGATGGGGGACGGTGGAAACGACTCCGTCCGGTCTTGGCGGAGAATGAGACGCTCCGGCGGGTGGCGCTGGTCGATGGCGGTCGGGAGGTCGAGCAATTGACCGGAGAAGACGCCAGGGTGGTAGCCTTGGAACACTGGTTGCCGGAACAGGCGCCGGCCTTGAGCCTACGCCACGGCGATCCCCACACCCTGGCCTCCATCGTCTACACCTCCGGCACCACGGGTCGCCCTAAGGGGGTGATGCTCAGCCATCACAATATTCTCTGGGTGAGTCATGCCTCGCTGGTGGCCATAGATTGTTATCAGGAGGACGTGTTTCTCTCCTTTCTGCCCCTGTCCCACACCCTGGAGCGCACCGCTGGCTACTATCTGCCCATGATGGCCGGGGCGACCACGGCCTTTGCCCGCTCGGTGGCCCAACTCGCCGAGGATATGATGAGCGTGCATCCTACCGCCTTGATCGCGGTACCCAGGGTATTCGAGCGGGTGCACGGGCGCCTGATGGAGCAATTGACCCAACGTCCCCCTCCCTTGCGTTGGTTGTTTCAGGCTACGGTCAACCTGGGGTGGCGACGCTTCCAATACGAGCAGAAACGCGCCCGCTGGACGCCCTTGTTCTGGGGCTGGCCCCTGCTGGAACGCTTGGTGGCGGACAAGGTGCGTCAACGTTTCGGTGGTCGGCTACGGATCGCCGTGAGTGGTGGCGCGGCGCTGCCCTTCGAGGTGGCCCGCCTTTTTCTCGGCCTGGGGATCCCGTTGCTGCAAGGCTATGGGCTCACCGAGACCAGCCCGGTGGTGAGCGTCAACCGCTGGGATCACAATGATCCCGCCAGCGTCGGCGAGGCCCTGCGGGGTATCGAGGTGCGGATCGGTGAGGAGCAGGAATTGTTGATCCGGGGACCCGGGGTGATGTTGGGTTACTGGAACAACCATGCCGCCACGTCCAGGATGATCGACCCCGACGGTTGGTTACACACCGGGGATCAGGCGCGGATCGAGGATCGACGTATCTATATCACCGGCCGCATCAAAGACATCATCGTGCTGTCCAATGGAGAGAAGGTGCCGCCCAATGATATGGAAATGGCGATCCGCCTCGATCCCCTGTTCGAGCAGGTCCTGGTAGTGGGGGAGGGGAAGGCCTATCTGTCGGCCTTGGTGGTCATCAATGGAGATCTCTGGCCCGGCCTGGCCCAGGATTGCGGACTGGATCCTATGGCGCCCGCCAGCCTGAGCGAGCATCGCCTGCTCGCCCTTCTTCTGGGACGGATCCGCGCGGCCCTCAAGGACTTTCCCGGTTATGCCAAGATTCGCCGTATCCTGCCGCTCCTGGAACCCTGGACTCTGGACAACGGCTTGCTCACGCCGACCCTCAAGGTGAAACGGGCCAAGGTGCTGGAACGCTATGCAGACCAGGTGTCGGGCCTCTATGAGGAGGGGGCGGCCAACTCTCACAGTTGAAGCGGTCGTTTCAGATCACCTGGCCTATCCACGACCCCTCCACCACTTATGTATTCTGCCGCCGAACGGCCAATAACGGCTCGGCGGACGATCTCAACGAGGAATAGAGTTCGATGCGTTATATCAGTACCCGTGGCGGGGTTTCCCCCGTCAGTTTCAGCGAGGCCGTCATGATGGGCTTGGCTACCGATGGTGGACTCCTGATCCCTGAGTCCATCCCCAAACTGAGTGAGGCTGAATTGCAAGCCTGGTCGAGGCTGGATTTCCCCGCCTTGGCGGTGGAGGTGATGAGCTTGTTCACCGGCGGGGATATCGGGCGGAAAGACCTGCAAACATTGGTCAGGCGTTCCTATCAGGGTTTTACCCACCCCGAGGTGACGCCAGTGATTCTCGCCGGGCGGGTCCCAATCCTCGAACTTTTCCATGGACCCACGGCCGCTTTCAAGGACGTGGCCCTGCAGTTTCTCGGTAATCTGTTTGAACTCTTGCTGGAACGTCAGGGAGGCCAGCTGAACATCCTTGGCGCCACCTCGGGCGACACCGGGTCGGCGGCGATTGCCGGGGTGCGCGGCAAGGACAGGATCAACATCTTCATCCTGCACCCCTATCAGCGCATCTCGCCGATCCAGGAGCGCCAGATGACCACGGTGCTGGACGCCAATGTGCACAATATCGCCATCCGCGGCAGCTTCGATGACGGCCAACGCATCGTCAAGGCCCTGTTCAACGATCTTGATTTCAAGCACCAATATCGGCTCGGGGCGATCAACTCCATCAACTGGGCCCGCATCCTGGCCCAGGCCGTGTACTATTTTTATGCCTGGGGGCGGATCAGCGGCGGTGATCCGGGCCGGCCGCTCAGCTTTTCGGTGCCCACGGGCAATTTCGGTGATATCTTCGCCGGTTATCTGGCGAGGCGGATGGGACTGCCGGTGGAACGGTTGATTCTCGCCACCAATCGCAACGACATCCTCAGCCGCTTTATGGCCACCGGGGTCTATCGTGCCGGTGAGGTCTATCCCACCCTGAGCCCGTCCATGGATATCCAGATCGCCTCCAACTTCGAGCGCTATCTCTATTACCTCATGGATGAAGAGGCGGCGAGCGTGCGGCTCCTCATGACCGAGATGGGGCAGCGAGGCGAATTGAGGGTGGATGGTGAGCGACTCGCCCGGGTACAAGAGATCTTTTCCGCCCTGGCCGTGAGCGACGCGGAGACCATCGAGCAGATAGGCGCCACCTATGCGGCGAGCGGCTATATCCTGGATCCCCACACGGCGGTGGGGGTGCGCGCGGGCGCCGGAAAGGAAGACGTCGTCTGTCTGGCCACCGCCCATCCGGCCAAGTTCGGCGAGGCGGTGCGCCAGGCCATCGGCCGCGAACCGCCTGTACCCCAGGTATTGCAGGGTCTGCTCGACAAGGCGACAGGCTACGCCATTTTGGAGGCGGAGACGGAAGCGGTACGCGCTTTCATGCTGGATGTTTTTGCACACACCCTTCACTGAACCACGGCAGACTGGGCTATGGCTAACCGCTACGTACAAATTCTCGATACCACCTTGCGCGATGGTGAACAGACCCAGGGGGTGGCCTTCTCACCCGATGAAAAGATCACTATCGCCAGGACCTTGTTGGAAGCGGTGCGGGTTGACCGTATCGAGGTGGCCTCGGCCCGGGTGTCCGAAGGCGAACAACTGGCGGTGACTGGTATTGTCGATTGGGCCGAGTCCGCCGGCTTGGCGGATCGGGTGGAGGTACTGGGTTTTGTCGATCAATGCCGTAGCGTGGACTGGATCCGTTCCACCGGCGGACAGGTGATCAACCTGCTTGCCAAGGGTAGTGAGAAACACTGTGTTCGACAGCTGAAAAAGACCCTGGCCCAGCACCTGGAGGATATCCGCGCCACCATCGACTATGCCCAGACTCAAGGGCTGATGGTCAATATGTATCTGGAGGACTGGTCCAACGGCTATCAGGACAGCCCGGGCTATGTCTTTGACCTCATGGATGGGCTCCAGGGGGCCGGTATCCGCCACTTCATGTTGCCGGACACGCTCGGGGTGCTGACGCCGGAAAAGGTGTACGCCAGCCTGAGCGACATGATCCGCCGTTACCCAGGCTGTCTGTTCGACTTCCATCCCCACAATGATTACGGTCTGGGTACGGCCAATGTCATGGCGGCGGCGCGGGCCGGGGTATCAACGGTGCATTGTACGGTCAACTGTCTGGGCGAGCGGGCGGGCAATGCCTCACTGGCGGAGGTGGTGGTCAACCTGCGCGACCAGATGGGGCTGGAACTGGGGGTGGACGAGTCCCATCTCGCCCGGGTGAGCGAGTTGGTGGAATATTGTTCCGGGAAGCGGGTGGCGGAAAATGCCCCTGTCGTTGGCGCCGATGTTTTTACCCAGACAGCCGGAATTCACGCCGACGGTGACAGCAAGGGCAGTCTCTACCAGACCAGATTGCGACCCGAGCGTTTTGGTCGACATCGCAAATATGCCTTGGGCAAGATGAGTGGTCATGCCTCATTGCTGAAGAACATGGAACGACTGGATATCAGTCTCTCCCCCAAGGATCAGGAGAAGGTGTTGCGTCGTATCGTCGAGCTGGGGGATTCCAAAAAAGTCATCACCACCGAAGACCTGCCATTCATCATCGCCGAGGTGCTGGAAAGCCAGGAAGTCAACCGCGTCAATCTGCTCAACTGCTCGGTTACCAGCAGCTTCGACCTCGAATCCACCGCCAGCATCAAGATGGAGATCGAGGGCGAGCACTTCCTGGCCACGGGATCGGGGAACGGTGGTTTTGACGCCTTCATGAACGCCGTCGGCCGCATCATGAAAAAACAGGGGGTCCATCTGCCCGAATTGGTGGATTTCGAGGTGCGCATTCCCAAGGGAGGGCGTACCGATGCCCTGACCGAGTGTCTCATCACCTGGCAGCGAGAGAGCGGGGGCTTTAAGACCCGGGGGTTGCATTCCAACCAGGTGTTCGCCGCCGTCAACGCCACCCTGCGGATGCTCAATATCCTCTATCACAAGCAACAACAGCCTTTTGTCGGTAATGATGCCGGGAGCCGGTCAGCCGGAGTTGGGGAGGGCTGAGGGGCTCGGGCTGATCTCCCTATTGATCCTGATTCACCTGAGAGGCGTGCCGAGATGGGCCGCTCTCTTCCCCGACCTGTGTTGGCCCTGTGATGGAAACGTCCCCGGATAAAAAGTTTTTTTTCCTGTCCGTGGCGGTGATGGGTGTGGCCGCCGGTTATTGGATGTCTTGGATCACCGCCCTGGGGCCGGGGGTCTCTCCGGATTCCCTTGTCTATATCGCCACAGCGAAGAATCTGTTGGCGGGGAATGGCTTCTTTGCCCAGGGTTCACCCATGACGCAGTTCCCGCCTCTCTATCCAGTATCGCTGGCGCTGGGCGGTCTGATTCACCCGGATATTCTCAGCGTAGCCCGGGTCATGCATTCCCTGATTTACGCCATCAATGGGGGGCTGGCCGCCCTGATACTGTATCAGGCTACGGCCAAAAGCTATTGGGCCGGAATATTGGGCTTGTTGGCCTTTGTGGCTGCGGTTCCTCTCATGCAAGTCCATGCCGTGGCCTGGTCGGAACCCCTGTTTATCACTTTCATTCTCAGTGCATCCCTGATTTTTCCGAGATATATCATGGTCTTCAGCCCTATCCGGCTGGTGGTTTCCGCAGTATTGGCAGCCCTGGCCATGACGACGCGCTATATCGGTCTGAGTCTCCTGCTGGCCATGAGTTTCCATCATCTCATGATGGGGTGGCGGCTCCCCTGGACCCGGCGCCTCATCAATATCTGCTGGCTAGCCAGCATCGCCGCCATTCCCCTCTCTCTTTGGCTGCTACGCAATCTTATCCTGGCCGGTACCGCAACCAGCCGCCATCTTCAGTTCCACGCTATCTCTTTCTCTCACCTGAAACAGGCATTGGAGACCCTGTACGGTTTTATCCTGCCCTTCCCGGCGGAGCCATGGGTACAGGCTATGCTCATGATATGGCTGGTGATGTGTATGATGGCGGCGCTGACTGCCCAGTATCGAGCCTTAAGCCGCGTTCCAGATCAGTATTCCTTGCCTCTCGCCTATCAAGTGTTCGGTCTGCTGTTCTGCGGGTTCTATGGCGCTTTTTTGGTGGTTTCTCTGATCCTCTTCGATGCCCATATTCCCCTGGATGCCCGGATCCTCTCACCGCTGTTTGTTATATGGCTTATCCTGATCATAGCCTCCCTCTGGAATGCCATCCGACTCATGAATAGCAAATGGTTGAAGGCAATCGCCTTCGTCATCGTGGTTCTATTGTTGACGATCAACGCCACGCGGGCATTTTCCCTGGCCACTCGTATTCACGAACAGGGTTTGGGTTTTTCATCGCCGCTCTGGACCAGGTCGAATACGCTGGCCTTTCTCGGATCTCTTAGCCAAGACTCTGTTTTCTATTCGAATGGCGCAGATATCATAGAATATTTCACCTCGAAACGGGCCCGCTCCCTACCGGCCATGGGTGATCCAAGATCACTCGTCCGGAATCAAACCTTCGAGCATGAGATGGCACTCATGTGTACCGAACTCGCGCAGGGTCGGGCCAGATTGGTATATCTCAATCACGTCGATTGGCGCTGGTATCTCCCGTCGCGTTCCGAGTTCGAGCCTACCTGTCCGGCCCTCCAGGCCCTGGTATTCGATGATGGGATTATCTATGAGGCCGTGCCGGGTGATATGATGCCAGTTTCCCCTGCTTTCCAACCGGATCGGGGTGTACCCTAAGCGATCCGGGTGCGCATCATCTCCACGAGCTATTTCTGAATCCCCCATCTGGGGGTAAAGACTATCGACTATTGTTTTTCGATACCCTGGTTTTGCTTCAATCACGGAGAATTCATGTGAAATTATTAGCAGCCACCACCCTGGCCGCCGGTCTTACCCTGGCTTGTTCGGTCTCCGCCGCTTGGAAGGTGCTGGATAACGATGGTCAGATCATCTTGTTCAGTAGCGGTTCGATCAAAACCCTGGAGACGGATGGGGCGGCCAGCATCATCGATTCCGCTACCGGACAGATCACCCTGACCAACCCGCAGAAAGCTCTCTATACCCAAGGCAGCGCCGATGACTATTGCACCGCCTTCAAGGAGATGATGCACAAGGCCATGCAGGCCCTGCCTCCAGAGCAGCGTGCGCTCATGCAGCAGATGATGCAGGAAAGCCTCGGCAATACCTCTCAACCCCAGGAGGCTGAGATCAAGGTGCAGAAGATCGGCGCGGGAGACAAGATCGCCGGCTTCGAGACCGACAAATATCAGATCTTCGTCAAGGGACAGTTGCAGGAAGATATCTGGCTGGCCAAGGACGCCAAACTTCAGGCGGAGCTGGCGCAACTCAACATGGAAATCATGCAGAAGTTCGATGGCTGCATCAACAGCAGCATGGGGCTGGCGCAGGAGCCGAAGGTCCCGAAGGAATATTCGGATCTGCTCAAACAGGGTTGGGAAATGAAAAGCGTGCTCTATCAGAATGGGCAACAGATGGCTGTCAATGAAACCCTGTCGCTGACGGAAACCGAGCTTTCTCCCCGGGAGTTCTCGGTGCCCGAGGGATTCCGCAAGATTCCGATCATCGAGTTTCTGACCAGCGCCTCCGACTGAGGCGATGGCTTGGGTGAAGATCCGTCCGCTCAGCGGGCGGAAGCTGGTGCCAATGCCTATTCGGTTTTCCCGGATCCTCGGCTGAAAGGTTGGCCGCCGAACCCACCTTGGCCGGCCAGGTATTCAGCAAGCGATGCCGTAGGCTGTCGATGAGCGTAGCGAATCCCAGCGCTTTGCCTGAACCAGGAAACCGGGTTTCCGATAGGCTCCTCCCGGGCACGGGCCCTTTGGCCTGGTTTTTGTTCTCAATAGGAGAACAATTACTCTTATAAATGAGCTATTGTTCTTTTATTGAGAACAGAAAAAGGCTATTTCCAGCCGAGGCCCGGTTCCCTTCGACTGGCGATGAGCCTGGCCCGCCAGGTCGGCACCCGTGCCCGACACCTTTTATGATACGTCGGGCAACGCGATGCCTTTGCCCGATCCACCCGCATTTTTCACCGGGTAGCGTGGCGGGCCTATCGGCGTCCGCAGTAGACGGCTGGTGAGCAATGCGGGTTAGCGACCCGGTGGCCAATACATCCCGGTGCGATCCAACAGACCATGCAGGAGGCCATAGGCAAAGGCCTTGGATTGGGCCCCTGGCCGATTCTGCACCAGCAAGGTCATCAACCAGCGGAGCAGGGTGCCGGGGACGGCCTGAGTCCATAACCTGTAGCCATGGTAGCGCTTGGCGATGATCAGCCGATTGCGTATCTCGTAATAGCGTTTCCAGGGCGCCAGTTCGAGGACCTGGATGGTATGACCCAGGATGCGTAGCGGTCGTCGTTTCGGGAGTGGATGCCGCACCCGACTTGCCTTGACCATGAGTATCCGGCCTCCCTGACGGCGGATGCGGTGACAATATTCCGCATCGTCCCCGCTGATGAAAAATCCTCGATCCGGTACCCCGATCCGTTCCATCAGGCTGCGATGCAGCAACATCCCGAGAAAGGGGGCATTGGTGGTCTCGACGATCGCCGGGAGATGTGAAGCGATGGTCGTGGTTATGGTCTTGCTGGATTGATCCAGCATCGCTACCGGCCAGCAGAGCTCGTCGCACCCCTTTTCCAAACCCACGGCGACCGAGCAGTAGACGCTGTCCCAATCAACAGCGCGCTCCATGAGCAGCCGCAGGGCGTCTGCTTCGATCAGCGCATCGTCGTCCAGGAGCCAGAGCCATTGGTGGTCGCCGGCGAGAAACCTTTCCACCGCGGCGGCAAAGCCGCCGGCGCCGCCGGAGTTGTGCTCCAGGCGCTGGTAGACAAGGCTTGGTGTGTTCAGGAGCCCGGTTTCCCGGAGTGCGGGGTAGGTGCCGTCGGTCGAGGCGTTGTCCAGGATCAGGATCTCGTCGAGGGGACGGCTTTGCGCCAGCAAGGCCTTGACGGCCTGGAGCAGACACTCCTTGCGGTTATGGGTGACGACGGCCGCCGTGATCCTAACCTTCACCGGCGCGTCCGAGGATGTCATCGGCCTCCTTGAGGGCGGCGCCGACTACCTGATCCATGTTGTAGTAACGATACTGGGCCAGCCGACCGACAAAGCTGACACCCCCCTCCCGTTCCGCCAAGGCCTTATAACGCTGATACAGTGCCTCGTTTTCCGCACGTGGGATCGGGTAATAGGGATCACCCTCGGCCTGGGGATATTCCCGCACGATCGAGGTGCCTGGGTGTGATTGCCCGGTCATGTGTTTGAACTCGGTGATCCGGGTGAAGCTCTGATCGTTGGGATAATTGACCACGGCCACCGGTTGATAGCAGGCCAGATCGGCATGATGACTATGTTCGAACAGCAAAGACCGATAGGGGAGGGGGCCGAAACAATAACCGAAATAGGCGTCGATGGGTCCGGTGTAGATAACATGCCCGGCCCGAACAGGCTTACGGATATCCCTATAGTCTTCACCCAGTCTCAGACTGATGTTCGGATGGTCCAGCATACGCTCGAACATGGCGGTATAGCCTTGGAGCGGCATGGCCTGAAATCGATCGGTGAAATAACGGTCATCCCTGTTGGTGCGTACCGGGATGCGAACGGCCACACCGGCCTTGAGTTGCGAGGGCTCCAGCCCCCATTGCTTGCGGGTGTAGTTGAGGAAGAACTTTTCGTATAAATCCCGCCCGACACTGTTGAGCACCACATCCTCGCTGGTCAGGATGGGGTCCCGAGGTTCCCGAACCCGCTCGAAGAAGGCCGCGGCACCTTTCTCGTCGAGATCCAGTCCATAGACTTGGTTCAAGGTGTCCCGATTGATCGGAAAGGGATAGAGCCGACCATTCAGGAAACTGCGCACCCGGTGTGCGTATCCGTGCCAGTCGGTAAAGCGTGAGAGATAGCGGAAGATGCGCTCGCTGTTGGTGTGAAAGATATGGGGGCCATAGGGATGGATCAGCACTCCATGGGCATCGTAGGCATCATGGGCGTTGCCGCCGATGTGGGAGCGACGGTCGATGAGAATGACCCTCTGTCCGGCGTCGGCAAGTTCCCGCGCCATGACGCTGCCGGCGAAACCGGCGCCGACAACCAGGTACGTCATGGTGTTCAAAATACCTCTGCAGCGAACCGGTAGCCGGCTAGAGGGTCTTCAGAAAGCACTCCACCGATTCCTCCAGGCTCAGTTCCCCGGCCCGGACCGCGGCCTCATGGCTGGTACTCCAAGGTCGGATCAGGGACTTGGCCAGGCGCCATTCGTGGTAGATGAGTCGGGCCATGGGACCCCCGGCGTCGAGAAAGCCGCTATCCTGATAGTCCCGGTCCGCCCGTTCCCGGTCGTAGGCAAAACGCAGCAAGCGGCTGTGCCAGTGTCCCTGGAAGAATTCCAACTGACCATAACTGGCGCGGATGTCGCCATCGAAGGGGGTACCCACCGAACCGACATTGAGGATGTCCGTATCCCGAAAGCGCCGCAGCATGGGCTTGTGGGTATGAGCGGTGACGAAGACATGCACCTCTTCCGGGAGGCGATTGGGGAGTTCTTCGTCCGGGATGCTGGCGGAGATCCCCTCCCGATTGCTGCGGATCGAGCCGTGGGTGGCATGGACCCAACGTGGGTCTCCCGGGGCATGGAGGCAGAGATGATCCGCCCAGGTGCTGAGCTGTTGCTTGCGGGCGCCGAGCTGGGCCGCCGTCCAGTCGGTGAAGCGGCGCATTTCGGCGTCCAGGGGGGAGGCGGGCGTTTCGGACTCGCAACGCAGCACAAAGTCTTCGTGATTGCCACGCAAGGGGATCCAGCCTTGTTCGCGCTGCCTGGCGCTGAAGAGATCCAGGCATTCGAGGCTGCGGGGACCCCGATTGACCAGATCGCCGTTCATGACGACCAGATCCGGTTGCCAGGCGGCGAGCTGTTCGATCAGCGCCTCCATCGCCGGAAGATTCCCCTGCACATCGGAAAAGACGGCGATTTTCATTAGGGTATGAGGCCGGAAAAGTTATGGACGCAGACGATAACCATAGAGCCAACGGGCCTGGGAACGGCCGAGGTTGCGAACCGAATGCCGCACGCCGGCCGGGATGAAGATCTCTTCCCCTATCTGCGGACGGATGACCCGGTCGCCGATCACCAGTTCCATCTCCCCTTCGAGGACCAGCAGCAGTTCGTCGGTGCCATGGACATAGTCCTCCCATCTCTGGCCGGGGGGATCGATCCAGGTATCGCAACTGAATCCCCGGGCCTGCCAGCGGACGGCGATAGCTTCGGGTCTGGGCGGGAGGGTTTCGGCAGGCATGGGCGATCGGCAGGGTAGGAGTTTAAGAGGGATTCCCGGGTTTGGTGGGGGATGCGCGCTCTTGGTAAGATGTCCAATTCGGCCGGGCCCGACTATTCGGTCTATGAACCGGGCAGCCTCTCTGGCCATTCGTTCGAGTCACCTCCCAAGAGCAGAGCCTAGCATGAACGAGCCTGAAAACACCAACGACCCCGCCTGGGACACTCCACTTGGATTGACGCTGACCCCGGGGGGGCTGATCCATTCCCTCTTCGGTACCGCCAATGCCGTACATACCGGGTGGGCCAGTTGCGTGGATGCGACCTTGGTGCTTTCCGACCTGACTACCCTGGACGATCGCACCGGAAATTATTGCCGTTTGGTAGAGCAGGAATTTGTCGAGGATGGTCAGGAGGAGGTCGTCTGGCATGACTGGGCGGTGGAGCTCCGGCTCGGGGAGGTTTTTATTACCGGTCATTGGCAGATCCAGGTGAATTCTCCCCCCATGGATTGGGAATGGTGTGCCCAGGAAGCGGAGACGGCTTTCGACAAGGGTTGTATCCTGTTCGGCAGACGCACCAAGCGGAGTCTCAGCATCGACGAAGCCGATGTCCAGGCGGCGGCGCCCCCCAAACCCCGTACCCATTAACAACGGAAAATATCAATCCCGGCTTTGGAGTCAGGCCAATGAAAATCAGTATCGACATCGACATCACCCCCGAGGAGTTCCGCCGGCTGATGGGTTTGCCTGATGTCTCGGCGTTCCAGCAGGAAATGATGAACCAGATCCGCGATCGCATGCTGGCCGGCGTCGAGGGCTATGACCCCATGAAAATGTTCCAGCCCTATTATTCCAGCGCGCTCTCTTCCTGGGATCTGTGGCAAAAGATGTTTTCCGCCGCCGTCTCCCCTGGGGGAGGCAGTCGCGGCTCCGAGGGCTGAAGGTTCTAGCCCGCCTTTCTCACCGGCGAATCCCCATGTCCAATCGCACCCTGGTTCTGACCGATCCCATCTATCAGTACCTGCTCGACCATTCCTTGCGCGAACCGCCGCTGCTGCGCCGGTTGCGAGAGTTCACCCTTGGGCATTCCCTGGGGAGGATGCAGATCGCCCCCGAGCAGGGACAGTTCATGGCCTTGATCGCCGAGATCATCGGCGCCAGGCGGATGATCGAGATCGGCACCTTTACCGGCTACAGCTCGCTTTGGTTGGCGTCTGCCCTGCCGCCGGATGGTCATCTGCTGTGTTGCGATCTGAGCGAGGAGTGGACCAACATCGCCAAGGCCTATTGGCAAGAGGCCGGGCTGAGGGATCGGATCGAGCTGCGACTGGCGCCTGGATTAGAGACGCTCGATACCTTGCTCAGGGAAGGGGAGGGCGGTAGTTACGATCTGGCCTTCGTGGATGCCGACAAGGTCAACTACCCAAACTATTTCGCACTCTGTCTCCGGCTCCTGCGGCCCGGCGGTGTCCTGATGTTCGACAACACCCTCTGGGGCGGCGCCACGGCGGATGCCAGTAGGCAGGATGAGGATACCCTCGGCATTCGCCGACTCAATGTGCTGGTGCATGAGGATGCCAGGGTAAGCGCCAGTCTGGTGCCGATCGGTGATGGTCTGACCCTGATCCGCAAACGCGGGTCTTGAGGCGGGAGGCTTGGCAATGGAACGGCAACGAGGTCTTTTGCGTCGGACAACCCTTGGGGTGGCGATCTTCTGGTGTCTGTCCGGTATCTGGCCGGCTTCCGCCCTGGGGTTCCCGCCTTTTTTCGATCGTGATCCGGCCACCCAACAGGCCCCCGAGCCGCCGAAGCTCTCCGACTTCGATGAACAAGTGCTCAAACTCTGCGGTGACTGGGGTTCACGGGTAGAGGCGGCGGACTTCGAGACCATGCTGCTGGCGCCGAACAACAGGGAGCGGCTCGACAGGATCCGCCAGGTCTTCAAAGGCGAACTTTATACCCCCACCCCGGATCGGTCCCAGTTCGTCCGTGAGCTGCGACGGATCTGGTTCGAGCAGAAAGGTTTCCAGCATGTCTTTTGCGGCGAGCCCGGTGTCGGCGAGGACCTTGGCGGTTTGCACTATGTCGGGCGTTACTGGCAGGCGCAAAACCGGGGTTGGGCCGGCTATCATCGGCTGGCGGCCAATCCCTCGCGTCGGGCGGAGGAAAAATGTCGGCGGCCTTTCCTGAAGGAACGCCTCACACCGCCGATCTATGCCTTGGGGATCGAGTTTTTCAATCCGTCCACCTCCCGCAACGACATCAAATGCCTTGGCAGTTATCACCTGGCCATGGACGCAGAGAGCTTGCTGATCGCCGGGACGCGGGCCTTTCTGGAGGCCTACCGGCCTCTGGGCGCGGTGCCGGATACCCAGAGCTGTCTGGTGGAAACAGCCTTACCCGGGATATCGAACCACTACAGCCAGTTGGTGATCCGCCGGGGAGCCCTGCGCACCTTCTATCCCATGGCCGAAGACCCTCCCTATTGCTTTCGTGATCGAAAGGATTTCCGCGCCTGTCTTTGTAGTCGCCTGCCCAAGCCTTAACCACGGCTGAAACTTCGCGGAAATTCTTGGGCAGGCCTTGCCTCGGGCCGACTTCATTATTGGTCTACCGGGCCTCGACCTGAAACCCCCGATTTTCGTTCTTCTCCTGAGAACAAACAAAGAAATTAAGAATTGATTGATCTCTTAACGAGAACGATAACCGCAGGAATAGACCTTGGCCCCGTGCTCATTGGCTCGGTGGTGGCCGAAGCGATCCGGCCACTTTCATACTCATCGGGTGTTCCTGAGGCGTGCCGGGGTGACCTGAGCTCGTAGGGCGGCAACCCTTTGCCGCCATTTGATGCCGATTCAGGGAGTGTCGGCAAAGGATCGCCGACCTACTACTCTGACCGGATCTGGATAGGTTCAAGGAGGACCTGAGGGCGGGGGAATCGATGCGCCTCGACTGAGTTCGAATGGATTGCCGCGGTCGATCGGCAAAGAGGTATGATTGGCTGGCCCTGACCTTATTTCAGCACCATAAAGGGAATTTTTTATGTTGACCAATCGCTTGTCCCGGTTTATCTG
Source organism: Pseudomonadota bacterium (assembly GCA_052035915.1). GTDB lineage: Bacteria > Pseudomonadota > Gammaproteobacteria > Chromatiales > Chromatiaceae > JBPOHE01. The sequence goes on from JBPOHE010000003.1 coordinate 19,798, forward strand.
CGCCCTGGCGGCGAGTTTGTGGTTCGCAAACTCGCTTCCCGCCCAGGAAAGGATCGTTTTCGGTCATATCCTCAACGAAGATACCGCACACCATCGACATCTGGTGATCGCCGGCAAGGAAATCGCCCGGCTGACCCAGGACCGCTACAAACTGGATATCTTCCCCCGCGGCCAGATAGGTACCACGGATGCCCAGGTCATCGAAGGATTCGCTACCGGTACGGCGGACATGGCCTATCTGAGCTTCGGTCACCTCGCCAAGGTCTATCCCCGGCTGGCCATCGGTGCCGGTCCCTTCGTGTTCCGGGATTTCACCCATTGGCGGGCCTTTGCCGCCAGCGATCTGTACCGCGAGCTGGTGACGGAGATGGAGACCCAACTCGGCTTGGTGAGTTTCGGTTTGGCCTATTACGGCGAACGGCACGTCACAACGAAAAAACCCTTGAACGGACTGGATGACTTCAAGGGGCTGTTGATCCGCGTACCCAACATCCCCACCATGATCCTGACCTTTCGTGCCCTGGGCGCCAAACCTGTGCCGCTACCCTTCAAGGAAACCCGGGGAGCCCTGGCCGACGGCATCGTCGATGCCCAGGAAAACCCCTTGCCTACAATCAAGACCATGAGATTTCACGAAGTGACGCCGGTGGTGAATCTGACCGCGCATATTCTGGACGCGCAGATCATCGTGATGCACGCCAAGCGCTGGAAGACCATTTCCGCTGAGGATCAGACCCTGATCCGGCAGGTGCTGACCGAGGCCGCCCAAGGGGTCACCGAAGATGTCCGCCAAGAGGAACTGGCGCTGATGGAGGGTCTGGTCGCCGAGGGGGCCAGTCTGCACCAGATCGACCGTTTACCTTTGATCGAGGCGATGCGCCCCTTCCATCACAGCGAATATTTCCCCTGGGGCGGTGAACTCTACGAGCGTATCCAGGCGCTGAAATAGCTTGCCATCAAGCCAGCCAAAGGCCGATTCCCCCGTCGCGGCCTATTTCAATCGGGGTATTCGTTTCCACCTCCTCAGCGTTCTGCTGATACTGGGGGTGTTGGCCGGACTCATTCTCGGGTTGGCGTTGCAGGTCCTGAGCCAGCTACAACGGCATATGGAGCTGTTGGCCGGCGGACCCCAGGAAGAAATCGTCGCCGGCCAGAATCTATACAATCATAACGAGGCCTTGATGCTCAGCATCACCGCCTTGGAACAGGCCAACGATGAAGCGACGAGCCGTGCCCTGTCGCACCAGATCAGGGTGCAACTACAAGGACTGAAGGAGGCTTCCCTGGTCTTGGCGCAGGGATTGCCGGAACCGACCCGCAGGCATCTCCTCGGTGAAGTCGAGTCCCTGACCGTCACCATGCAAGGGCTCGAAAAGGCGGTGGCGGAGCGTTTGCAGAGTACGGCTCGCCGGGAGATGGCCTCGGCGGCGTTGCGCCGGAGCTTCGACCGTCACTTCGAACTCGCTACCCGTATTGGCAGCCTGATGCGCGCCATCGCCTCGCGCTCCTTGGCGGTCGATCTGGCCGATCTCTCCGGTGAGGCACTTCAAAACGCCGTCGATAGCTTTCTTGAGCGCGAAATGAGCTGGATGGGTACCGCCCAGGATCTGCGTAGCGACAGCCGCGAATTACTTGGCCTGGTCATCGCCATCGAAACCGAACCCCATCCCGAACACCTGGAGGCCTTCCGGGAGCAGTTCGAGATCATCGCCAAACGTTTGCAGCTATATCGACGCTTACCGGACCACGAAGCCACCAATACCTTGGGCGCGGCGACCACCAACCTCTTGAACACCTTTCTCCAGCCCCTTCCCCTCACCGAGTTGCGCCGGGATGAGCTGAACCGCTTCCTGGAACAGGAGCGGGCCGTCAAGGTGGCCTATATTGCCGGTCTGGCCTTGCGGGATGTCGCTCAGAATCTTGCTCCCCAAGCCCTGGCCGCGCTCCGTGCCGCTGTCGCCGATACCGGCCGGGACGTCATGGTCGCGCGCCAAGTCTTGCTCGCCCTCTTCCTCATCGGCAGTCTGGTGGTCGTTACCGGTCTCTATCGCTATCTGTTGCGGCGGGTGGTGAACCCGCTGGAAAACCTTACCCAGAGGTTGCGCCACGCGGTCGCCGAGTTGCAGGCCGGGCGCGAGCCGGTGGCTATGGCCAAGCTGCCTGAGATACCGGACGCCGGCAGCGAGGTGACGACCATGACCAAGGCCATGACCCTGTTGCTGCAGACGCTTTCCATCGCCAAGGAAGAAGCCGAAGCCGCCAACCGCGCCAAGACCACCTTTCTCGCCAATATGAGCCACGAACTCCGCACCCCCTTGAATGGCATCATGGGCATGACCGCTTTGGCTTTACGTCGTGCCCGAGAGCCCAAATTGATAGAGCAGCTCGGCCTGATCGATCAGTCCTCGAAGCATCTGCTTCAAGTCATCAACGATATCCTCGATCTCTCCAAAATCGAGGCCGACCGGCTCGGTCTCGAATCCAAGGACTTCACCCTGATCGAGGTGCTCGACCACCTCAGGGACCTCGTCGGTCGTAAGGTGGCCGAAAAGGGGCTGAGTCTGCGCCTCAAGCTGCCGACCGGTCTCCCCTCACGAAACCTGGTGGGGGATCCCTTCCGTCTCGGCCAGATCTTGCTCAACCTGGTCGGTAACGCCGTCAAGTTCACCGAACGAGGTTCCATCCGAGTCGGCGCCCAGATTCTCGAGGAGCGGGAAGCCCAGCTCTGGCTGAGGTTCGAGGTACAGGATACAGGTATCGGCATCAGCCCCCTCGACCAGAAACGCCTCTTCACCGCCTTCGAGCAAGCGGATGGCTCTCTTACCCGCAAGTACGGCGGTACCGGTTTGGGGCTGGCGATCAGCAAGCGTCTGGTACAGAAAATGGGTGGCGAGATCGGTGTCGAGAGCACCCTGGGGCAGGGCAGCACCTTCTGGTTCAGTGTCAGGCTTGGTTTGGGGACAACCCCCGCCATGGCGACGGCGGGTACCGGTCCGGAGCTCCCGGAAGACCGTCTGCGGTGGGAGTATTCAGGTACCCGCGTCCTTCTGGCCGAAGACGAGCCGGTCAGCCAGGCGGTTGCCCAGGACCTCCTGGAGAGCGCCGGTCTGCTGGTGGATGCGGTCGAGGACGGTTCACAGGCCGTGACCCTGGCTAGGCGCAACCCCTATGGGCTGATCTTGATGGATATGCGGATGCCGGTCCTCAATGGCCTTGAGGCCACCCGCGCTATTCGCGCCGACTCGCTCAATACCCGCACCCCCATCCTGGCGCTGACCGCCAACGCCTTCGACGAGGATCGTCAGGTCTGTCTGGAGGCCGGTATGAACGAACACATCGCCAAGCCGGTCGATCCGGAAGCGCTCTACGCCATCCTGCTGAGATGGCTTGAGAGCAGCGAAGCCGCACCCTGAAGGCCGTCCACCGGCCCATGGCCAGGAACATCGATGAGACAGGGAGCCGGTTGAACCCGGCTCCCTGTCGGAGCCGGGAGCCCGAGAAAGCGAAAGACTATTTCGCTGAAGAGGTCGGAGCGGGTTGAGAAACCACTACCGGGGCCGTCAGCAGCGGATAGCCCAAACCATAGGGATAGCCACCCCAGCCGCCATAGGGAGAGCCCCAGCCACCATAGGGGTAGCCCCAGCCAGGATAACCCCAGCCGGGATAACCGCCCCAGCCGGGATACCCCCCCCAGCCGTAGGGGTAGCCGTATCCGTATCCGTCCCAGGGGCCACCCCAGCCTCCCCAACCGGGTCCACCCCAACCACCGTTCCTGAACCAGTTGAACGGGCCAAAGAAGGCGTCCGCCGAGAATGAGACGAGCGCGGTAGCGCCGGCTACCGCCGAGGCAATCAGCAAGCGCTTGGTCCTAGTCATGGAAAGTACCTCCTCAAACCAGTTACATAGGGGTGCGGGCAGGCCCCGCCCCCAGCTTCAATAGCATACGAAAGCCCTGGCCGCGGTGTTTGACCGGGATCAAAAAGTCGATAAGTAAATTAAAAGATTCCCGAGTTCCAAATTACCCGGCCCTGGAAAGAAACCGGCTGATTCGGCTATCTTTTCCCGGCGGTCAGGACCCCCGCCCCACGGGTCCGGTTATTGTCGAGGCCTTGTCATCCATGCTCGATCCTCAGGTACTGGCAGAGATTTTGGCGTTCAGGTCGGAGCGGGATTGGGAACGCTTCCATACCCCGAGAAATCTGGCGGCCTCCATCGTCATCGAAGCCGCCGAGTTGCTCGAACATTTCCAGTGGTCATCTGGACTGGAAGCCGAGGCAGGAATCAGTGGCGAGCGCTTGGAGGGGATCCGGGCCGAGCTGGCGGATATCACGGTCTATCTCTGCTACCTGGCGCGGGATCTGGGGATAGATATCGATGCGGCGGTACGGGACAAAATGGCGCTCAACCGTCTCAAGTACCCGGTAGACAAGGCCCGAGGGCGCTCGACCAAGTACGACAAGTTGTAATACCGATGCCAGCTCACCTGGCTCCGGATGTTGCTGGGCGGCTCCCGGGCCGGGACTCTAAAGCCCGATTCTTCGTTCTCTTATGGAGAATAATACCCCTCTAGATTGTTGAATTGTTCTCTTAAAAAGAACAAATAATGGCCATCTTTCGTCGATGCCCGGAGCCATCGAAGGCGAGCGCCGGTATCGCTCGATAGTGGACGGAATCGGCGGAAAAATGCCCCGGTCGTGGACCGGGGCCAGAGCCTGTCAAGAGACAGTCAGGGCGGGCGTCAGCTCAATTGGGGAAGGCCGCTGGCGTTCACGTGGTAGACCAGACGGTTGAATACATGGTCGACCTCATCGAAGTTGTTGTACATCGCATGGGTGGAGATCCTGAATCCAACGCGGTTGTCGGCCGGATCGGTCTGGCTGTTGCGCCAGGTGACCGAACGGACGTAGATCTTCGGCGACTCGGCGGCGAGGGCGGCCAGGATGGCGTTGATGGCCGTGTTCATGGTGGCGTACTGACCGGAGTCATCCTTGGCCTGGAAGGGATTGAAGGAGGTGAGGGCGGTGGCAAAGCGGCTGTCCGGGTTCTGTTGCACCCAGAGGGCATTGGCGCCCCAGCGGGTGGCGATCTTGGCCTTGAGATAGTTCCCCAGGGTGATGCCGCGCTGGTGGATGTTCCCGATCCCGATGTAGTCGAAGAAGGACAGCGAGTCCGTCATGGCGAAGAGCGCCGGGGTATTGGATTCGCCGCGCAGTTGCATATAGGTGCTCGGCGGCCAGCCGCGACTGTTATACCAACTGCTGGGATTCTGGAAGAGATTGCCGTAGAGGAAGAAGTTGCCCATGGCGAAGGGCGGCAGGTTGCTACCCGTGGTACGTACATAACAGATACCCGTCCCCGGGCCACCGCACAGCCATTTGTGTCCCGCCCCGGCGATGAAATCCGCGCCGTAAGCGTGACAGTCGATAGGCAACATGCCCCAGCCGTGGGCGGTGTCGACGATGGTATAGGCGCCATAACTTTGGGCCAGGGCGCACAACTCGGGTACCGGCATGCGCAGGCCGTTCTTGTAGAAGATCTCCGAGAAGGCAAGGTACTGTTTGTTGCCTGGCCCCAGGGGAGCGGCGAGGGCGGGTTCGAACCAGTCCAGCACATCATTGACCGTGATGCTGGCGGTGAAATTGGAGGGGATGTCGATGATGACGACATCCACGCCATGATAGTCCCGGGCCCAGGCGATGGGACCGGCGAGGGCCGGATGCTCGAAACTGGTGGTGATGATGCGATCTCCCGCTTGCCAGGGCGTGCCGGAGAAGATCAGGTTACAGGCGTCGGTGGTGTTGTAGCTCAGGACGATCTCGCTCGGTGAGGCCCCATAGATGTTGGCGACCGCGGTTTGCCGCGCCGTGGTCGCCGAAGGGGTGATGGGGAAGAGATCGGGGAAGTCGGCGTTGAGATTGGTTTGCCAATCCCTGGGATCTTCGCTCTTGTAGAGGTTGTAGACCGCCAGATTATTCAAGGAAAACACTGGTTGCGAACCGGTGGTGCCGGTATTCATGTGGATATAATTACTGGGGAGGGCAAAGGCGCGCCGCACCTTCTGCCAATATTTTTCGCTTCCCGGAGTGGCGTTGATCGTCGGATAAGATTGCAGTCGTCCGGGCAGAGAGGAACTGGAACTCCCCGCCGAGGATGAAGAAGAAGCCAAGAGTTCAGCCGGACCGACCAAGCCGGCGACCGCGGCCGTGGCCATGCCTTTCAGAAAATCGCGTCGATTGAAGTTATGGTTGCTAGCGTTGTTCATCAATAAAATCCTCTTTATTAGTTTTTCCAATTGAAGCATTGAGTAAGTTAGCAACAATCCATAAAAGGTTCTTTGATCCAGGCCAAGAATTCATACCGGGTCCAGGGGATGTAATATTCAGCTCCAGGGACGCCACCAAGAGGGAGCGATGAAGCCGCTGAAGTTGTATTGGTCGAGCAGTCTGAAACAGGGACGGAAGAATTTCGGCGACTGGCTGTCACCCTGTCTGGTGCGGGAACTCTCCGGACGGGAGGTCGTCCATACCCCGCCCAACGGTTGCGACCTGGTGGCGATCGGCAGCCTCCTGCAGCGGGTCAAACATCACTGGTGGAACCGGCGGCTGCACATCTGGGGCACGGGCTTTATCGCCGCTGGGCCCCAAGTGACGGCTTATCATGAGTATCACGCCCTGCGCGGCCAATCCTCCGCGGCCATGATTCGCGGTTTGCCCAGGCCGGTTCTGGGCGATCCTGGATTGCTGGCGGCCTGTCTGTTGCCGGACCATGCCAGCCTTCCCAAACGCCACGCCCTCGGCCTGGTGCCTCATTACAAGGACCAGCGGCATCCGGCGGTGCAGAGGTTACAGGAACTCATCCCTCAGGCGCGGCTGATCGACGTCCTCGCCGAGCCGTTGGAGGTGTTGCGGGCGATCGCCGGCTGCGAGTTCATCCTCTCCTCCAGCCTGCACGGACTGATCGTCGCCGATGCCTTTGGTCTCCCGAATGCCTGGTTCGAATTCTCCTCCGCCGTGCGCGGCGCCCGCTTCAAGTTCCGCGACTATTACAGCGCCTTCGGCATCATGGAGCCGCAACCCCTGACCCTGGAACACTTCAACCCTGCCGATATCGAGCGGCTGGCGGCGAGCTATCGGCGGGAGGCGCTGGCAGAACTGCAACGGGGCTTGTTGTCGAGTTTTCCCTTCCCGGCCTCATAGCGCGATTGCCCCAACCCCTCACTTGCGGGCGGGCAAGGGAGCGAAGGGTTACGCTCATGGAGCCCAGATCGGCTCCCGGCTCTGGGCTGGCCCGCATTTCTCACCAGCCACCTACTGCGGACGCCGAAAGGCTCGCTGTGGCGGGACGTACTCGGAATCCTCGGCTCGACGTAGTGTCAGCTACGCCTTCGCCGCCGATGCCTGCGTGCGCCCCACCACAACGGCCTCTCGACGCCCTCGCTACGGCAGCCGGTGAAAAATGCGGGCTGGCGGCATCGAGCCAGCGGCGAAGCTTCGACTGGGCCTCTGTTTTGATTCTCTGGATCTCTCCGCTCTCTGGGAAGACGGCTGTTGAGCCGGGTAGGGGGCTACTGAACAGCGCTACCGAACCGCTATTGATGCATCGCATCATGATTGCTGCCCGACTCTGCCATAATGGAATTTATTTCCCTGTCTTGCCGTCATAGGTGAAGTAAGGTTCGCCAACAGCCTGAGATCCCAACCCCGCATTCATTACCTTTCTATATGTCCAGTGCCCCAGCAAGAGAGTCAGCATGATCCCCAAGCAGGACCAGAATCCCACCGCGAACAAGGGCGAAGGCGTAGCGACGATGTCGGTAGCGAACATCATCAAGGATCTCAGCCGTCATACACCTTACAACCGCATGGATAAGGATGACCTGAAACGACTGGCGAACCACCTCAGATATTCCAGATATGCCCCCGGCGACTTGGTACTGGTGCCCGGCCCGGAGGAGCCGAAGGAATTCTTCATCATCGCCGAAGGCTGCATCCTGGGCGAGCCGGAACAAGCCCGGGTCGGGGATGAAAGCCTGCGGCAGGAACTCTGCGTGGGGGAATGTTTTCCTCTGGCGGCCTTGCTGACGAATCGACCGGTCACCAGTGCCTTCCGCGCCCGTGAGGCGACCGCCTGTTACCGCCTGGAGCGGGCGAACTTCGAGCGCCTGCTGGAACGCTCGCTGGTGTTCCAGGACTATTGCCGCCGTCGCACCCTGACCCTGTTGGAACATAGCCGACGGGCCTTGCGCGACCTTACCGAACCCGAGGCCGCCGGTCAGTCGCTGCAAGCGCCCCTGGGGAGCCTGTTGCAGCGCCAGCCGGTGACCTGCCCCCTGGGGACAACCTTGGGTAAGGCGATAGACACCATGCATGCCCAGGATGTGGGCTCCATCGTCATCCTGGACAAGCGGGGTGCCCCGGCCGGGATTTTCACCCTGCGCGATCTTCGCAATCGACTCGTGTATTCGGGATGCAATCTCACCGAAAGCATCGACGAGGTGATGCAACCCGATCCTATTACCCTGTTGGATTCGGCCCCCGCCTTCGAGGCCATGCTCACCATGGTGGCCCGCGGCATCCATCACATCGTGGTCACCCGGGATGACCAGGTGGTCGGTGTGGTCTCCGAGAAGACCCTGTTTGCCCTACAGCGACTGGGCGCCACCCGGGTGGCCGAGACCATCCGCCTCGCCCCCAGTCTGGAGCGTCTGATCCAGAGCGCCGCCGACATTCGCCTGCTCGCCCGTAACCTGATCGCCCAAGGTGTCAACGCCCAGCACATCACCGAGATCATTACCTCCTTGAATGACAGCCTCACCCGCCGGGTCATCCAACTGGAGCTTGAACGCACCCGTCCAGGAGAGATCGAATTCTGCTGGATGGCCCTGGGTTCCCAGGGGCGTTGCGAGCAAACCCTGGTGACCGACCAGGACAACGGCCTGATCTTCCGCGTCCCCCATGGTGAAACAGAAAAATCGGTACGCAAAAAGCTCCTTCCCTTCGCCGAAGGGGTGAATGCCGCTCTCGACGCCTGCGGGTTCAGCCTCTGCAAAGGCGGGGTCATGGCGAGCAACCCCAAATGGTGTCTCAGTCTGGAGGAGTGGCAGGGAACCTTCGGCAATTGGATCCACCGCGGCGACCGCCCGGCCCTCTTGCATGCCACAATCTTTTTCGATTTTCGGCCCCTCTATGGTATCGAGTCTCTGTGCACCGAGCTGCGCCACTGGCTCAACACCACCATCAAGGAAAACTGGCAATTCCTGCGCAAAATGGCGGAAAACGCCATCGGTAACGCGCCGCCGCTCGGGCTGGTACGGGATTTCGTCGTCGAATCCAAGGGCGAGCATCAGCACACCCTGGATCTGAAACTCAACGGCATCACCCCCTTCGTCGACGCCGCACGAATCTTTTCTCTCCGTGCCGGGGTGTCGGAAACCAACACCCTCGCCCGGCTCCGAGCCGCGGGACGGGCCTGGAATATGGAAGCGACGGAGATTGAGGCCTGGGTGTCGGCGCTGTTGTTCATCCAGCAGATCCGGCTACGTCATCAAAGTGAAAACAAAGATCCCCTTGGGAGCGGTTCGGATAATCGTATGAACCCCGACTGGCTCAATGATCTCGACCGACGCATCCTCAAGGAGGCCTTTCGCCAAGCACGTAAGTTACAGTCCTTATTGGAAAACTTTTTTAGTTTCTAAGCCGGACTCGGTGAGCTGGATAACCCAGGGGGAAGGTTTCAGGCCTCTTTCGCCCAAATTACCGTCGGTATTTCGCCACCAATCCCGATCCCATCAAAGGCCGTGAGAGAGCCCGACCGCTTTTCTGGTCTGTGGTTTTAGTGTAACGTCGCTCGAGTCGCCAAATCAGGGTTTACAAGAATTACACTGGCGGCGGGCAAAACTGGCTACTCTAAACCATTCGGAGACTAGAAAAATGGCCAACGCTCGGTTGGATTGGGGAGCGATCGATCGCGACCCACGCTTCCAGTCGCTACATAGGAAGAAAACGAGGTTCCTCTGGGGCCTGATGATTTTTTCCGTTGTCTACTACTTCCTGCTGCCCATCGGGGCCGCCTACTACCAGGACCTGTTCAAGGTCAAGCTCTGGGGTCCAGTCAATTTCGGCATCCTCTTCGCCATGTCTGAATTCGTCGTCGCCTGGGCCATCGCCGGGGTTTACGCCCAGCGGGCCAACAAGGTGTTCGACAGCATGGCCCAGGAGATCATCCAGGAGGCCAACCGCATAGGAGCCATCAAATGAACACACCAAGAAAATTTGGTTTGCTCACCGCCCTGGCGATGGCGGCCGTCTGCGGCGTCGCCCTCGCCGATGGCGCCGTCGCCGACAAGTTCAAATGGATGACCTTCGCCGTCTTCGGCTCCATCATCGCCGTCACCGCCTATATCACCTACTGGGCGGCCAAACAGACCCGTACCACCACCGAGTTCTATGCCGCCGGGCGCTCGGTGACCGGGGTACAGAATGGTTGGGCCATCGCTGGCGACTATTTGTCCGCCGCCTCCTTCCTCGGCATCGCCGGCCTCATCTCCCTCTATGGGTATGACGGCTTCATGTATTCGGTAGGCTGGCTGGTCGCCTATATCACCGTGCTGCTGGTCATCGCCGAACCATGCCGCAACATCGGCAAATACACCCTCGGCGATGTCCTGGCCTTCCGCAACAATCCCAAGGCCTCCAAGACCGTGGCGGCCATCTCCACCATCACCGTCTCCACCTTCTACCTCACGGCCCAGATGGTCGGCGGCGGCGTGCTGATCAAGACCCTGATCGGTATCGAGTACGAGATCTCGGTCGCGGTCGTGGGCGTTTTGATGCTGTCCTATGTGGTGTTCGGCGGCATGAAGGCCACCACCTGGGTACAGATCGTCAAGGCCGTGCTGTTGGTCACTGCCTCCATCCTGTTGGTGCTTTTCACCTGGGGCAAGTTCGGCTTCAGCCTGCCCGGCTTCCTCGATGCCGTGGTCAAGGATCCCAAGGTGCAGGCCCAGGTGGCCAAGGTGCTGGGCGATGCCGCCGCTGGCATGAGCGATCTGGAAAAGGGGCAACGTTTCCTGGAACCCGGTCTGTTCCTCAAGAGCCCGATCGACCAGATCTCCCTGGGGATGGCCCTGGTGCTTGGCACCGCCGGCATGCCCCATATCCTGATGCGCTTCTTCACCGTGCCGACGGCCCAGGACGCCCGGGTGTCCGTGATCTGGGCCATGGCCATCATCGGCGGTTTCTACGTCCTCACCCTCTTCCTGGGCATGGGCGCGGCCATCAACGTGGGTCCGGCCGTCATCGCCGGGATGGACAAGGGCGGCAACATGGCCGGCCCCTTGCTCGCTCAGTACGTGGGTGGCGGCGCCGACTCCTATCTCGGCAATCTTTTCCTCGCCTTCGTCGCCGCGGTGGCCTTCGCCACCATCGTCGCTGTGGTGGCCGGTCTGGTGTTGGCTGCGGCCTCCGCCATGGCCCATGACATCTATGTCGGTGTCTTCCGTGGTGAGCATGCCACCCCCAAGGAGCAGGTGGTTGCCGCCCGCGTGGCCTCGGTCATCGTCGGCGCCCTCGCCATTTATGTGGGTATCGCCGCCAAGGGTCAGAATGTGGCCCACCTGGTGGCGCTGGCCTTCGCGGTCGCCGCCTCCTCCAATCTGCCGGCGGTCTTCCTCACCCTCTATTGGAAAAAGGCCAATACCTATGGCATCTTCGCCGGCATGATCATCGGCGCCTTCTCGGCCATCGCCCTGGTGATGGTCTCGCCGAACATGACCTATCCGCTGGACGTGGCCAAGGCGCAGAAGAAGCTCCTGGACGGCGAAGCGGCGGTTGAGGCCAAACCCGCCGCCCCGGCCAAACCCGGTGAAGGCTTTCTCTGTGAAATCTTCACCTACTGTAAGGCCGCCACCCCGGCTGCCCCGGCCAGCGTCGCCAAACCGGCCAAACCCGGACTCCGGGAGAACCTGACGAAGGCGGAAGCCGAACTCGCGGCCGCGGCCGATGACGCCGCCAAGGCCAAGGCGCAGAAAAGCGTCGATGACCTCAAGGCCAAGGTCAAGACCGCCGAAGACACCATGAAAAAGGCGGAGGCGGAAAAGACCAGCATGGTGGGATTGGAAAAGCCTTGGCTCAGGTTGAAGAACCCGGGCATCATCTCCATCCCGCTGGGCTTCCTGACAGTGATCCTCCTCTCCCTCTTCACCCGTGATAAGCGGGCGGAAGAGATGTGGGACGAGCTCTACGTGCGCCAGAATACCGGCATCCACGCCGAGGCGGCCTCCGCCCACTAAACTCATAGACTTCATTTGGGTTTACCAAGCCCCCGGCTCCAACGGGGGCTTTTTTTTGCCCACACCGGGTCTCGAAGAACCAAGCGCCGGGCAAGAGCCTCTGTCGTGTGGTGGGCCGAGGATCTCCCGCCGCCGATACGGCTGGCTATACTGGAGAGAAATTCTTTTCAGTGACCGAAGGGGGAAGCCGATGCGGCGATCCACGCTGAGTGCGCAACGATTGGTGGCTGTGTTTCTGGCCGGGGTGGTGCTCCTCAATTACCCCCTGCTTTCGCTCTTCGACCAGCCGACCTCCTGGCTTGCCATCCCTGGTCTCTATGTCTATCTCTTTGTCGTCTGGACCGGATTGATCGCCGTCATGGCTTGGATCTCGGGTCGGGACGACTGATGAGTCCTTTCCGGCCCAATCTGAGTCGCGGAGGAAGGCCGTGCTCACCGGCCCCTTGATCGCCACCGCCTCCTTCCTCTATCTGGGGCTGCTGTTCGCTATCGCCTACTGGGGGGATCGGCGGGCAGACGCGGGGCGTTCGGTAATCACCCACCCCCAGGTCTACGCCCTCTCCCTCGGCGTCTATTGCACCGCCTGGACCTATTACGGCAGTGTGGGTCGGGCGGCGGCGGTGGGTGTCGGTTTCCTGCCCATCTACCTGGGACCGACCCTGGCTGCGGCCCTCTGGGGGTTCCTGATGTTGAAGATGGTGCGGGTGAGCAAGACTCAGCGCATCACCTCCATCGCCGATTTCATCGCCTCCCGCTACGGCAAGAGCCATCTCTTGGGCGGCCTGGCGACGGTGATCGCGGTGGTCGGCATCGTGCCCTACATCGCCCTGCAACTCAAAGCCGTCTCCAACAGCTTTTCCATCCTGCTCCACTACCCGGAAATCGTCATGCCGAGCCGCTCCGGCGCCCTGCCGGTGTGGCAGGATACGGCGCTCTATGTTGCCCTGGTGATGGCCGTGTTCACGGTGCTGTTCGGCACCCGCCATCTGGACGCCAGCGAACGTCATGAAGGCATGGTGGCGGCCATCGCCTTCGAGTCCATCGTCAAGCTGGTGGCCCTGACCCTGGTCGGCGTGTTCGTCACCTATGTTCTCTACGACGGCTTCACCGATATCTTCGAGCGGGCCGAGGTCGCCGGCATACTCAAACCCCTGCTGGCCCCGGCGGTGGGCGGCTATGACGCCTGGTTTTCCCTCTCCTTTCTCTCGGCGCTGGCGGTCATGATGTTGCCGCGCCAGTTTCAGGTCGGGGTGGTGGAGAACAGCGACGAGCGCCATCTGCGGCGGGCCTTGTGGATGTTTCCGCTCTACCTGTTGTTGATCAATCTCTTCGTTCTCCCCCTGGCCCTGGCTGGCAAGTTGCAATTCCCCAGCGGAGTCGATGCCGATACCTTCGTACTGGCCCTCCCCATCGCCTACCAGCAGGAATGGTTGGCGCTGCTCGCCTATCTTGGTGGGCTCTCGGCGGCGACCGGCATGGTAATCGTGGAGACTACCGCCCTCTCTACCATGGTCTGCAATGATCTGGTGATGCCCGGATTGCTGCACCGCTGGCGGCGCGTCACGCCGCCGGAGGACCTCACCTCGGTCCTACTCGGGGTGCGCCGGGGCGCCATCTTCGCCATCCTGTTGCTGGGCTACCTGTACTTCCGCCTGGCCGGCGAGGCTTATGCCCTGGTCAGCATCGGGCTCATCAGCTTCGCCGCGGTCGCCCAATTCGCGCCGGTGATCATCTGTGGTCTCTATTGGCGTGGCGGCACCAGGGAAGGGGCTTTCGCCGGGCTGACCGGGGGCTTCCTGGTCTGGGCCTATACCCTGTTGTTGCCGTCCTTCTCCAAGTCGGGCTGGTTGCCACGGGAGTTCCTGGAATTGGGTCCCTTCGGCATCGCCTGGCTCAAACCCCAGGCTCTCTTCGGTCTCGGCGGTCTGGACGAGATCTCCCACTGCCTGTTCTGGAGTCTGGCGGCTAATCTCGGCACCTTTATCCTGGTCTCCCTCACCCGTGGCCCCACCGCCACCGAAACCACCCAGGCCACGGTCTTCGTCGATGCCCTGAAACGGGATCGCCCGGGAAAAACCGGTCTATGGCGGGGACGGGCGGAAGTGAACGAACTCCTGACCCTGGCTGGACGCTTCCTCGGACAGAAACGCGCCCATCAAGCCTTCTTCGCCCACGCCCGCGCGCGGGGGCTCAAAGGCACCGCTGCCCTGCCGGCGGATGCCGAGACGGTGAACTTCGCCGAAACCCTGCTGGCGGGGGCCATCGGCAGCGCCTCGGCGCGGGTGATGGTGGCTTCGGTGGTCACCGAGGAGCCCTTCGGCCTGGACGAGGTGATGAACATCCTCGACGAAGCCTCGCAGATCCGCGCCTACAGCAAGGAACTGGAACAAAAGTCCCGGGAGCTGGAAATTGCCACCGCCGAACTCAAGGCGGCCAACAACAGACTCCAGGAGCTGGACCGGCTGAAAGATGACTTCATGTCCTCGGTGACCCATGAACTCCGTACCCCCTTGGCTTCGATCCGCGCCTTTTCCGAGATCCTGCACGACGACCCCGACATCGATGCGGCGGAACGCACCCGCTTTCTCGCCATCATCGTCAGCGAGACCGAGCGCCTGACCCGACTGGTGAACCAAGTGTTGGACCTGGCCAAGATCGAGTCGGGGAATGCCGAATGGCAGATCGAAGAGGTGGATCTTGCCGAGATCCTGCGCGAATCCTTGACCACCACCGAGCAACTCCTCCGCGAAAAAGGGGTAAAGGTCCATCTCGATCTCCCCCGACAACCCGCCTTGGTGCGCGGTGACCGGGATCGTTTGTTGCAGGTGATGATCAACCTGCTCTCCAACGCCGGGAAATTCGTTCCCCAGCCGCGGGGGGAGGTCTGGCTGAGCCTGAGGGAGGTGTATCGGGCCTACCAGGTCAGTATCGCCGATAACGGACCCGGCATCCCGCCGGAGTTGCAGTCGGCTATCTTCGAGAAATTCCGCCAGGTCGGCGGACGCGCCAAGCCCGTGGGTACCGGCCTGGGACTCCCCATCAGCCGCCAGATCATCGAACACCTTGGCGGTCGGCTGTGGGTGGAAAACGTCCCGGATCAGGGGGCCATTTTTTATTTCCAATTACCACGGGTCGATACCGACCCCAGCGAGGATGATTGACGCCGCCATGACCAAACAAGTTCTCATCGTCGACGACGAGCAAAATATCCTGATCTCCCTCGAATACCTGATGCGCCGGGAAGGTTATGAGGTGCGGGTGGCCCGGGATGGCGAGGAAGGACTACGCAGCCTCCGTGACCAACCACCGGATCTGGTGCTGCTCGATGTCATGATGCCCAAGCTCAACGGTTTCGAGGTCTGTCAGGCAATCCGCGCCGACTCCGCCCTGGCCGGGGTGCGTGTCCTCATGCTCTCCGCCAAGGGCCGCGAAGCTGAGATCGCCAAGGGACTGTCCATCGGCGCCGACGCCTATATCTCCAAACCCTTCTCCACCCGGGACCTGGTGGCCAAGGTCAAGTCCATGCTCGAAAACCAAGCGACCTGAGAGGCTCGGATGTCCCGGATCGCCATCCCGGCGGATAGGAGCGCAATCGGCGTGCTCCCTATCACTCCTTGAACCTCATTGACCTTGAGAGGGAAGTTCAGATGCCGCACTCCCCATCAGAAGCCAAGATCCTCACCGAGGCCTACACAGGTATGGAATACGGCAGCCTGCGCCGCATCCCCAGACATCCGGCGGTGGTGGTGTCCCCCACTACCAGGGTGCAGGACGCCCTGTTGCAGATCCACCAGGCCAAGGCGGACGCCGCCGTGGTGGTCGATCCCCAGAGCCAACTGCCGCTCGGTATCCTCACCCTACAGAATCTGGTACAAGGCATCGCCATGGAGGACTGCGGTTTGGGCGAACCCGTGGTGAGCGCCATGACCGGGGCCCCCGTCACCCTACCGGCTGACGCCCAGGTGCACCGGGCGACGGTATTGATGACCAAGCACCAAATGCAACACCTGGTGCTGGTGGAGGCCGATGGCCGCCTGTTCAATCTGGTCTCTCAAGCGGACATCTTCGGTCTGCGCGGTGGCGGGGCGGAAGAGCTGGCTGCAATCATCGCCGCGGCGGTGGATGTCGAGGGCCTGGCCAGGGCGGCGGATGAGGTTCGAGCCAGGGGTGGCGAACTTTTTTTCGCCGGCATGGGGGTCGAGACCCTGTGCGAGTGGATGTCTTCTCTCAACGATCTCATCGCCATGCGGGTGATCGAGTTGATCGAGGAGGAACATGACCTGCCCCCCCTGCCTTGGTGTTGGCTGGTATTCGGCTCCGAGGGGCGGATCGAACAGACCTTTGCCACCGATCAGGACAATGGTCTGATCTTTCTGCCGGCCGACGAACAAGGGAACGACCGCCTGCGTCAGACCTTCCTCCCCTTCGCCCAGTCGGTGAACCGGGCCCTGGATACCTGCGGCTTCACCCTCTGCAAGGGCGACATCATGGCCGGTAACCCGGAGTGGTGTCTGAGTCTGGGAGAATGGCAGCAGAAATTCGACACCTGGATGAGCACCCCGGACCCCAAGGCGCTGCTCAACAGCACCATCTTTTTTGATTTCCGTCCCCTCTACGGGCGTTATGAGCTGGCGGATGCCCTGCGTACCTGGCTGTCGCCCCGTTCCCCGAGCCGCCCGCTCTTTCTCCGCGCCATGGCCGAGGAGGCCCTGACCTGTCAGCCGCCGCTGGGCTGGATCGGCAACTTCGTCTATGACGGCGGCAAGAAGCATCCCCATACCATTAACCTCAAGCTGCGCGGGAGTCGTCCCTTCGTCGATGCCGCCCGGGTCTGGAGTCTCGCCCAGGGGGTCTGGGCTACCAATACCGGCGAGCGCCTGCGCGTCACGGCCAAGGCCCTGCGTCGCACCCCCAAGGATGTGGCCGCCGCCACCGAGGCTTTCTACCTGATCCAACGTTTCCGCATCCAGCAACAGCTCGAAAGCGACCATCTGGATGCCAAAAACCGCCTCGATCCCTCCTCGCTCAACGACCTCAATCAGTTGATGCTCAAATATGCCTTCAAACAGGGCAAGCGACTGCAACAATGGCTGGAAATGGATTATCAGTTATAGGGGTTCCCCGACCTTCAGCTCCGGAATCCGGCCTCAGGGAGGTCCCCAGGGGAGACTCGTGATCCCAGTCACAATCCCTGCTTGGTTGAAGATCTCGATCCGCCAAGGTATGGTTGGACAATAGGCACGGTCATGGGGCGATTTCTGTCAAAAAATATACCCGCCTGCTGGTCTGTTCGTCCGCCTTCGACGTTACGCCAGCCGTTACAGAGCTCGCTCTGCGCCGGCTGGCGCGCCTGGAAGGCGGACGAACAGCCGTCGCATTCAGGTATATCTTTTTCCGGCAATCGCCCGGGTAGCCCTCCTCTTCATGCGGGGAGGATAAGCGGAGCGCGTCCGCCACAGCTGGTATAACTCAATAAGGCTCGCAACAGATGGGCTCAAACAACCTCCTACCACTCTCCTCCCTGCGACAGTACCACTCCGGCGGTCTCCCCCAGGACCTCGGAGAGGCCTCTTCACGATCCCGGAACGAGTTTGCTGCGATCGCACATAATCTGCTTGCGCGTTTGCTGCCCCTTCGTCCCAGACTCGCCGAAGAGGAGAAAGCCCGACTACAGCTGTGGCGATCCGGGCGACGTCCGGATACCAGGCTCCCCTTTGAACAATCGCGCTATGTGGTGGTGGATGTGGAAACCGGTGGTCTCAATCCGGCCAAGGATCGCCTCATCGCCATCGGCGCCGTGGCCGTGGTGGCCGGGCGCATCCAGATTACCGACAGTTTCGAGGCCATCCTGCGCCAGGAAGCCGCCAGCACCCCGGAGAATATCCTCATCCATGGCATCGGCGGCACCGCCCAGCGGGAGGGCATCCCGCCGGTGAAGGCACTGTTGGATTTTCTCGACTATCTGGACTCCTCTCCCCTGGTGGCTTTCAACGTCGCCTTCGACGAGACCGCCATAAAAACCGGCTGCCGGAAGTTCCTGGGTTTGCAACTCAAATGGCCCTGGCTCGACCTGGCCTTTCTGGCCCCGGCGCTGTACCCCGAGATCGCCCATGTCCGTCGTTCCCTGGACGACTGGACCGGGCAATTCAAGATCAACAATTACTCCAGACATTCGGCTCTGGCGGATGCCCTCTCCACCGCCCAACTCTTTCTCGTCCTGTTGAACAAATCGCGTCAGCACAATTCCAAGACCTTTGCCCATCTCATGGATCACGAGCAAGCCCAACGCTGGGTGAAATGGGTGCGTTGATGCTACTTATTCGTTGTCGTTTGATCTTCTCCGTCCGTCTATGAGTACCAAATCCACATCCAGTATGGCGCCCAGCCTGTTTCAGGCCACCACCACCGACCTCAAGCGCTACGCCCCCTTCGATGCCATGGAAGAGGGACATCTACGCTTTTTGGTGGAACGCCTGACCCTCAGCTATTTCTCCGCCGGTGCCACCCTCATCGATCCCAACCATGGCGTTCCCGATCGGCTCTTGATCATCAAGCAGGGCTCGGTCGCTGGTACCGGCGGGCGTAGCGCCACCATCTACCTGGAAGAGGGGGACATGTTGCCCGTTGGCTCGCTCATCGGAAAGCGACCGACGGTACTCACCTTTAACGCCCTGGAGGACACCTTCTGTTATGCCCTGCCGGACGATGATTTCGACGCCCTGATCGAGCAATCGGCGACCTTTGCCAACTTTTGTACCCGCCGCATGGCCTCGCTCCTGGAACAATCCCAGCGCCGGGTACAGTCGGACTATGCCGTCACTCTCACCAATCAACCCCTGGGGGAACCCCTGCTCAATCTCATCCGGCGCTCGCCGGTCGCCTGCCATCAGGAGCTTCCAGTCGCGGAGGGCGTACAGATGATGCGGGATGCCGGGGTAAGCGCGCTCCTCATCACCGATGTCGGGGGCCGTCTCAGGGGCATCTTCACCCTGCGGGACCTCCGTAACCTCATCGCCGATGGTCAGTATCGCAACGAGCGTCCGATCGGTGAGCTGATGCGCTCCCACCCCCAGGTTCTTCCCCCCTCGGCGACCGCCTTCGAGGCGGCCATGGTCATGGCCAAGCATGGTTTCCACCATGTCCCCGTGGTCCAGGACGATCAACTTCTGGGCATGGTTTCGGAGACGGATCTCTTCGCCCTGCAGCGGCTGAGCGTGACCCAGATCAACACCGCTATCGCCGCTGCCGGGGATGTGCCGAACCTGAGCAAACTGGCCGCCGATATCCGCTTGCTGGCGCGCAACCTTCTGGCTCAGGGGGTCAATGCCGCCCAACTCACCGAGCTGGTATCCATCCTCAACGACCAGATCACCCAACGCCTGATCCGGCTCGAACTCGCCCATGCCGGCCTCAGTGCCAGAAACGTCTGTTGGCTGGCCTTCGGTTCGGAAGGGCGCATGGAACAGACCCTGGCGTCGGACCAGAACAACGGTCTGGTGTTCATCGAGGACAACCATCCCGAGCAACGGAATCGGCTGTTGGGTATCGCCTGCCATGTCAACGAGGCCCTGGCCCGTTGTGGCTTCCGCCTATGCGCCGGCAACGTCATGGCGAGCAATCCCGATTGGTGCCTGAGTCTGGAGGAATGGAAACAGACCTTCTCCCATTGGATCGACCACCCGGACCCCCAGACCCTGCGCTCCGCCAAGATCTTTTTCGACTTCCGCCCCCTCTGGGGCAACGAAAAGCTGGCCTTCACCCTCAGGCACTGGGTCACCAGCAAAGCCAAAGACCGTCAGGAATTCCTGCAACCCCTGGGGGAGATCGCCCTGAGCCATCATCGCCCGCCACTGGGGATGATCCGTGATTTCAGTCTGGATGAACACGAGGGTCGTCAACACACTCTCGACCTCAAACGCAATGGTGCCTCCATCTTCGTCGACGCCGCGCGGATCTTCGCCCTTGCCACCGGGATCCAGGCTACCGGCACGGTGCAGCGCCTGCAGGATTCGGCCAACGCCCTCGACATCTCCGACAGCGAGGTCAATGCCTGGAGCGATGCCTTCTACTTTATCCAGATGCTGCGCCTGAAACGCCAGCAGGAGGCCGCGGCCCGGGGGGAGAAGCCGGACAACTATCTGGACCCGGACACCCTCAACGATATCGACCGACGCATCCTCAAGGAGGCCTTTCGTCAGGCGCTAAACCTGCAAAACCGGCTGAAAGTGGTGGCTCAGATCTAGCCTGTCTCTTGAGGCGGGCTGGTCGGTCATTCCGACGAGCTGTCCTGGACCGAATCTCCGGGCCGGGGGAAAGGTTTCCTGGGCACAGGGTTCGTCTCGATCACCGGCTTGGACACACCCCGGCTTCAAATCCCTTGACTTTGTCCCCCTACCTCGGATCGAACTATGCCAACTGAGCCTTCAACCAAGCTTGAGACCTTCCCCAATCCCAATCCCGAGCGCGATTACCGCATCAAAATCCGCCTACCCGAGTTCACCTGTCTTTGCCCCAAAACAGGTCAACCCGATTTTGCCGTCCTCTATCTGGAATACATTCCGGAGCAACTCTGTATCGAGTTGAAGTCGCTGAAACTCTATATCTGGTCTTTCCGCGACCAGGGTGCCTTCCATGAAGCCGTCACCAACCAGATCCTCGATCATCTGGTGGCTACCGCCCAGCCCAGGTATATGCGCCTCAAAGCCAAATTCAATGTTCGGGGAGGGATTTATACCAGCGTCCTAATTGAATACCGGGCGCCGAGATGACAAAAAGCTGCGGTTTCCAGTTTCCGACTGGTCGGGCGCGGGCTCCGGTCCTGAATCCGTCGCTGAGAGAAAGACCCGGGAGGAGGGTATCCTCACTTGGCCATTCCGGGCATGGGTCGAAAATGGCCGGTTTTTGTTCTTATTAAGAGAACAATATAGTCATTATAAATGTAATTGTTCTATTTAGGAGAACAAAGAATCGGGTCGCCGCGCCCGTGCCCGGAAGTGATCTAGGCTGTGGGCGTATCCTCGGACTTGATCCGGGGCTCGCCGTCGCTCGTACCGCGGCAAAGGTCTGCGCGGGCCAGCCCGCTTCCCCAGGTCATGGCGGGTTCAGGCGCTTGCTGGCACCCAGCGAGGCGAGAAAACCGCACCGGAATCGGCCTCAGTTCCCGTCCCGCTGGGACAGCCACTTGAGCAGGGTCGCGAAGAGGGCGTCAGGGTTCACCGGCTTGGCGATAAAGTCATTCATGCCCGCCTCCAGACAGTTCCGCCTGTCCTCCGCAAAGGCGTTGGCGGTCATGGCCAGGATGGGGACATCCGCTCCCCTGGGCAATCGGCGAATCCGCCGGGTGGCTTCCAGGCCATCCATGCGGGGCATCTGCATGTCCATCAGGATCAGGTCATAGTCTTTATCGCCCGCCAGGTGCACCGCCGCGGCGCCATTCTCGGCCGGATCGACCACCTGGCCTATCTCCTCCAGGAGGCTTTGGGTGACCTCGAGGTTGATCGGATCATCTTCGACCAGCAAGATCCGGCGGCCAGGATACCGCTCGATCAGCCTGGCCTCGACCGCGTTCATGGTGGCGGACGCCGGGGATTGGACGGCGGCGGTCGCCTTCTTCAGCCTGGCCGTGAACCAGAAGGTGCTCCCCAGCCCGAGCTGGGTATCGACGCCGGCCGTGCCCCCCATCAACTCCGCCAGTCGCTTGGTGATCGCCAGGCCGAGACCGGTGCCGCCATATTTCCGCGTGGAGGAGTTATCCGCTTGCTCGAACAAGGAAAAGAGTCTCGGCACCGCCTCCGGGGCGATACCGATCCCGGTGTCCCTGACCTCGAAGCGGATCAGGAGGTTGTCGCCGCTTTCCTCTATCACCCTGGCACCCAGGGTGATGGTGCCGGTGGCGGTGAACTTGATCGCATTGGCGGCGTAATTCAGCCATCCCTGCTGGATGCGGGTCGAGTCGCCGAGCAGCGGTCGAGGGAAGGCTTGCACATCCACCAGGAGTTCAAGCGGCTTGGCTTGGGCCCGCGACTGGACCATGGAGACGACATCGGCCGCGATAGCCTGGATGTCGACATCGCTTTCCTCGATGTCGAATTTTCCCGCCTCGATCTTGGAGAGATCCAGGACGGTGTTGATGATCTCCAGCAGATGGTGCCCAGCCGTATCGATGTTGTCGAGTCGTTCCGCCTGTTGGGGCGTCACCCCCGAGCGGCGGATCAGGTAGGCCATGCCGGTGATGGCATTGAGCGGGGTACGGATCTCATGACTCATGTTGGCCAGAAAGGCGCTTTTGGCGATATTGGCCGCCTCCGCCGCTTCCTTGGCCCTGGCCAGTTGTCGGGTGCGTTGATCGACCAGCTCTTCCAGACGCTGGCGGTGGCGGTTCAGTTCTTCCAGCAGGTGTTTTTTCTCGGTGACGTCCTGCATGACCGCCAGCACCGGAATCCTGGCGTCCGCCCGATCAAGGATGACGGTGGAGATCTCTACCGTGCGATGTTGGCCGTTCTTCCGGGTGATGACCCATGGCTCGTGATCCAGGTCGTCGCCTTCTCGCATGCGTTCCATGCGTTGCCTGGCTCGCTCCTGGACCTCGGGATCGCTGTAGACACTCTGGTACCAACCGAGACGGTTGATGTCATCCATCCCATAGCCGGTCAGCACCTGCATCGCCCGATTCCAGACCGTGAAGCGGACATAGGGGGGATCGGGGATGGCATGGCAGACAGCCACGCCGTCGACCATCAGCTCGATGATGGATTCGGCAAAATGGATCTGTTCATAGAGGCGACGCTGCAACGCCTTGCGATCGGAGATATCGCGACAGACGGCGATCACCACCCCCTGGCCGCCCAGTTCGACGCCGCTGGCGCTGATCTCGACGTCATAGACCGAGCCATCCTGGCGCCGATGGCGGCTTTCAAAGGTTCGTCCGACATCGGCGAGATTGGAGAAGTCGGCGCGGATCCGAGCCTCGTCCATCTCGGCCTCGAAATCCCAGGTATGCAGCTTGAGGACTTCTTCCCGGGTGTAACCCAGCATCTCGGCGAAACGCTTGTTGGCGTCGATCACCCGGTGGTTCTGATCATGGATGGAGATACCGTCCCGGGAATTGTCGATCAGGACATGGCGTCGCACACTTTCCTCGGCGAGCCTTTCCTGCAAGGCGAAGCGGCGTTTCCACTGTCGGCTTCCCCACCAGGCCGATCCCAGGGTCGCCGATAGGAAACCTAGCAGCAGCCAGCTTGCCCGGGTGACCTCGGCCCACCAGGGCGACATATACTCCCTGTATCCCAGGCCGATGCTGATGGTGAAGGGTAGCCCGGGGACGCGATGGAGGGCGTAGGTGCGTTCGACGCCGTCCGGAGTGGCGGCCGAGTGGAACATGGTCTCGGACTGACCGGAGGCCAGGGCCGCCTGGAAGTCCGGCGAGACCTGCTTGTTGCCGGGTTGACCCACTGGGCCATCGAGCGGGGGAAAGCGGGCGATAAGTCCCTGATCCGTGTAGCGCAGGACAGCGGTGCCCGAAGCTCCCAGATCCGGGATGGAGAGGATGGCGGCAAAACTCTCAACCGGCACCGAAGCCGAAACGATTCCCGCAAAGCCACCCTCCCGTCCGAAATAGGCCCGGGTGAAGGCGACGATCCAGCGTTTCGATGCCCGTCCCAGGATGGGTGCCGTGACGATCAGGCGCCTTTGTCCGCTCTCCCGATGGGTCTGGAAGAAGTCGCGGTCGGCGCAATTGATCGGCTCATCAGAGCGCACATCCTTGCCCCAGAGGGCCTCCCCCCTGGCGTTGGTCACCCGGATGGCCGCGACCTCGGGGAGCTGCGACACCTGAATCCTCAAGAATCTATTCATGGTTTCAGCGTCGATCCCCCCGCCCGCCGACTGGTGCTCCAGTTCCTGCACCACCCGGACGAGGGCATCGTCGATGACCCTGGCCTTGGCGGCGATGTTCTGCTCCAGCAACTGGGCCAGGTTTTGGGTCAGGGTTTCCACCCGTTCCCGATAGTGGATGCGACTTTGCCGCAGCGCCCCTACCCCGAGGGCGATGACCAGGACATTGACCAGGGCCACGACGACGAACAAAAACACCACCGGGCGCAGCCCCCGGTTGAGGATAGGAAGCCCGGCCCCCTCCGTCGTGCGGCTCGTCCCCGCCGTGAGCTGTTGGATATCACTTGGATTCATAGGTGAAATATAGTACGCAAAATAAGGTCATTCATCGCCTTGACAACCGTGGCATGAGGGATGGCTGATTCCGGGGAACGGGGCCGATTGGGAAGCCGTTCCTCATCAGCCAGACCGATAATGTTACAATCGGTGATGTTAATTGATTGCTTGAATACAACTCTATCCAGGAATTCAGCCCCCCTATGACGACAAAACGAGTCAAATCCCAGACCCCTGTCCATATCGATCAGACCGTGAGCACCGCCCTGACGGCGATCCTCGGTCATGACTTCAACAGCCTCCAGGAATGGGAAGCGGCGGCCCACAACTGGGAGAACATCGAGGGCGTCCACCAGATGCGCGTCCTTTTCCGGCGCATGCGTTCCGCCCTGTCCGTATTCCGTTCCGCCGTCCCCCGATCGGTCAGCGGTCATTGGGCACGGGAACTCGGTTGGCTCGCCGGGCAGCTTGGTCCGGCCCGGGACCTGGATGTCTTCATCCAAGACAGCCTGGGGGGAGTACGTGGCAAGCTGCCGCTGCCCGGCTGGGAGAAGCTCAATGCCATCGCCTTCGAGCATCGCGCCCAGGCCTATGAGTCAGTGCGGGAGATGTTGGACGGCGAACGTTACGCCCAATTCAAAAAGGATTTCCCCCGCTGGTACGAGACCTCCGCCTGGCAGCAGGCGGAGCTGAGCCGCAAGCAGCGCAATAATCTGGATGCCTGTATCGGTATCTTTTCCCGCACCCTGCTGGATCTTCTGGAGCGTCAGGTATTGCAGGCGGGCACCGACGTCGACCGCAACTCGACCACCGAGATGCATCAACTCCGCATCGAATGCAAAAAGCTGCGCTACGCCGCCGAGTTCTTTATGCCCATCACCCCCGGACTGGATACCTTCATCGGTCACATGCGCGGCCTGCAGGAAATCCTCGGCATCATGAACGATGTTGCCGTCATGCAGCACCTGCTGGACACCCTGCTGCAAGGTCAGGAAGACATGGACGTGATCCGCTATGCCGGCGGCCTGATGGGCTGGCGTACCCGCCAATACTTTGATCTGCTCGAGGATTTCGATGCCAGATGGATGGAGTTCATCCACGCCAAACACCCCTGGTGGCACAAACATCCCCAATCGAACAAAATCACCTGTGGCTGAGGGATCGACCATCCATCCTTTGTTTTCGGGCCGCCGTAAGGGTGGCCCGTTTGCCTGAAAGTCTTGCGCTCCTCTCAGACCTCGCAGGTACAGGGCCTGGAGGCATGGAGTTGCAGGCTTCCCACCAGAGGTTGTAATGACTGGAGCCGATGGCGCTGCATATAGTCCAGCAGCCCGGTATTGATCTTCCGGCAGATCAGGGGATCGTAGAATAGGGCGGTGCCGATGCCGACCGCCGTTGCCCCGGCGATGATGAATTCCAGCGCATCCTCCGCCGAGCCGATGCCTCCCTGACCGATGATGGGTATCCCATGCATTCGGCATACCTGATACACCTGGTGGACCTTGAGCAAGGCCACGGGCTTGATCGCCGGCCCGGACAGACCGCCCTGGTTGTTGCCGAGCACCGGCACCCGGCGCTCGCTATCTATGGCCATACCCATGAGGGTGTTGATGGCGGAAAAGGCATCGGTCCCGGCCTCGATGCAGAGCCGGGCGTTGGCGGCGATATCGGTTTGATTGGGCGACAGCTTGGTGATCAGGGGCTTGGTGGTCACCCGTCGGCAGGCTTCGACTACCCGGGCCGACATAAGCGGATCATTGCCGAAGGCGACCCCTCCCGCCTTGACGTTCGGACAAGAGATATTGATCTCGATGGCGTCAATGGGCGAGTCGTCGAAGCGGCGGGTGACCTCGGCATATTCTTCGACCGTCGATCCCGAGACATTGGCGATGAAGTGGGTCTCCTCGAAATCGAGGTTGGGCAGGATCTCACGGACGACATGGTCGACGCCGGGATTCTGCAAGCCGATGGCATTGAGCATGCCGGCCGGGGTTTCCCAGACCCGATGGGGGGCGTTGCCCAATCTGGGTTCGAGGGTCGTTCCCTTGAGACAGACGGCCCCGGCGTCCCGGTTGGAAAAGCCGGCGACCCGGGTATATTCCTCGCCGAACCCCACGCAGCCGGACAACAGTACCAGGGGGGTTTGAAAGTTGAGGCCGCAGAAATCCACGGCGAGAGAAGGAAGGGTATCAGCCGTCACGGGGATGGTTCCAAGCAAGAGGGATCCGAATCATGGCGGATACTAGGCGATTTCTGTCAAAAGAAATACCAGCCTGCTGGTCTGTTCGCCCGCCTTCGGCGTTCCGCCAGCCGTTACAGAGCTCGCTCTGCGCCGGCTGGCGCGCCTGGAAGGCGAACGAACCGCCGGCGCATTCTGGTATTTCTTTTTCCGGCAAGCGCCTTATGCTCGATTCGATCGCCGAAGGCGTCCGGTGGGAGAAAGAACTGGGCACTGGATGGAAATCAGGATATTGACTTCTGATTAGCAAGTTATTTCAGCGAGAAAGAGATGGGCCGTCCTTCCGGCTGGGAAGCCGGAATCCAGAGCCATGGACGGTAGCTTCGATGGCTATCCTGACCTCTGGATACCGGCTTCTTCCCGCTTTCTCGGGAGTTGGCTGAGGTAACTCGCTAATCAAATTTCAGTTTAGACAAGGCCAAAAGTGGTAAGCGGGAAAGGCTTTCTTTATACTATTTCTTCTTAGGGCCGTTAGCTCAGGTGGTAGAGCATCTGACTTTTAATCAGGTGGTCACAGGTTCGAGTCCTGTACGGCCCACCAGGAAAATCAAGGGGTTGCGATATATTCTGCACCCCCTTTTTTGTTTCTGCCGGGAAATGCTCTTGATTGCCTCGGACAGATAACGTCGCTTGATTCCCTATCTTTGTCTTGGATCGCCAGCAATTTTCAGTTTGGGTTTTCTCCTTAGAAGCTGTTTGGAAATTCTGAGTCTTGGTGTTAGGGTTCGGCCATTTCCCGAGCGGTAGACAAGGTTATGGTCCCAAAAAACGACGCAAGCGTTATCCGAGCCATCTGAGCGATGGGGTGTGGCGTTACCTGGGGCGATTTCTTTTCCGGCAATCGCATGAAGCCTCATCTGCCGCCGCAGCCGTTGGCCGACCCAGGGAGGTAAGCTTGCGTCAGGTGATCCAGGCCATTCCGTATGTCCTGATAACGGGCCGTCACTGGCGGTTACTCCCCCGCGGGTTTCCCCCTGGAGCGCGGTCTACTACCACTTCTACAAATGGTCAGGTGACGGCACCTGGCAACGCCTTGACCACCTCTGGCGGGCGCGGTTACGGAAAAAAAGGGGGCATCACAAGCCCCCCTCCGCCGGCTGTCTGGACAGCCAAAGTGTCAAATGTACGGCTGTTCCCGGGAAGCGGGGCTACGAGGCTGGAAAGAGGGGCAATGGACGGAAACCTCCTTTATTCATCGATACCCTCGGACTGGCGCTGATGGCGATGATCACGATGGCTGGCAGGCCAGACCCTGATGGGGCCCGTCAGCTCCTGAGTCGCTTCCCTGGTAGCTGTTGGTTGAATCACTCAGGTCGTCTGAGCAAAAGCCACGAGCGACTCACTTGAACCGATGCAACCTGGATTTACCTCGCCATGACCCGGATTCTGTTGCGACGCTTGGTCTGAGCCAGGAGGTTCCAAACGGCTTCTTAGGCGATTGCCGGAAAAAGATATACCAGAATGCGCCGGATGTTCGTTCGCCTTCCAGGCGCGTCAGCCGACGCAGAGCGGGCTCTGTAACGGCTGACGCAACGCCGAAGGCGGACGAACAGACCAGCAGGCTGGTTATCTTTTGACAGAAATCGCCTTAGTGTTCGTCACCAACGCCCATCCGGCTCCCGTGGACGAACCTCAAAGCAGGAGTTGAGGAATTGATGACGAATCACCGCCGTCTCACGGCCCTGGCCTGGGAGGCCCGCACCCAGGAGATCTCGGTCCTGCTCGCGGTGGCCGCGATCGGTGCCTCGGCCTGGGTCACCCTGAGCCTTGCGGAGCCGCTCTGGCGCAGCCTGGGCGCCGGTCTGACCGCCCTGGCCGCTGCCACCATCCTCAGCCTGGTATTCGCCGGACGACATTTGAGTTGGTCCGAGGTTTTCCAGGACTTCGGCCTGGTGGCCTGGCTGGCGCTGGTGGTCGATCCCGGCAAACCCATCTGGCAGGTGCCTCGTTTCTGGGCGGATCTCTTCCTGCTCAACGATATCTCGGCGGCGTTAATCATCAGCGCCTATCTGTTGGTGCTGGGGACCAGCCTCGCCCGCTCCGGACGCCATCCGCCACCGGCGGCGGCCAGCGGCTTGCTGGTCTTGCCTTGGCTGTTCCACTGGGTGCTCATAGCGGCCTCGCCGCAACTTTTTACCCAGCTCCAGGGCTGGATCGGTGCTTGGTGGACGCTTCCCCCCTGGGGTGAGGCGATCCTGACCAGAATGGCGATCCTGCTGGTGCTGAACGAGATCTTGGTGTGCGGGCTCTTCTGGCTGTTGCGGGGGCGGTTGCTGGGTAGCCCCGCGGTCCATGCCCTGCTGCTCCTCTGCGCCCTGTTCGCCGGACTTTCCCCACCGCTGGCCGACCTGGGGGCGATGGCCGTGTCGCTATGGCATCCGCCACCGGCAACAGCCATCGGGCTCAGCCTGTTGGCGGCGGCGCTCGCCTGTCTCGGTCTCTGGGCGGAGACCTATGTGCTCACCGGTTTTGTCCTCGATGCCCTGCATCAGCGTTCCCCCAGTCGCTATTGGGGCTGGGAACATCTGCGCCAGGGGGTGGCTCGGGGCACTCTGTACAGCCTGGTGTTCATGGGCGTCGTACAGCTTGTCGCGTTGTTTCGCTTCTCGCCGGCCTGGGACTGGCTGACGGCGAACCCGCTCTGGGGCGCGGCGGCGTTGGGTGCCCTCGTGTTTCCCTTGGTGAAGACCATCGTCGAAAGCTTCGACGGCAGCGCCCCCTTCCTGATGCGGCTGCGACTCAGCCTGCGCCATCCACGTACCTATGGGCGTGGTCTGCTGCTCGGTCTGGGTCTGGGCCTGGCCTGGCAGTGGAACCTGGCGGGGGAGGGGAGTTGGCTGCGCAGTAGCTTTGGGTTTGTCTTGGGAGCCGCCGTCTATGCCCTGGTGGATCTGCTCGCCGACACGCAAGCGATCCTCAGGCAGCGCCGTCGTCATCTGCAAACCCCGCGGCTGTATTGGGTCGGCGCCCTGCTTGGCGGGGTTACCGGTATGGCGATCGCCTGGTATCTGGATACCATGCAGTTGGCCGCCCTGGCGGGAAAGTTCGCCAGATATGCCTCGGTCTCCTATCTCCAGGACGGACTGGCGCCACTCGACTATGTGGTTCGTCCCCTGTTCAGCAAGTGGGGGGCCATGGCCCTGGGCGAGGTGGGGAGCGGCGCCCGTCTCCTGTTCAACGAGTCGCTCGAAGGGGTGATCAACTGGTCCCTGGCCGCCCCACTGTTCGGCATCAATCTGGTCTTGCTCACCGCTCTGGTGCAGCGCAGTCGTCGCCCGCTGCAGGGGCTTTTCAGCCGCCAGGGTATGGTTGGGGTGGTGGAGCAGACCATCAGGGTGTTGCGCTGGGGGTTGTGGATGGCGCCCATCATCTTCAGCTTTCTGCGCATCGCCCCGGAGCCGAGCTGGTATAACCAGGACGGCGCCTTGCGTACCCTGATCGCCAGCTTCCAGGCCACCACTCTGGAGCCTGGCGCCTTTGCCGACTGGAGTCTGCACGTCTTCGTCGCCTTGCTGGCCTATGATTGGCTGCGGATCCTAATCTGGTTCGATCACATGGGCTTGCGGGTCGCCACCCTGGTGAATCTGTCCTTTGTCGGTGGGGATCGGCTGGATGAGGCGGTCGCCCGCTACTTCGGCCACCCGGGGCGCACCCGGGTGATTCCCGAAGGCCTGCGGCGCTTTGCGACCTGGGCGCCGCTGCTGATCCCCTTCTATCTCCCCCGGGGTGGGGATTGGGACGCCGCTTGGCAGCAGGCCGAGGCGCTGGCCAAACTGCCGGGGGCCGCCGATCTCCCCCCATTCCTCATCGCCCTGCTGGCGCTGCTCTTTCTCGGCGGCGGGAGCCTGCTGTTGCTGGGGGTGTTCAGGCGGCGTCTGCGGACCTTGGCGGCGGCGCCGAGCCGGGCTCCTGGGCAGATACCCCCGCCCCAACGTCTCTGCCACCAGTTGAGCAACGGCCTGTTCGCCCTCCAGCTCTTCGACGATGGACGCGGTTGTTGCCGGGTCTTCAGCCGGGTGCGAATGGGGCAGGAGTTGGATCTCACCCGTCGGGCCGATGGCCCTACCGAGCTGCTGGGCCCCTTTTTCTATCTCACCGACTTGGATGTAGCGCCGGGGCCGGGGGGACGCTCCTGGTCCATCGGCCAGGCCCCCATGCACCGGGTGGGGCCGGACTACGCCATGGAGCGACTGGACCGTGCCCGCCTGGGTTTCGGCCATGGTTGGCGGCGGATCGATGCCCGGGCGGAGGTCAGCCTGACGGGGGAAGACCCGGCCTGTCTCTGGACCCTGAGGTTGCGGAATCTCGACGATCGTCCCCGCCGCCTCTGGCTGACCAGCTATCGCGAGCTGGCGCTCAATCTGCCCGACGTCTATCAACGCCACAGTAGTTACAACAAACTGCATCTGGGGACCAGATTCGTCGCCGCACTGGGGGCCATCCTGGCTCAGAATCGCAAGCTGAAGCATCCCGCCAGCGGTCGGGATTCCGGCGAGACCTATGTCCATGCCTTTGGCTTCGCCCCCGAGGCCGGGGTGAGACTGATCGGCTACCAGGATTGTCGGGCGGCCTTTCTCGGCGGCGGCACCCTGGCGGCTCCCGCCGCCCTGGATCAGGACCTCCGGGCACTGGACGACGAAGGTCTGCTGTACAGCTTCGATCCCATCGCCAGTCTGCGGCTCGAAGTGGCGCTCGCCCCGGGCGCCCTGGTGGAGATCCGCTGTCTCGATGGCTATGCCGTCGGTGATGACGGGGTTCTCGATCTGCTGCGGCGTCGCCTGGGTCGTTCCGGGCTGGATCTGGAGCTGTTGCGAGCGGTGAATCGGCAGACCCGGAGTCTGCCCGGTTTCGGCGATCAGACGACGGCGAGCGAGGTTCAGTATTCCTTCACTTCCGATGGGCAGGAACTCGAACTGGGCATCGATACCCCCCAACCCTGGAGCCACATGCTGGCCAATCCCCTGGGGTTCGGGGTGATCCTGAACAACGACGGCGCCTGTTATAGCTTCATGGGCAATTCCCAGCAGAACGGCCTTACCCCTTTCAGCTTCGATGCCCCAACCACCCAGAATCCGGGGCAGGCCATCTATCTCCTGGATCTGGAC
>JBPOHE010000173.1:0-9603 GCA_052035915.1 Pseudomonadota bacterium
CCTTGCCCACCTTCTCCATCGCCTCGGCGATGATGTTGCCGATGGACTCGTCGGTGTTGGCGGAGATGGTGCCGACCTGGGCGATCTCCTTGTTGTCAGCGCAGGGCCGGGAGATCTTCTTCAGTTCACCGATGGCGGCCTCGACCGCCTTGTCGATGCCGCGCTTGAGGTCCATGGGGTTCATGCCGGCGGCCACGGCCTTGAGGCCCTCGCGCATCATCGCCTGGGCCAGCACGGTGGCGGTGGTGGTGCCGTCACCGGCGACATCCGAGGTCTTGGAAGCGACCTCTTTCAACATCTGGGCGCCCATGTTTTCGTACTTGTCCCGCAGCTCGATCTCCTTGGCCACGGAGACGCCGTCCTTGGTCACGGTGGGGGCGCCGAAGGATTTCTCCAGCACCACGTTGCGGCCCTTGGGGCCCAGGGTCACCTTGACGGCGTTGGCGAGGATGTTGACGCCCACCATCATCTTCTGGCGGGCGTCGTCGGAAAACTTGACTAACTTGGCGGTCATGATCTGTTCCTAAATAACTGGAGGGTTGTACCAATCTGATTGTGGGGAGGGGCGGACTCAGTCTTCGAGCACCGCCATGATGTCTTCCTCACGCATCACGAGGAGCTTCTCGCCATTGATCGAGATCTCGTTGCCGGAGTATTTGCCGAACAGCACATTGTCTCCCACCTTGACATCCAAGGGTCTGACCTGACCGTCTTGAAGGATACGGCCCTTGCCAACGGCTACCAGAGTGCCGCGTTGGGGCTTTTCAGCGGCATTGCCCGGGATGAGGATGCCGCCAGGGGAAGTGAGTTCTTCCTCGGTACGGCGCAAAACGACACGGTCATGTAAAGGGCGGATGTTCATGGTTCTTTGGTCTCCATTCGTAAACAAGGCGGTGGTCGGGACGACCCCGGGAAAACGCGTATTTATTAGCACTCTTCGGCGGCGAGTGCTAGTACCTGGGACCAAATTCCAAGACAATTGACCAAGGCATCCCTGTTTGACGGCTTATGTGGAGATCAAAACCTGAGGCGCAGCTGGGGATTCTCCGGGGAGGGAGGGGAGGAGCATCTGGAATCGCCCGGGGAGGGTTCCCCTGGCCAGGGGCGGCTATTTCTGGAAGCTCGGGATCAGGGGTTCCTGGACAAAGGCATGGCGCAGCTGGGCATTGTCGAAGAAGGCGATGCCGAAACCATAGGTCTTGGCCAGGTCGCTAAAGTTGATATCGGTCTTGGAGCCGCTGACCAGCTTGCGGGCGATCTCGATGGTCCGTTAACCGTCCTTCCATTTGGCGCCGGTCTGGATGTCGCCGCGGTCTCGCTGAATGAGGTCTCATCGCCGGAGCTGCCGGAGCGCAATCCATCGAACTCAGGAATGTCAGGCTATAATCCTCAATTTCGTACTTTTTTGAAGCATAATGATTATGCTAAATTCCTATGCTGATACTGTATAACCTCCCAATGGTGTCCTTGCTGCATGAGACGAACTTCGTTGACTTCTTTTCATGAGAAAGCCGTGGCTGAAGTGGAAAAGTATATCGGTCCGGCGGCGGCAATCCTGGTTGATGATGCCATTGCCAAATCCGGAATATTGCCAACGGAGTCTCTCGATGCCTTTCAGATCACCAAGTTGCTTGCTTTATTGCGACGCGAGGTACCGGCATTTCTCGATGCGACCGCCATCTCGGCGGCCATAGAACGAAAATTACGTTGATGATTCTATAATTTGTTTATCAAGGAAAACGATATGTCCATCAAGCGGCTGCTCAGTATTTCTATTTCTTTCCTGGTGGTGTTGATGGGGGCCCTTGGTCTGCTGACCTGGTGGGGCATGCAGGCCACCCTGACCGGGCTGTCGGAACTTTCCGGGAAATCCATGGTGGCCGCCAACGAGCTGCAGAATCTCTCTCTGGATTACCAGCAGATGCGTCGCTACGAAAAGGAGTACTTTATTTTTCTCGGCGATTTGGAGCGTCGCACGAAGTATGGCAAGGACTGGCAGGATGCGAATGCCCGCATCGTCAAGCGTTCCCAGGAGCTGATCAAGAATTCCGAGAATCGATTTTCCGCCCAGGAATTGGTGCAGATATCCTCCTGGCAACAGGGCGTCGACAATTATGCGAAGGGGTTTCAGTCGCTTCAGGCCCGCATCGAAACCGGGTCCATCACGGATGGTGTCACGGCCAACAATGAAAACATCAAGAATGTCGATTTTGTCCGACCTCTTAACCGCGAGGCCCCGGAGCTTGCCAACAACAGGGTCTCTTCCGCCCAGGCCGCGGTGAACGAACTTACCGCACAAACCACACGGCTGTTCTGGATCCTGGCCGCCATGGTGGTCGTTATCATCGCTGTTTTATTCTATCTTTTGATTCGGCTTCCCCGCTCCATTTCCGGTCCTATTCAAGTTTTCGCTCAAACGGCCGAGCGCTTGACAAAGGGTGAATATAACGTGGGCATCCAGAAAACCGATATCGTCGAATTCAAACCTTTGGCTGAGAGCCTCGAACGACTTGCCAATGCCATGAGATATATGATGGAACGCATTCGACGTTAGCCTGCGTACAGGGGACTTTCCATAGAACGTCCCCTTTCATGTCAGGCCCCGTGAAATTCATCCGCGAGCCAGGCCCATCGGATAACTCCGGACTGGCAAGTGACCATTGGGATCGCAACATCATAGGTTTTTTGCCTGCTCGACGGCGTTGCCGATGTAGTTGTGGGGCGATAGGCGGCGCAGCTCCGCTTTGGCCTCGGTCGGGATCTCGAGGTCGTCGATGAATCCCTGTAGCCGCTCGGCCGTCACCCGCTGGCCGCGGGTGAGTTCCTTCAGCCGCTCATAAGGCTTGTCCACCCCATACTTCCGCATCAGGGTCTGGATGGGTTCCGCCAAGACCTCCCAGTTGGCCTCCAGTTCCCGTTCCAGGCTGGTGGCATCGACGGCGATCTTGTCCAGCCCCCGCAACAGGGATTGCAACGCGATGCTGGTATGCGCCAGCCCAACCCCAAGATTGCGCAACACAGTGGAATCGGTGAGATCCCGTTGCAGTCGGGAGATCGGTAGTTTCTCCGCCAGATGGCCGAAGATGGCGTTGGCCAGGCCGAGATTCCCCTCGGCGTTTTCGAAGTCGATGGGATTGACCTTATGGGGCATGGTGGAAGAGCCCACTTCCCCGGCGATCGTCCGCTGTTTGAAATGTCCGCTGGAGATATAGCTCCAAAGATCGCGGCAGAAATCGATGAGGATGGTGTTGTTGCGCTGGAGGATGTGGAACATCTCCGCCATGGCATCATGGGGCTCGATCTGGGTCGTGTAGGGGTTCCAGTCCAGTCCCAGGGATTCGACGAAATTTCTCGCCAGGGCCGGCCAATCCAGTTGCGGATAAGCCACCAGATGGGCATTGAAATTGCCGACGGCGCCGTTGATCTTGCCCAGGATCGGGCAGGCGGCCAGTTGTTCGCGCTGGCGCCGCAGGCGGTGGGCGAAGTTCGCCATCTCCTTGCCCACCGTGGTGGGCGAGGCCGGCTGACCATGGGTGCGGGCCAAGAGCGGCTGATCGGCGTGGGCCTGGGCCAGCGCCCGGATGGCTTCGATGACTTGGTCCAGCAGCGGTAGAAGAACCTGGCCGCGACCTTCCTTGAGCATGAGGCCGTGGGCCAGGTTGTTGATGTCTTCCGAGGTGCAGGCGAAATGGATGAATTCACTGACGGCGGCCAACTCGGGATTGCCAGCCACCCGTTCCTTCAGAAAATATTCGACCGCCTTGACGTCGTGATTGGTGGTGCGCTCGATGTTCTTGATCCGCTGGGCGTCCGCCTCGCTGAAGTTGTCGACGATGGCGGCGAGAATACTCAGGGCGTGGGTCGATAATCCGGGTACTTCCGGGATCTCCTCATGGGTGGCCAGGGTCTGGAGCCAGAGCACCTCGACCCGCGCGCGGTGGCGGATGAGACCGTATTCGCTGAAGATGGGCCGCAGATCGAGGGTTTTACTGCCATAACGCCCGTCGATGGGGGAAATGGCGGTGAGGCTGGAGAGTTCCATGGCATGAGGGTTCGGGTTGTGGGATGAGTGGCGGAAAGTATATCACTCCGGCTCGCCCGCATTTTTCACTGGGCGCTGTAGCAAGGGCGCCGAGAGGAACCAGCGGCGAAGGCGTTGACACCATAGAGTGCGGGCTCAGTCACCCGGCTGGTTGTTCTGGGAAGATTCGTCTCAGTTGTTCCAGGCATGGAGCGGAAATGGGTGGTTTTCGTTCTTAATTGGAGAATAATTCGCCAAAATAGAAGCGATTGTTCTCTATAGGAGAACAAAAAAGCAGGCCAACAGGCCCATGCCCGGGAGCCGCAAACAATGGAACCGGAAGATCGTCAGTCAGGGAGGGATTGACTCCCACCGGCCCTTGTCCGGGCCGGTGGGAGAGGTTCAGCTCAGGTCTCAGGCGGCGAGCTTGCGCAGCACGTAGTGCAGGATGCCTCCATGGCGGTAGTAATCGACCTCGTTCGGGGTGTCGATGCGTACCCGGGCAATAAAGGCGGTGCGATCTCCATCAGCGGTCGTGGCGATGACCTCGACCTCCTTCGCCGCGCCGCCGTTCAGCCCCCGGATCGCGAAGCTCTCATAGCCGGTCAGGCCGAGGCTTTGGGCGTTTTCGCCGTCCTTGAACTGCAAAGGCAAGACGCCCATGCAGACCAGATTGGTGCGATGGATACGCTCATAGCTTTCGGCGATGACGGCGCGTACTCCCAGCAATCTGGGTCCCTTGGCCGCCCAGTCGCGGGAAGAGCCGGAACCGTATTCCTTGCCGGCCAGGATGATGGCGGCGACCCCTTCGCTCTGATATCTCATGGCGGCGTCGTAGATGGACATCGGTTCGCCGCTCGGCTGGTGCAGGGTGACCCCGCCCTCGGTGCCGGGCGCCATGAGGTTGCGCAGGCGGATATTGGCGAAGGTACCTCGCATCATCACCTCATGGTTGCCACGCCTCGCCCCCAGGGAGTTGTAGTCCTTCGGCAGGACCCCGCGGGCACTGAGATATTTTCCCGCCGGGCTGTCCGGCTTGATGGAACCGGCTGGCGAGATGTGGTCGGTGGTGACCGAGTCGCCAAGCACGGCCAAGCAACGGGCGCCGCTGATGTCCTGCACCGGCTCCGGCACCATGGTCAGGCCCTGGAAATAGGGCGGATTGCGGATGTAGGTGGAGTCCTCCGGCCAGTCGAAGACCTGGGAACTCGGCGCGCCAAGCGCCTGCCACCGAGCATCGCCCGAGAATACCTCGGCATAGGCGGCCTGGAACTCTTCGCGGTTGAGGTTGGTGCGGATGGCCTGCTGGATTTCCTCATGGGAGGGCCAGATGTCCTTGAGATAGATGGGCTGACCGTCAGAGTTCTCCGCCAGTGGTTCCTGATCGGGATCGAAATCCATCCGCCCGGCGATGGCGTAGGCGACCACCAGGGGCGGGGAGGCCAGATAGTTCATCCGCACCTCGGGATGGACCCGCCCCTCGAAGTTGCGGTTGCCGGAGAGCACGGACACGGCGCACAGCTGATGCTCGGCGATGGCCTTGGAGACCTCCGGCAGGAGGGGGCCGGTGTTGCCGATACAGACGGTGCAGCCATAGCCGGTGAGATGGAAACCGAGCTGCTTGAGCGGCTCGATCAGACCCGCCTTCTCCAGATAGCGGGTCACCGCCAGGGAGCCGGGGCCGAGGGAGGTCTTGACCCAGGGCTTGGCTCTGAGACCCAGGGCGACGGCCTTCCGCGCTACCAAACCGGCCGCCAGCATCACCGAGGGATTGGAGGTGTTGGTGCAGGAAGTGATGGCGGCGATCACCACCGAACCATCCCGAATCTGCACTTCTTCACCGCCGATCCCCGTCGTCACCGGTCCCTTGTCGGGGAGATTGCGTTCTTGCTTGAGGGCCGCCAGCGCCTTGGGAAAGTCGGCGCCGATGGCGCTGAGGGTGACCCGGTCCTGGGGACGCTTGGGTCCGGCCAGACTCGGCACCACGGTGGAGAGATCGAGCTCGACATACTCGGAATAGCTCGCTTCCGGGCTGTCCTGGGTATGGAACATGCCCTGGGCCTTGGCATAATCCGCCACCAGTTCGACCTGGGCCGAGGAACGTCCGGTGAGCCGCAGATAGGCCAGGGTCTCCTCGTCAATGGGGAAGAGACCGCAGGTGGCGCCATACTCGGGGGCCATGTTGGCGATGGTGGTGCGCTCGCCCATGGGGAGCTGGCTGATGGCCGGTCCATAGAATTCGACGAACTTGCCGACCACCCCATGCTTGCGCAGCAACTGGGTGATGGTGAGCACCAGATCGGTGGCCGTCACCCCTTCTTTCAACTCACCGGTGAGGCGGCAGCCCACCACCTTGGGGATGAGCATGGAGACCGGCTGGCCGAGCATGGATGCCTCCGCCTCGATGCCGCCCACACCCCATCCGAGTACGCCGATGCCGTTGACCATGGTGGTATGGGAGTCGGTGCCCACCAGGGTATCTGGGTAGGCCTGGACCACGTCGCCCAGGGGCTGCTCGAAGACCACCCGCGCCAGGTATTCGATGTTCACCTGGTGCACGATGCCCGTATCCGGCGGCACCACCTTGAAGTTCGAGAAGGCGTTCTGCCCCCATTTCAGGAAGGCGTAGCGCTCCTGGTTGCGCTGGAATTCCAGCTCGGCGTTCTGGCCGAAGGCGGCGTCGCTACCGTGAAAATCCACCTGTACCGAGTGGTCAATGACCAGTTCGGCGGGTTGCAAGGGATTGATCTTGTTCGGATCACCACCGAGGGCCTGCATGGCGTCGCGCATGGCGGCCAGATCCACGACTGCCGGCACGCCGGTGAAGTCCTGCATCAGGACCCTCGCCGGACGGTACTGAATCTCTTTGTCCGGTTCGGCCTGGGGGTCCCAATTGGCCACCGCCAGGACATCCTCCCGGGTGACGGTGAGGTCATCTTCGTGGCGTAGGAGGTTCTCCAGCAGGATTTTGATGGAAAAGGGCAACCGCGCGGTGCCGGAGATGGCGTCGACGCAGTAGATCTCATAGCTCTCGCCGGCGCTGTGCAGGGTCGAGCGTGCATTGAAGCTGTTGGACATGATCGAAAACTCCTCCTCTTGGTATGTCGTTATGGCATGGTCAGCAACGGCAGCCGAATTCTAGTGATACGGCAGCGCAAAATCATCGCTCATGGGAAAGGAAGGTCA
Source organism: Pseudomonadota bacterium (assembly GCA_052035915.1). Classification (GTDB taxonomy): domain Bacteria; phylum Pseudomonadota; class Gammaproteobacteria; order Chromatiales; family Chromatiaceae; genus JBPOHE01. Next base: position 7,208 of record JBPOHE010000173.1, read on the forward strand.
GGCGTCGGGCTCAATGGGGGGCAAGCGAATCGATGAGTTCGCTGGTGGCGGCCAACAACCGGCGGCGGTTCAGGATCACCTGCCAACGTCGGCCACCCACCTGACGCCAGAGGCGGGCCGAGCGGATGCCCGCCAGGAGCAGGGCGCGCACCTGGTTCTGATTTTCAGCATGCTGCAAATGGATCGCCTCACCCCGAACCAGGATACGCGGGCCCAGGGGACTGACGTATGAGCTGTAGATGTCCGCGAGCTGGGCAAGGATGTTCGGATGCAGGAGATCGAAATATTCGAGTCTCGATCTGACCGTCAGTATCCCGGTGCGTATCTGCTCCAGTAGATCGGCGCGTTTGCCGAGTTTGGCTTCGAGCTGTAGCAGGGCGACCAGGTAACGGGTTTGGTCGATATCGCGGCGGGCATCCGCCAGGAGTCGGCGCAACTGGGCCAGACCCGGGACAACAGGGATAGCCCCACCATAGACATCTTCCACGCTCTCGCTGTCGAGCTTGAACAGGCTGCCGATGCAAACCGCCATGGCCTCGCTATCGACGCTTCCGGTGGTGGCCAGCCGCTGGGTCAGCCAGACCGCCTGACAGAGGCCGGCCAGTGCCAGCAAGGTATCCCGCTCAGTGTAAGACACCTGACCTCCTATTGCTCCGCCAGACAATTCAGCGGTCGCTCGATGAGGCCGCCGCCGAGGCATTCGCGGTCCAGATAAAGCACCGCCGCCTGTCCGGGGGTGATGGCCCTTTGGGCCTGTAAAAAATGAATCCGGGCTTGGCCCTGTTCACCTAGTTCGACCCGGCAGGGCTGTAAGGGTTGGCGATGTCGCGTCCTGGCCAGGCAGGCAAAAGCGCCCTCGGTCGGTGGATGGCCGGCAATCCAATGCATGGGCCCGGTCTCCAGGGCGGAATGATAGAGAAGCGGATGCTCATGCCCTTGGGCGACGATGAGTCGGTTGGTGGGGATATCCTTTGCCACTACATACCAGGGTTGTTCCGGGGTGTCGGCGATACCGCCGATGCCGAGCCCCTGACGCTGGCCCAGGGTGTAGTACATGAGTCCCTGGTGGGTACCCAGGTGGCACCCTTCGGGCGTCTGCATGGGACCGGGTTGGGCTGGCAGGTAGGACTGCAAAAAATCGCGGAATTTGCGTTCACCGATGAAACAGATACCGGTGCTGTCCTTTTTCTCCGCGTTGGGAAATCCGGCCTCCCGGGCGATCTCCCGTACCTGGGACTTGGTCAGTTGAAAGAGCGGAAACAGGCTGCGGGATAACTGATCCTGGGCGAGGGCGAAGAGGAAATAAGTCTGATCCTTCTCCTCATCCCGGGCCCGGAGCAGATGGGTACCCCCAGCGTCCAGTCCGAGACCGGCATAGTGGCCGGTGGCTATGGCGTCGGCCCCCAGCCCCAGGGCATGGTCGAGAAAGGCGCGGAACTTGATTTCCCGGTTGCACCATACATCCGGATTGGGGGTGCGCCCGGCGGCATATTCGCTCAGAAAAGCGCCAAAGACCCGTTCCCAGTATTCAGTCGCAAAATTGACCAGGTGCAGGGGGATGTCCAGTCGCTCGGTTATGCGTCGGGCATCCTCGATATCCGCAGCGGCGGCACAGTAGCCGGGGTGATCGTCTTCCTCCCAGTTTTTCATGAACAGCCCCTCCACCCGGCAACCGAGGCGCTGCAACAGCAGGGCGGCCACCGCCGAGTCCACGCCACCCGAGAGACCGACCACCACTCGACGGCCGGCCAGGTCGCTTGCCTGAGGGAGGGACATCAAAGACTCAGATCGCAGAGAAGATCGAGGGGGTAACGCTTGCCGGCCAGATAATCATCGACACAACGCATCACCAGGGGACTGCGCAATTTCGCCAGGGCGGCTTGCATGGCATCGCGGTCCAGCCAGTGCAGGCAACGGATACCCGTATCCAGGGGCTGAGAGGGGTCGTGATGGGTGCAGATACCGCTGAAACAGAATCTCAGATAGGTGGGACCGCCGGCATAGGCCTGCCAACGATAGACGCCGACCAGTGCCCGGGGCTCGAAGGTCCAGGCGGTTTCTTCCCGGGTCTCGCGAATCACGGCTTGAATGAGACTCTCTCCCTGTTCCAGATGGCCGGCCGGCTGGTTGAGACGAATACCATCGTTGGTATATTCCTCGACCAGCAAGAATCGCCCTTCGCGTTCGGCGATGGCGGCTACGGTGACACGGGGAGTCCAGATCATGGGGCCATCATACCTCAGCCGACCCGGTTACAGCGACCCATCCACAGGGCAATCGCGCTATGTGGGTGGTTGACAAGCGGCGGGAGGCCACCTATTTGGAAGCAAAGCTCGCACTGGATGGAGACCTTTATGTTGCCACGTCTGCTCGACCCACGTCCCTATTTTGCTCAG
>JBPOHE010000166.1:0-24375 GCA_052035915.1 Pseudomonadota bacterium
TCCCAATCGCGCCCCTCGGGTGCCCCCCATGCGGGGCACCCCAGGGGAACCAAAAAACTCAGTTTCTTACACCACATCCTGGGACACAACCCACAAATACTTGTGGTCGCCATGGCAGCCCGATGGAGAGCTTACTCATAACAGCCGAGCGGGGATCACGAAGGCCGAGAGGGCAGGCCATTGGAGCCTATAACCATCAAGGGACAGACTCATGAGTTCGGATGCTTATCCTGGACAGGCGCTTGTCGAAGCGGCGGGTTCCCTTTGGGCCGATGTTCGATACGGCATGTCACTTTTCTGGGGGGCATTTCAGTCCATCTGTGCCGTTCGACCCCCGCCGACCGGTCCGTCCGTCGAGGAGGAACGCCGTCGTCTGATCGAACAACAGGCTTATGAACTATCCCAGGAACGAGGTAGTGATCGCCAAGGGCCGGAGAAGCATTGGTTGCTGGCGGAGAAGCGGGTGGATGAACGACTCAAGGTGCGGGACCAGCGGCTGAAGGATCTCGGCGATGCCGCCAACACCAGCGCCACCCACGTCAACGCCAGTTTCCTCACCTTCATGTTCGTTTGGACCTTTGTCGCCCTGGCGATCGGCGCCACCACCCACGAGCAGTTGTTGAGCGTCAGCCCGGTGGACATGCCATTGGTCGGCATCAAACTCCCCATCGTCGATTTCTTCGCGGTGGCGCCCTATTTCGTATTGCTGTTGCATCTCAATCTCTTGCTGCAGCTCTATCTGCTCTCCCGCCGGCTGCACGCGCTGGACGCCGCCCTCGAGCAGGTGGCCGATCCCACCATCCGCCACCTCCACCGGCTCAAGCTCTTCCCGCTGCCCTTCAGTCACTTCCTGATAGGCCGCGAAACACGCCCCTGCATGGCGAAACTGATCGGGCTCTTTGTCTTCGTGACTCTGGTTGTGATGCCCTTGCTTTTGCTCGCTGGAGCCGAGGTCAGATTCCTTCCCTTTCACAGCGAAACAGTGTCCTGGATCCAGCGAGTAGCCGTGATCGTCGATGCCGGGCTCCTGCTGTTGTTCTGGCCGCTGTTTCGGCGCCGGGACGCCGGTCTGTGCCCCTCGCCGAAAAGGGATCAAGCCCTTGGCGGAACCCTTACCCCGGCTTTGGTGGCGATCTGGCGGCCTTTCCGTCATGACATGGACCAGGCTGTCTTCATGCTGCTGGTCCTGTCCTTTCCCCTTTTCTCCTGCTTTGTGGCCGTGTCGCCGGGAGAAACCGTCGAAAAATGGCTCGGGGATTCGCTACCAGCTGGTCTTACTCTCAACCCATACTCCATCAACCGCCAGTGCGAGACCATACCAGCCGCAGACACCGCAAAGGACCGACTTTTCAGTTGGTACCCGGAATCAGTGCCTCACTATCTCTACGCCACCTGCTGGCTGTTCGATCGCCAAGGCGCCTGGGGGCAACGCAAGCTCTCTTTGCCTGAGGCGGTGCTGCTGGCGGAGAAGCCCGACGCCGCCACCTTGGCCAGACTCAGAGCGATGGACTCAACACCAGGGGCAGAGGTCTTGGAAAAGGTCGCCGGTTTCTCCCTCGTCAAACGCGATCTCCGCTTTGCTGACCTGTCGCGGGCAGTGTTGTCCAACGCCGACCTGCGGGGTGCGGACCTGCGAGGAACCGATCTCGGGGGCGCAAACCTCACCTTTGCGCGGCTTCGGGAGGCGGACCTGCGAGGGGCAGATCTTCGGGGCGCGAACCTCACCTCTGCGCGGCTCCGGGGCACGGACCTGCGAGCGGCGAAATTACAGGGCGCAAATCTCTCCGATACGTTACTTGAGGGCGCAAACCTTTGCGGTGTGCAGCTCTGGGGAGCAAACCTCTCTGGTGCTCGGCTCCAGTGCGCGAACCTCTTCCATGCGGGGCTCCAGGGCGCAAACCTTTTCGGTGCGCAGCTCCAGCACGCAGACCTCTCCAATGCGGGGCTCCAGGGCGCGAATCTCCGGAAGGCGATGGCCAATGGGGCAGAGTTCGACGGTGCGGATTGGCGTCTCACCGACGGCCTGGATCGAACCCTACTAACCCAAGCCAACCTGGACGAGGTGGCGTGGGGACTCCGGGAGAGTGAGTGCGAGGGTATCCTCAAGCGTATCTTCAACCGGCTTCCTGTCCGACAGGGGCAACGCGATGCCCTGGAATCGGCCAAAGACACCAGCGAGGTCTCCCCCAACCCGATCCAGCACTTCTTTTGGAAACTGGACCCTGGGAACAACGAATACGACAGGGTTGAATATCTCGGTCAACTAGGCTGTGCCGATTCCTATATACGTCTTGGCCTTCTGTACCAGCTTTTTTACGCTACAAAGTCCTCAGTTGAGGATCAAAATCTGGTGCTTCAGCTTGGTGAAAAATTGCTCACCGAGGGCTGTCCAGGAGGTGGAGAGACCCTCCCGAAACGCCTGCAGGACGAGGAAAGCAGTTTTGAGCGCCATCTCAGAAAGTGGATTGATGAGAAGAACTTTCCCCCAGCATGCCCGTCCGCTGATGCCGGCACCAAACCCACGCTGCCCTAATCGTAGGTCGGCATCCCCATGCCGACGCCTGCATTGGCCCGACCCAAGGGCATCGAATGGCGGCAAGGGGTTGCCGCCCTACGAATTGCCTATCTGGGCGGTGCTTTCCCCCTCCCTATCCCCAGCGCGAGGGAATCAGGCGCAGCACCGCATCCAGGCCTTTGCTACTTTTGACCGGGATACGAAATGCCCCATCCTCGAAGGTCGCGCGCTGCCCGCGGGCACTGGCCCATTTGTCGTCCGACCAGACATAAGTGATCACCCAGTCCGCGGCGGTTTTGCCCGGCGTCGCCCTGAGCACCAGATTGTTGCGAAACAGATACTCGCCGGGGATCTGGCTAGAGCCCAAGAAGCGTTTATCGACCTCGTAGCCGGTGGTGGAAATGGCCAGATCCAAGGAAAACACCAAGGTGTTGCCGCTCTCGATCCGCTTGGTGTCGAGAAACACCGAGAATAGGTAGGGACTGCGGGGCTCATTGCGCCCGGCGGAGTCGGGCTTAAGCATTTCGTCGAAGGTGCGCAGGATGGCGCTGTTATTGGCGCGGGTACGGCGGGTCAGGTCATAGGTAAAGGCGCCCCGTGGAGCAACGGCCGCTTCGAAATAGTAGGAGGCGCGCACCTTGCGGCCCTCGTCGAGGGCCTGCTGCACCTCGGGCGGGAGCGGCAACCGGTTTACATCGAGAACCCCTTCCACCCGCACATCGCCGAACAAGAACCGGGTCAGGTTCTGATAGCCCTCCTCGGAATTGACGATGCCGAAGTGGCCGCTGTGGCTGCGATGCACGAAGGCCCGGGGGGCGCCCTGGACCGTGGCGTTCTCGATGCGGACCAGCCCATCGCCCATCTCCCCGGAAAGCCGGCTGGAGAGCCCGAAGGCTACCGCGTAGTCCCGGCTGTTGGTGCCGACTAGACAAAAGAACCGCTTGGGGTCGAATTGGCCGTTGAGGGTATCGACCTGATCCGGCGTGCCCGGGAGTTCGAGATAGTCGTCGCCGGCCATCAGCTTGCGGTTGAAGTTATTCATATCCATCGGCGAGAAAAAGGCCGGGATGTTCATGCCTCCCATCTCGATGCCGTTGTGGGGGGTGGCGTAGGTGAATACCTTATCCACCAGGGCCTTGGTTTCAGGGGTGCCGACTCTGTCGTTCTGCAGGAAGCAACGGCAGACCAGCCCGCCCATGGAGTGGGCCACCAGAATGACGCGAAAGGCCGCGCGGGCGGCTGGGTCGTCGCCGCAGACTTGCTCCCGCAGACGCAGAATCAAGTCATGGAGGCCCTCCGCAGCCTCCTTGATGCTCGGCACTTGGCCGCGACCCAGGTCGGGATCGGCCTGTTCGTAGTAGCGATGAATGACGATGCTCCGCGCCGGCAGCCGATCCGCCCGCTCCGTGCCGTCGCGGTAGATGTCGCAATAGCCGTAGTCTTTCATCAGCCGCACCAGCGGCGACTCGAAGATCAGCCGATGGACTGTGCCGTCCCAGGCTTGACGGATCTTGGTCGACCCCAGCTCGAATCCCATGTAGGGGGTAGCAACCGTGTCGCTGATCTCCCGCTCGGTCATGGCATAACCGCGAACATAGATGATGGGGTAGTAAGGAGGCTTAGGCTTGGTGATCGTCATTTCGTTATCCTTGAAAACCGGAGGTCACTGGGGAAAAGCTTCACATCTCAGCGCTACATTTTTCGTCAACAAGCGTCGTTCAAGAGCCGCGCTCATGTGTGCGTTCAGCTCCTCTCTTCCTCTCAGGGGCAGGGGGTCCGAACGATTAGGTGTCGACTGGCCACAAACTCCGCAGTGTACCAATCTCAATGTCCATGATTCGCGAAGATATCAAGGCAAGCTTTCGGATACTGGGGAAAGCTTCAACATTCCCGGGGCCGGCTATCCGAGGGTCATGTTTAGGCGCTGACGCCCCGGGGGGAACGGCAGCGGATATAATGCCGGGCCATCCTGTAAGAGACAGGTAGGGTATTCCGCATCGACAACGCAACAACATGAGGGGTCTGAGGGTGCGCGAGATCTGGAATCGGGAGCTGTGGCGGGTTCTGTTCAGCCGGCGGATGCTGATCGCCCTGGCGATGGGCTTTGCCTGTGGCCTGCCCTTGCAGCTCACCGGGTCTCTGCTCCAGGCCTGGATGAAGTTGAGCGGGGTCGATCTGAGTATGATCGGGCTCTTCGCCCTGGTCGGTCTGCCCTACACCCTCAAATTTCTCTGGGCGCCGTTGTTCGACCGCTACACGCCCAGCTTTCTGGGGCGGCGGCGGGGGTGGTTGTTGATCGCCCAACTGGCGCTCATCATCGCTATCCTTGCCCTGTCCCGGATCGATGTCGAATCCTCGACTTGGCGGCTGGCCGGGGCGGCCTTCCTGGTGACCCTGTTCGCGGCCAGTCAGGATATCGTGGTGGATGCCTATCGGCGGGAAAGCCTGGCGGACGAGGAACTGGGTCTGGGCGCCTCGCTCTATGTCTATGGCTATCGGGTCGGACTCCTGGTCGCCGGGGGAGGGGGCCTGATCCTGGCGACCTACATCGGCTTTCCCAACCTCTATCGGCTCATGGCCGTCCTGATGCTGCTGGGGGTGATCACCACCCTCTGGGCCCCCGAACCACCCGTCAGCGAGGGGCAACCCCAATCGCTCCGTGAGGCGGTGATCGAACCCTTCGTCGAGTATTTCCAACGCCATCAAGCCTGGCTCATGCTGGGTTTTGTCCTGCTGTACAAGATCGGTGACACCATGGCGGCGCAGATGACCACCCCTTTCTATCTGGATCTGGGGTTTTCCACCGAACAGATCGGGGTGGTGGTAAAACTCTTCGGTTTCTGGGCCACCGTCCTGGGCGGGCTGCTCGGTGGGGTGTTGGTCTTGCGTTGGGGTATCCTGCGTTCCCTGTGGGTCTTTGGTATCTTCCAAGGGGTATCGACCCTCGGCTTCGCTCTGCTGGCTCTGATGGGGAAGGATATCACCGCCCTGGCAACGGTAATCGCCTTCGAGAATCTCACCGGAGGCATGGGCACCGCGGCCTTCGTCGCCTACATGGGTAGCCTCACCAACAAGAGGTTCACGGCCACCCAGTATGCCTTGCTGTCGAGCTTCATGGGCATTCCACGGGTGGTGATCGCGGCGCCGACCGGCTACCTGGCCGGGATGCTGGGTTGGGCGGGCTTTTTCTTTAGCTGCGCCCTCATCGCTATCCCCGGGATGTTGCTTCTCCTCCGTTTGCAGGGGGAAGAGCGGCCAGTACCGATCTCCAGCGAGGCGGCCTATGAACGAGTGGAGTGATCTGCTGGCCGCGGCGGTCGTCGGCCTGCTGGGCGGGGTGCATTGCGTCGGTATGTGTGGAGGTATCCTGGGCGCACTCACCTTCGGCCTGCCGACCCAGGTCCGCGCCTCGGTTTCCACGGCACTCTCCTATCAACTGGCCTACAACCTGGGACGCATTTCCAGCTATACCCTGGCGGGGGCTTTGGCCGGTGGGGTAGGGACCCTGGTCGCCCAGGTGTTACCCCTCTATCTGGCCCAGCGGTTATTGTTGGTGGTGGCCTGTCTGTTCATGATCCTGCTCGGGCTCTATCTGGCCGGATGGTGGGTGGGGCTGAATCGGATCGAGAGTCTGGGAAGTCGGCTCTGGAGTCATCTGGAACCCCTGGCGCGTCGCCTGCTGCCGGTGCGTAATCCCAGACAGGCCTGGGCGCTGGGGTTGGTGTGGGGCTGGCTTCCCTGTGGTCTGGTGTACAGCGTCCTGATCTGGACCCTCTCATCCGGGAGCGCTTGGCATGGGGCCGCCCTGATGCTGAGTTTCGGCATCGGCACCCTGCCGAATCTACTGGCCCTGGGGGTCGCCGCCGGGAGCCTGGGGCGCTGGTTGCATCGACCCCAGGTGCGACGGCTGGCGGGGGCGGGGGTGATCATCCTCGGCCTGATCACCCTGTGGCGAGCTTGGTGAGAGGTGCTCTTATATAGGATCGAGGTCGCGAGCCCGAGCCTTCGGGACTTGACAGCTGATGAGCGGCGTGATGACGGCTCGCGCCCCGGGGGCCTGTTTGGTTCTCAGCGCCTCATCCCCACCTTCCTGGTACCATCGGAGCCATCGATACACCGCACTATAATATACTTGGCAACAACATAATCGTCGCAGTTAGAGGTTTTGATTCTGGTATGTTTGTCGACTCTCATTGTCATCTTGATCGACTGAAAATATCTAAACAGGGCTACACCTTAGAGCAGTTCTTAGCCTTGACCAAGCAAGCTGGTGTAGAGAGATTGCTTTGTGTCGCTATTAATCTCGAAAGCTATCCAAGAATGCTCTCTTTGGCGGAACCTTTTCCAGAAATATCCATTTCCGTAGGTGTTCACCCAAATGAACCTAATAATAAGGTACTGACCGAACAAAAAATCGTGGATTTGGCCGGCCACCCGAAAAACGTCGCCATTGGCGAGACCGGTCTGGATTACTATCGTAGTAAAGGTGGGGATGAATGGCAGCAAGATCGTTTTCGCCTCCACATTCGTGCCGCCAAAGCTTGTGCCAAACCTCTCATTATCCATTGCCGCGAAGCGATAAGTGACGTACTAGTCATTTTGAAAGAGGAGGGGGCCAGAGACGTTGGTGGCGTTTTTCATTGTTTTACTGAAGATTGGGAATCAGCCAAACGGGTTTTTGATATGGGTTTTCTGGTGTCCTTTTCAGGAATTGTCACCTATGCGAATACTCAGGATCTACAGGAAGTTGCTCGCAAGACGCCCCTTGAGTCGATGCTGATTGAAACGGACTCGCCTTACCTTGCGCCACATCCTTATCGGGGTAGGGAAAATCAGCCGGCTTATGTTAAGTACGTTGCGGAGACTATCGCCGAATTACGCGGGTGCTCAGTAAAAGAGATCGCGGAAGCAACTACGGCAAATTACTTTCGCCTGTTCCATTCTTGAAAGGATGATGGTCCAAACCTAGCTATCGGACTGGCCAATGGTTGTCGCCTCAAGATCGTCGGCTGGGAAGTGCTTGAAGCCGATCACGCCCGCCGACCAGGCCGCGCACCTCGTGCGTCGTACCGCGTTGGCCGAGGGGATCGCTGCCATGGCCAGCAAGCCTGTCCGGCGCAACCTCCTAACGGCGAGGATCAAAGCATTCTCGCGGCTCGTCATGAGCTCTATCTACCGGGCTCGCGAACGCAATCCGGCGCGACTCCGTCATCAAGACACACTCGTCCGCTGACAACTTACAGGTGTTGGCTGCGCCGCGCGCCGGTGGAGAGGGGATATGTCTTTTGTCCAAGCGCCATAATTTAACATAATATACATTATGCGAAAGGCCAACACCGGCTCGACGGGCGCTCAAGCCTTGTCCCGACTGGTACGAAGCGGATCTCCTCACCGAGGGGTTCGCGGCCAATGTGTCCACCTTCAAAACACTCCAGCACCGTTGCCGATTCAACAACTTAGAAGCGGCTCGGCTCTGTGGGGTTGCTCCGCGGCACTAATCGCCGGGCTTGTCCACCCTCTTCGGGACTCTCTGACCCTCGACCCCGGAATCCGGATTCCGGGGTCCACTTTAGTGCCCAAGGTAGACGCGTAGGAGGGAGCGGTTGGAGTCGGTATCTCGGACGATGCCGTCGGCAATGTCGGCCATTGCCCACCCTTCCACTTTTACTTAGCGAACTGTCCAGTTTTTGGGGTCCATTTCACCAACTTGCTGCCGGGGGGGCTTGCTCAAAAAGACCCCGAACCCCATATAGAGCTAAACCATTTAACAAGAATGGCAATAGGCTTCGGGCAGCCCTGCTATGCGGCATGCCTGTTTGATTCCACCCTTAGGAAACAACTCCTTAAGTGTACTATATGTGCAATGCCAAGCATGAAGCTTTTCCCCAACCTCTTTAATTAGAATCCTTGGAGACGCCGGAATCTCATTCTCCGCATAATAATCACGCAAGAAATGAATAGCTGCCCAATGACAAGCAGTGAGAACCAGCTCTTCTTCTTGGGCCAGTTCCAAAGCCACTTCTTCGGTCCAATCCTGGAAGTTCTGCAAGTGCCCATCGCTTTTCCTCGTGGCGTTTTTTCTTTGCACTTCATCTAGATATGCGATCATGTTCAACTCCATCCTTAATTCTGTCATATAGTTGGTACGAGTCGTGTTGTTAAGAAATAATAGCATTAACCGCCCAAGACTCAAGATTATCTCTTTTTGACATATGAGTGCAGATGACTTTAAAGCCGAATTCATGGTCGATTCAGAACTAATCTACCTCAACCATGCTGCTGTTGCGCCATGGCCGCAACGTACTCGTGATGCTGTCGTACGCTTTGCCGATGAAAACCTTCGTTTTGGCTCACGCAGATACGCTGAATGGGTAGAAGTCGAACAGTCTCTCAAACGAATGGTGGCCGAACTTCTTAATGCCCCAACAGAAGATGACATCGCTCTGCTAAAAAACACCTCAGAAGGACTTTCTCTTGTCGCCCAGGGAATAGATTGGCAATCCGGGGATAGCGTGGTATCACTGGCAGAAGAGTTTCCGTCCAATCGTATTCCATGGGAAGCCCTTGCTGATCAGGGTGTTGCGTTAAAAACCGTGTCTATTTTCTCAGATGATCCAGAACAAGCACTGATGAATCGGTGCGGACCAGAAACCCGTGTACTTAGTGTCAGTTCGGTGCAATACACGAATGGACTCCGCCTTGATCTCAGGCGCTTGGGGAACTTTTGTCATTCTAACGGGATTCTTTTCTGTGTTGATGCCATCCAAAGTCTTGGAGCCTTTCCATTTGACGTCCAGGCATGGCATGTGGATTTCGTCGCGGCCGATGGCCATAAATGGATGCTTGGACCCGAAGGTCTGGCCATATTCTATTGTCGACGCGAGCTATACAATCACCTGAAATTACGTCAATTCGGCTGGCGAATGGTAGAAGATGCGGGTAATTTCTCCCGCCAGACCTGGTGCCCGGCAAAGAATGCTAGAAGATTCGAGGCAGGCAGTCCCAACATGCTAAGTATTCACGCTCTCCATGCGAGCCTGAGCTTGATTAGAGACTTTGGTATACAGAGAATTGATGAAAAAATCATCTTTAACACCAAATATTTGATGAATAAGTTGCGCCAACTTGGCTGTGAAATTTTATCTCCAAACTCCGAATGCCGTCTTTCGGGCATAGTTACCTTCCGTTTACCAGATCACGACCAAAAAGTGATCTATCATCAGTTGATGGATAATGGCGTGATATGCGCGCTCAGAGGTGGAGGCATACGCTTCTCCCCTCATTTCTATAATCAAGTGGATGAATTCGATAGAGCATGTGAAATACTCTCGGCTTTATAGTGATTCACCCTATTTAAAGAATATAGCAAATCCATCTGGTTCGTTCTGGATGGCTACCGTGGTTCGTTCGCCTCTTCTTCCCCATACGTATCCGGCGGCATCGCCCCACAGGAGATGACATTCATCTTGAGCAAAAACATTGAGTTGGCCTGACTGAATCGCCGGTTGCCGAACTTCGAGGTTTTTTTATAGCAAGCCTACATCATTCTACGAATGATGTAGGCTTGCTATAGCCTCGAGAACAACCTGCCCCTGGGCCGGATCCATTTGCTGGTTCCCAAGCTCCGAGATGGGTGCGGAAAGCGTATCGGATCGACCACGAGAGAGAAGCCGTCACGGCTGGCCCGCCTGTCAGTCTGCGCTTCCGGGCACGCGCGCTTTGACCCGGTTTTCTGTTCTTCTTTAGAGAACAATGATTTTTTACAATAACGCATTGTTCTCGAAATCAGAACGAGAAAAGGCCATTTTTCGCCACGGCCCGGAACCCGGTGGTTGTATGCGGGTTCCCAGGCTCCAACTTGGAAACCCGAGGCACCTGCCCTCCCCCGCTATATCTCCAACTGTGTACCCAGTTCAACCACGCGATTGGTCGGGATGCGGAAAAAGTCCGTGGCGCTGGTGGCATTCTTGGTCATGAACGCAAACAAACGTTCACGCCAGAGCGCCATGCCGGGCTTGACGTTGGGGATAACGGTTTCCCGGCTTAAGTAGAACGAGGTCTCCATGAGATTCAATTCCTGTCCCAGCGCTTTGCAGCGGGCGAAAGCCGCGGGGATATCCGGCTCTTCCATGAATCCATAACGGATCTCCAATCGGGAGAACCCTTTGTCAATGTCGTGATAGACCAGTTGGTCAGCCTCGTCGACATAGGGCACATCGGCGGTGGTCACCGTCACCAGCACGACACGGGAATGCAGCACCTTGTTGTGCTTCAGATTATGCAACAGGGCGGCGGGAATGCCTTCCGGATCCTTGGTGAGAAAAACGCCTGTCCCGCCCACGCGGGGTATGCGGTCACTGATCGCTTGCAGGAAGCTTTCCAAGGGCAGGCTGTGTTTCGCCATTTCCTGAAAGACCAAGCCGCGCCCCCGCTTCCAGGTGGTGAGGACGGTGAAAGAGAGCAAGCCCATCGCGAGCGGGAACCAGCCTCCCTGGGGGATCTTGATGATATTGGCGCTGAAGAAGCCAAGATCCACGATGAGAAAGCCGCCCGCCACCAAGGCCACGATGGGCCAGCGCCAACGCCAGAGATAGAGCATCACGAAGCCGACCAGAATGGTGTCGATGGTCATGGTACCTGTGACCGCCACCCCATAGGCGGAGGCCAGATTACTCGATGACTGAAAGCCCAATACCAGGGCCATGACACCGAGGTAGAGGGTGAGATTGGTGAAGGGCACATAGATCTGGCCCTTCTCCTTGCCAGAGGTGTGCTTGATCAGCATGCGCGGGAGATAGCCGAGCAGAATGGCCTGGCGGGCGACCGAAAAGGCGCCGGAAATCACGGCCTGGGAGGCGATCACCGTGGCCATGGTGGCGAGAAATACCATGGGCAGCCCCAATCCTTCCGGCACGAGTAAGTAAAAGGGGTTTTCAATCGCGCCAGGGTTGCTCAGTAAGAGGGCTCCCTGGCCGAAATAATTACAGAGCAAGGCGGGCAAGACAAAGAAGAACCAGGCCAGACGGATGGGACGTTTCCCGAAGTGTCCCATGTCCGTGTACAGCGCCTCGCCGCCGGTCACGGCGAGCACGATGGAACCCAGGGCCAGAAAGCTCTCCCAGGGGTGCGCGGTGAAAAAATGGAGGCCATACCAGGGATTGATCGCCATGAGCACGGCTGGGTTGGCGGCGATGGCGAGGAGGCCGCACATGGCTATGGCCAGAAACCAAACGCAGGTGATAGGACCGAACAATAGCCCAACCGCCCCCGTGCCTCGTTTCTGGATCCAGAACAAGGCCGTAAGCACGACCGTCGTGATGGGCAGCACATAGCTCGCCAGTCTGGGTTCCACGACTTGGAGTCCTTCCACCGCGCTCAACACCGAGATGGCCGGGGTGATCATGCTGTCACCGTAAAACAGGGCGGCGGCGAAGATGCCGAGCACCCCGATGCCCCAACTCAGTCGACGGCCCTTGGTGATCTCGGTGACCAGCGCCAAGAGGGCCAGGCTGCCTCCCTCGCCATGGTTGTCGGCCCGCATCATGACGCTGACGTATTTGATGGAGACCAGAATGGTGATGGCCCAGAAGATGAGTGACAACACCCCCAGGATGTTCTCCGGGATGACGGCCAAGGGGTGAGGGCCGGCCAGGGATTCCTTGATGGCGTACAAAGGGCTGGTGCCGATGTCTCCATAGACGACGCCGATGGCGCTGATGACGAGGGCCGAGAGATTTTTGTGTTGGGAATCCATAGTGACCTCTATGGTGTGGTGGTTTGGATGGTGGCTCGGGATTCAGAAGACGAATCGGTAACCGACACCGGTTTCGGTAAGCAGGTGCCGGGGCTGGGTGGGGTCGACCTCCAGTTTGTGACGCAGCCGGCCCACATAGACCCGCAAGTAATGACCGTCGGCGCCATGACCCGCTCCCCATATCTCTTGCAGGATCTGACGTTGGGTGAGCACCCGGTCGGGACGGGTGAGCAACAGGGTCAGGAGACGGTATTCGATGGGGGTCAGATGCACGGGTTCGCCGGCGCGGCTGACTTGGCGCCGCGCCAGATCGACGATCACCTCTCCAAAACGAACCTGGGGATCGGCGAGTTCCCGCCCGGCCCGGTGGCGAAGTTGGGCGCGAACTCTGGCCAGCAGTTCGGCTAGGCCGAAGGGCTTGACCAGATAGTCGTCCGCGCCCGCATCCAGAGCCGCCACCTTGTCCATTTCCAGGTTGCGGGCGGAGAGCACCAGTATGGGCGTGTCCGCCCAGGGGCGCAGTTCGGAGATGAAATTCAGTCCATCACCATCGGGGAGACCCAGATCGAGGATGACCAGATCCGGTCTATACTCCCCGGCGGCGGCCAAGCCGGTGGTCAGGTCGCCAGCTTCCTGCACCTGGCAATCTTCCCCCTGCAGCGCCAGGCGCACGAAGCGGCGGATCTGAGGATCGTCTTCCACCAGCAGGATTGTGCTCATGGAGCCTCCTCCCAAACTTCTTCATCCATGGCCGGTGGGGTTCCCAAGGGAAGGCTGAATCTGGCACAGCCGCCTCCCTCGGGGAGATTCTCCAGGCAGAGCCGACCACCATGGGCTTCCACGATGGCGTCGCAGATAGCCAGACCGAGGCCGGTACCGGAAGCGCCAGCTGTCCGGCCACGGACGAAGGAAGCGAGGATATCGATGTTGGCCGGAAAGCCGGGGCCACGGTCGCAAATACTGATCCAGGCCTCACGGCCATCCTGAGCACCCGAGATGGTGATGGCCGTGCCAGGTGGCGTGTGTTTGGCGGCATTGTCCAACAGATTGCCGATCACCCGTTCGATCAGTATGGCGTCGAACTCCACCAGGGGGAGATCGGGTTCAAGGTTCACCCGTAGCGGATGCCGGGTCAGTGCCGGTCGCAGCAGTTTGATGGCCGCCCCCACCACCTCTTCCAAGGATTGCCATTCCTTGCACAGGGCCAACCGACCGGCGTTGAGTCGCGCCAGGTCCAAGAGGTTGCTCACCATGCCCACGAGCTTTTCCGCCTGCTCCCGGAGCGCCAGGGCGGTCTCGTGATGGATGGGTGGCAAGCTTTCTCCCGCGACGACCAGGGTGTCGGTCAAACCAACCAGGGCCGTCAGTGGGGTGCGTAGATCGTGGGACAGGCTGGACAGTACCGAATTGCGCAACCTTTCCCCTTCTATCTGCACCTGGGTGGCCTGAGCCACCTCCACATAGTGCAGGCGTTCCACCGCGATAGCCGTCAGGGTGGCGATGGTTTGCAACAGGGGGCGTTCGCTCGCCAGGGTGGCGACATCCGTGTCCACTTCCAGTACCCCCCGCACCCGATTGGGCGCGGCCAGGGGTAAATAGATCAGCGTCCGGTCTCCAACCGGGTCCGGGACTTCGATGACTTCTCCCAGACCATAGGACTCTTGGGCCGGATTTCGCGGCCCAAGATGGGCAGGCGCGGTTGCAGCCACTGGAAGTTCCCCGCTCGAATCGGGCAAAAGCAGCCGCGAATGTACCCCGGGTATCCGACTGAGAAAGCGGTTGGTAATCTCCGCCACTTGGGAAACGGCCATGGTCCCGGCCAATTCTCGCGCCATTTCATACAGGGCCTGGGTGCGACTCGCCCGTTCCAGGGCCTCGATTCTCTGCTGCACTATACGGGAGGCGAGGCGGCTGGTGATCAGGGCCACGGTCAGCATCACCGCGAAGGTGATCAGATATTGAACGTCGGCCACCGCGAAAGAGAGATGCGGCGGGACCAGAAAAAAATCGAACAGGGCCACGCTGAGAAAGGAGGCCAGTAAGGCCGGTCCCCAACCGAGATAGAGAGCGATGAAAAACACCGCCAGCAGAAACAGCATCGCCAGATTCACCGGGTCCACCTGGGCGGTGAGCCATTTGGCGATGATCGCCGTGGCCAGGCAAACGAACAGCGTCAGACCGTATCGATAGGGTCCTCGCACACGGCGGCGATCAATGGGGAAAAGCTGTCTGGATTTCATGCGGGAGCCGGTATGCCATAAGGGGGCACAGCATGCCATCAAGGCTGTAAAAAAAACGTAAACGCCGATCCTCGAATGAGGACGGAAGCCCGGACAGCCCAGCGACGGCGCCAGGGCCGGAGGGGAAATTTTTCAGGCTCGCCGAGGCCGCGGAACCCGTACTTCCCTCAGCGCCTCCCCCCAGCCGACACCCGGGCCATGAGGGCGTCCATGAGGCGGGTGGGAAGCAGATGTTGGAGAACGCCGAAGAGCCGGCTGGGAAAGGTGACCCGGTAACGGGCGCGGGGATGGCGGCTTTCCAGGGCCAGTATCACCTTGTCGAGCACCGCTTCCGGGGGCAGGGTGAAGGGGGCCGCGGCGCCTTCCTGCACCAGCCGGGCGAGGAGGGATTGGTATCCCTGGCGATGGACGCTCTGTTCGGCGTCGATGTGCTGTCGCCACAGGCGCAGGGAATTGGCGCGGAAACGGCTCCGGATGGGGCCGGGTTCGATCAGCACCACATGGATGCCGCTGCCGCGCAGCTCCAGCCGCAGGGTGTCGGTCAAGCCCTCCAGGGCAAATTTGCTACAGACATAGGCGCCGCGATAGGGCATGGCGACGAACCCCAGCAGCGAGCTGTTCTGAATGAGGCGACCTTCCCCCTGGCGCCGCATGATGGGGATCACCCGTCGGGTGAGATCATGCCAGCCAAGCACATTGGTCTCGAGTTGGGCGCGGAGCACCTCGCGCCGGATGTCCTCCACCGCCCCGGGCTGACCGTAGCCCCCATTATTGAACAGGGCGTAGATGTGTCCCCGGCTACGCTCGAGCACCTCCCCCAGGGCCTGTTCGATACTGTCGGGGTCATCCAGGTCGAGGCGCAGGGCTTCCAGTCCCTCCTGTCGCAGGCGGGCAACGTCATCTTCCCGACGGGCGGTGGCGAAGACCCGATAGCCCCGACGCGCCAGACCCTGGGCGGCGCAATAACCGATACCGCTGGAACAACCGGTAATGAGAACGGATCTGGCATTCGGGGGGGTATCCATGGCACCTTGACGCATCAGTGGTTGGATGGGAGAACTCATTCTCCATCCCCTGGTCGGACGACGTCCAGCCGTAGCAGGCTTGAGTAGGCTGGTGATCGACCTTATCTGTGCGGCTTCGGTGGTCGAAACGATGCGAAGGTGATACGCGATGCCAATTTATGAATACCAGTGCGAGTCCTGTGGCCATGAACTCGAGGTGCTCCAGAAGATGACTGACGCGCCCTTGGTGGAATGTCCCCAGTGTGGCGCCCCGAGTCTGAAAAAACGCCTCTCGGCGGTGGGGTTCCGCCTCAAGGGCGGCGGCTGGTACGAGACCGACTTCAAACAGGGCGGCCAGCGAAAGAATCTGCATCAGGACAGCGGCGAGTCAGCGACGAAAGAAGCGAGCAAGCCTTCGGAGGACAAGGGCCGCGCCGCCACCGAGTCCAACACCACCGCCAAGACCACAGTCGCCCCCTCCCCCGCCGAAACCACCAAGTAACACCAAGGTTCTCTCATCGAGAACAAAGGTCCGGCCAAACATTCCCGGGCCGGAGCGCCTTGGTCCGGTTTTTCGTTCTCCATTAGAGAACAATATCGCTTAAGGTGAGATATTGTTCTCGTAAAAAGAACAAAAAAGGCCACTTTCAGTCGAGGCCCGGAAGGCTGGCGAGGATGGATTCCTCCTGGATCTTTCTCTCAGCCGCGTATTCGGGGCTAGCCTCCGACCACTCGGGAACAAACAATCTATTCGGAAAGGCTGGAAGATGCGCTGAGGGAACAGCCACCGAGTCTCCATCAGCCAGGCATCTGGAGTCATAGTCAGCCGGATCGAGCCAAATGAGGAAGGCGAGACCCAGGTCACAGATTCAGTCTCCTCGACCACATCCAAAGGGTTTGCGTCGACGTAATAGCAATGAAGCCAGCAGGGCGGCATGCGACGGCCAGTCCGTAAGCCCCCCCAGGCCGAAGTTCTACTCGTTCATTGGCTTGGCCAGACAGGGCGTCTCCGGAGCTACCGAGAGATTCTTGGTCCGGTCGCCAAGATCCTTAAAGGAGACTGACATGAAGAAATCCCTCTTCCAAACGTTATTCGCCGCCGCCTTATTCACCCTGTCCGGCTGGCCCGCTTACGGATCCAGCCATCGCGAGGCCTTGGCGGTCCTCAACGAGCCCTGCGCCGACAATACCGACACCTACGCCTGGGTGTCGCCCGGTACCCACGACAAGCTCTATCTCATCATGAATTTCAACCCGCTCCACGAGCCGGGTCAGGGCAACCAGGGCCTGCGGGCCTGCAACGGCTATCGCTATGAGTTCCATATCGGACTCGGCGCCAGCCTGAGGGATAAAGTGGTGTACCGGGTCGAGTTCAAAAATACCCTCCCCTCCGAGGCGGCTCCCAGCCCCACGGATGACCTGGGTGGCGGCAACGAGCTGCTCTGGCAACTCACCGGCGGCACCGAGACCATGAAGATCACCCGGCTCCTGCCCCCGATCCTCGGCAATGCGGATGAGGATGTCGATGGCGACATCGGGGAAAACGTCTTCAACAGACGGGTGCTTGTCCTCGGCAAGGATCTCCCCGTGTTGCCGAACAACCACGGTCCCCAGACCGACCGCCTCGTCTATGGTCTCGGACCCTTCCAGGGGTATGACTCGGGGAACCCGGACAGCCGAGAACTGGGCCTCTATGATCAGGAGTTCGTCGACGGCTACATCCACACACTGGCGAACGGTGCCAGAATCATCGCCGGTCAGTTCGACGATCCCTACCAACTCGACGAGAAGGGCATCTTCGACCTGGTCAACCTGAATACCGAGGATCTCGGCGGCATCCCGGGCGCCCGTCGCCCGCCAGGCACGGACGTGTTCACCGGCTTCAACCTCTTTTCCATCGCCCTCGAGGTCCCGACCAGCGACATCTTCCCCAACGGTATTCCCCACAACGGCGAACTCAGGGCCGACTCCACCGACAGCCTGGTGCGGGTCTGGTCCAGCATCAGCCGTCAACAGGTACAAACCGTCGATCCCGACAACCCCATCACCGGTGTCAAGGGGTACGGTCCCTTCGTCCAGGTCGGGCGCAACGCCCTGCCGCTCTTCAACGCCGGCCTCATCGGCACCCAGCGGCAGACCCGCTATCTGCATAGCAGCCCCCTCAGGGACGTGACCAACTTCGGCGCCGACATCCTCTATCCGGTGCTGGTGCGCGACGCCGAGGCGCTGGGCATCTACAAGGCCCTGGGGGTGCCCGATAGCGCGGTAGCCACGCTCAAGGGACCTCGCACCGACATCATCAATGCCATCAACCTGGGTCGCCCCATCCCGGTCACCGACGGCTTCACTGGTGATGTCATCACCCTCGACGCCGCTGTCGATTCGAGCTTCCCCAATGGGCGTCGCCTCGGCGGCGGCACGGCGCCGAACCGCAATCAGGTGAACGTGAACTCGGTGCTCATCAGCCTCATCGTGGCGGGCAATCCGGCGGCCGGTCTGGCCAAGGGCATCGAGGTCAACGATAAGGACTATCTCGATAGGTTCCCCTTCCTGGCCCCGGCGCACCAGGGGCTCTACCAGGGACATGGCGGCATCAATGTGCCGACCGAACCGACCCCGCCGCTGCCTCCTTCCTAGTTGTTTCAACCCGTTCAACCAGGTGAGACGGCCCCCTCCGGGGGGCGTCCCGGGAGACTCACCATGCAGCGTTCGGGATTCATGAACTTCGGGCGAGCACTCGTCCTCGCGGCTCTCGTCGTGGGGAGCGGGCCGCTGTCCGCCCACGACCTCTGGATCGAGCCGACGAGCTTCTTCCCGAGGCCGGGTCAGTTGGTCGGTCTGAGGTTGCTCGTCGGGCAGGATCTGCTCGGCGATCCCCTGCCACGCCATGACGCGCTCATCAAGGCGTTCGTTTTCGAGGACAGAACCGGTCGCCAGCCGGTCGTGGGCCGGGACGGGCTCGATCCGGCTGGGTACTTGCGCCCGGAACAACCGGGTCTGTTCGTCATCGGCTATCACAGCCTGCCGAGCCGCGTCGAGTTGCCGGCGGAGAAGTTCAATCGCTATCTGCGGGAAGAAGGGCTGGAAAAGATTGCGGCGTTGCGAGCCGAGCGCCATGAAACCGCCGCCGGCGCGCGCGAACTCTTTTCCCGGTGCGCCAAAAGCCTGGTTCTGACGGGAACGCCGAGCGTCGCCGAGGGCGATCGACGCCTCGGCTTGCCTCTCGAGCTGGTCGCCGAACGGAATCCCTACAGCCTCGGCGCCGATGAGGAACTGCCCCTGCGCTTGATCTACGAGGAGCGCCCGCTCCCGGGGGCGCTGGTGGTGGCCATGAATCGCTCGGCGCCCGCTGAGAAGCTGGCGGCTCGCAGCGATGACCTTGGCCGGGTGCGATTTCGACTCCAAGCGAAGGGTCTCTGGTTGATCAAGGCCGTGCATATGGTTCCAGCCGCCGCTGATTCCCAGGCCGAGTGGGCGAGCTTTTGGGCGTCCTTGACCTTCGATCGGCCACCACAGACCGCCCAGGACCGTTAACAATCCAAGCACAGAGGAGTTACACGAATGTTTGCGAGTATTCGCTGTTTGCGCCGACCTTTTGTTCATCTGGCGCGGTGTACCCTTGTCGTCGCGCTCATGATCGCGGCCAAGGCGTTCGCCCATGAGATCGGCTCCACGCGGGTCTCGATCCTGATTCAGGACGATCACCGCTACCAGATCGAGATCCTCACGGACGCCACCGCGCTGGCGGAGAAACTCAAGGCGTCCGTTCCGAATCCACCCCCCATCGACGACTGCCCGACCTGTCTCCAGTCGCTATTCGCGAGTTCTGAAGAGCGATTTCGCCAGCGGGTGAAGGTCGCCTTCGAGGCCCAGGAGGCGCGACCGGCGATCTCCTGGGCCGTCACGCCCAGTCTCGACGCCCTGACGCCGGCCCTGGCGACCATCCGTCTCAGCGGAACCATCCCGCCGGAGGCGCGCCACCTTACCTGGAGCTATGGCTGGACCTTCGCCACCTACGCCTTGCAGGTCCAAAGGGCGGCAGCCGAGGCCGCTGTCACCGAATGGCTGGAAGGCGGTCAGACGAGCCTCCCCATCACACTGACATCGCTCACGCCGCCGCTCGATCGACTCGACACCGCCTGGCGGTATCTTGGCCTCGGCTTCACCCATATCCTGCCCCTGGGGGTCGATCACATCCTCTTTCTCCTGGCCTTGCTGCTGCCGGCGGTGATGTGGTGGGAGAAGGGCCGCTGGCGACCGGCGCCAGCGTTGGGGAAGGTGCTGCTGGAAACCATCGGCATCGTCACCGCCTTCACCCTCGCTCATTCGCTGACGCTCAGCCTGGCGGTATTCCAGGTGGTGAATCTGCCCAGCCGGTTGGTGGAATCGGTGATCGCCTTCACCGTATTGCTGGCGGCGCTCAACAACCTCTTTCCCTTGGTGACGACGCGACGTTGGCGGCTGGCGTTCGTGTTGGGGCTGATCCACGGCTTCGGCTTCGCCAGCGTCCTCTGGGAGCTGGGATTGCCGCCGGACGCCCTGGTACTGGCGCTGGCCTGTTTCAATCTCGGCGTCGAAACCGGGCAATTGGCCATCGTCGCCCTGGTGTTGCCGCTGGCCTTTGTCTTGCGCCGGACCTGGCTCTACCAGCGGCTGGCGCTGCCGCTGGGGTCGACGGCCGTCGCTTTACTCGCCCTGGTCTGGTGTCTGGAACGCGGCCTCAATCTCGAACTCCTGCCGGCGACGGCGACCCAGGACGCACCCGCGCCGCCTCGGGTTGCTATCGCCACGCCTCCCGCGCTCCAGCGCTCATAAGCCACCGAGAGCCAGGGTAAGTCGGACACCGTTGCTTGGTGTTCGACCTCGATCCCTTGGACTCGGACAAGTCCGACCTGCGAACTTTTTGCGCGACCGAGAAGCTATTTGGAAAGTCTCGTTACAGCTTCCGCGCCTCGGGGCCGAGCCCTGTTCCCGCGATTATTGTTCTCATCAAGAGAACAATACAGGCCTTATTTCTTCATCTATTGCCAATAAAAGAACGCAAATCGGGCCTTTCCGCTCGATGCCCGGCAGGCGAGACTTTTCAAACGGTTTCCAAGAAAAGTGATGTGGCCACCAACCTCGCCCGATTCGAGGGTACATCAGCCATCTTCCCCTCGATGGGACTGTTGATACCGCCAGGCCAGCGCCGCCAGGAGAATAAAGGTAAGCAGAATCAGCCCCCCCAGGATCAGGCTATAGATGGCCAGGATCGGACTATGGATGGCCTGGAGGATCAGATAGACGGTATAGGCGGCGTAATAGCCCAGAAACAGCGCCCCTTCACCGCGGGAAATGGCGTTGCCGGTATAGAAAACCGGCAGGCAGGCCACCGCTACCAGCACCATGATCGGAATATCCAGGCTCAACATGGAGGGGGCCACCGCCAGGCTCTGAGGGGCCACCAGGGAAGAGACCCCCAGCACCGCCAGGATGTTAAAGATATTGCTGCCCACCACGTTGCCCACCGCGATATCCTTCTCCCCCTTGAGCGCCGCCATGATGGAGGTGGCCACCTCGGGCAGGGAGGTGCCGATGGCCACGATGGTCAGACCGATGATCAGCTCGCTGACCCCGAGATACTGGGCAAAGGCCACCGCCCCTTCCACCAGCCAGCGGGAACCCAACACCAACAGCCCCAGCCCAGCCAGTACCAACAGGGTCTGAGCCCCCCAGTGGCGGTCCCAGGCCTTCCCATCGCCGGGCATGGACTCGGCGTATTCCTCGCGCACGGCGGCGGTTTCCTGGCGGCTTTGTCGAATGATCAGAAAGGTGTACCCCACCACCAATAAAAACAGCAACGCCCCATCCCACCGACCGATCCCCCCATCCGCCGCCAAGGCCCAGAGCAGCAGGGATACCCCCACCATCACCGGCACCTCCTGGCGGATGAGCTGCTGATGCACCACCAGGGGGGTGATCAAGGCGGAGATTCCCAGGATGAACAAGAGGTTGAACAAGTTGCTGCCCACCACGTTGCCCAGGGCGATGTCCACCTGGCCGGACCAAGCGGATTGGACCGACACGGCCAGCTCCGGGGCGCTGGTGCCGAAGGCCACCACGGTGAGGCCAACCACCAAGGGGGAAATACCCAGGGATAAGGCAAGTTTGGAGGCGCCCCGCACCAGCCATTCGGCACCGAGCACCAGGGCGACCAAGCCCAACACAAAATACAACACCATCATGGGAAAAACTCCTCTGGAAACAGGTGACGCCCACCGGCGAGCTACCCGGTAACATGAGGGTGCCGGCGGAAAAACTCAAAAAGACCTTGCCGATACCTTAACCCCTGGGCGAAACGTCCGCGTTCCCGACCCCAGGTTGCGACCGCCTCTGAGCGAAGTCGGCTCGCAAGTCGGGATGAGGATAACGAATCGCGGGGTCGTAGGTGCGATTAGCCTGGCCTAATCGCACAAATGTTTAATCGTCTCCACCAACGACAATGTTAATATCGCCACACCAATTGGCAGGACAAACGCCTTTTACCAGACCTATCCAGCTTATCGAACGACATTATTGGTCGCATCCATCAGGAAAGACGTTATCGCATAAACAATAGTGGAGCGATTGGAAAATGATTTATGATAATAGACAACACTTATGCGGTTGGCTGGAGCAACTGTCTAGACATCCCTTTTTAGAAATAGATGTGATCGAAAAATCTGGCATTTGGAGTATTAGTTATAAATCATTTGCTTCCAAGGAAGATGTTATGTCCGGTGAAGCAAATAATGTTGGAGAACTTTTAGGTGGTTTTTCGCTCGCCATTCAATTTTGTCCATTTTGTGGGCTGCAACTAACCGGGATCGGGTCGAGGTGACGAGAGCCAAACAGCTAAGTCGGGCACCTGTGCCCGATATCTGCTATAAAATGTCGGGCAATGCGATGCTTTTGCCCGACCTACCCGACTAATTCAAATGCTAACACTCATAGATCAAAACTTCACTGCGAGCATTCAGGTCCGATATCGAGATAATATTGCCATCACATGCATCTACTACCGCAATATATATGGTGATGACACGCTAACGTTCGAGCATACAGGATCATTCTCGCTCCATAACGCGCTGATTAGTTCTGTCTCTCAAGCTCGCAAGAAGTACTGTTATGGGGCTAGCAGACAGATTGATATTGTCACATGCATCGGCGAGCAGTGGTGGCAGTATGCCAATACACTATATTCCTACATGCCTTCAATCGGCGCGGCGGTCTCGGACTTCTCTCTCATTATTATGGAATTCTACATTCATCGATTCACCTTGGAAATGGACAGATTCTTGGCGAATCTTACATGTGACGAAGCGGAAACCCTCGCTGCAACGCTATCGCGTGATATACCGTTTGATCATCGTTACTACTCTGAACTCAGGAAGGCTCAAATATTTGAGCAATATTTAAGGTCATTGGAATAAGCCAGGTAGGTCAAATACCTGTGCCCGACGTTTATTATGGAATGTCGGGCAACGCGATGCTTTTGCCCAACCTACCCGACTGGAATCCCACCTCCCCGTGTCCGTTGTACGCCCAATATGGGCGTCGCTTCCTCGTGGCCGACTGGATTTGTGATTGGCTAAGGCTACCGCTTGGCTGTAAATTCAATTGATCCGAAATTTCAGACGGATCCAACTGGTCACCATAGAATCTCAGTTCTACTGTGTAGACATGGGCCGCTGCCTTCTTCTCTTGCGTCATGGCAATCCCGCGTTGGCTGGAACTACTTGCTACCCTACCCGGCTTTAATTCCTGTAACCCTCCCCCGGCAGAGCCGGGGGCTTTCGTTTGTGAGCCGCTCAAAGCGGCTTTACGGTGCCGCTAATGCGGCCCCGCAGGGCCGTAGGTGCGATTAGCCTAGCCTAATCGCACAAATGTTTCATCGTCTCCACCAACGACAATGTTGAGTCAAAGGGACCGGGCTCGAATTATCAGACGACCACCGGCTGATGGGTTGCACCGGCAACCACCCCCAGACCTACGGCACATCCCTGGGATCACCTCGCCTCAATCGTTGGGGCTTCCGGGCCTCGGCCTCAATGGCCTTGTTTTCGTTCTCTGATACAGAACCTATCGGCCTAATAATGAGGTATTGTTCTCCTGTAGAGAACGCCTACACGCCCTTCCCCGCTCCGGCCCCTTGGCTTTTCTTGGCCTGACCAAGCCGAGGCCAAACTCCCCAACGGTGAACACATCGAACGCCACGAAGACCTGGCGGTCAAGGTACTGGGTGGGACGCCGAGTCTCCAGCGCACCTGGCGCAACGGGCGCTGGTATCTGAACCCCGCCTGAGGGGCCTTGCGCTTGCTGCGCGCCCCCCTGGACGGCTCGGTGGCGGCCATCGATCGAGCCGTGGCCCTTCGCTAGACGGCCAATCATCGGCCAGGTGAAAGTGAGAGAACGTTCGATTTCCTATGGACCGGCCTCATCCGAACGATAATTTGGTACTTGACGGCTTAACTTTATACCGTGCAAGTGATTGGCCACCCTGGACTCTTCAACATGAATCTCGAAAGCTTCTTCAAGCAATGAAACGAGAATCTTCAGCGTCCGGGTTTCCCTATCCCACTCATGATCCGCCGATGTCGAATGGAGTACCAATGTTCATAAAAATTTACTCTACAACTTCCGCCCTCTTAAAAGATGAAAGGACCAAATCTCGAATCAATCATGTGGTTATTCTATAAATGTCTAGTTCTCCGATCTATAGCAAACCTACCTGGGACATGGAACTCTAAATATACCACTTCACCTTACCAAAATTGAAAACTTGATTATCGAGGAAGTTGAAGAAACACTTTTTTAGCTGCTCGAATGTCTTATTCTCATAGA
>JBPOHE010000179.1:0-27798 GCA_052035915.1 Pseudomonadota bacterium
CGTGGTGTGACATCGCCCCATCCGTTGGCCAATGGCCCGGTTGGAGTTTCCCGCTCGGTGAAGATCCTCAATCAGGCGACGATGGGATTCGGTAAGATGATGGTAGGGCATCGTGAGGCTCCCGTAAGTTTTGGTTTGAGTAACCTCAATCCTACCTGATTCTTCACGGTGCCCTCCTTACTCTCCGTGGTGCACTTGTAACTTGAATCCGCCATTCAATGAGAAAATTGAGGGCCGCAGGTGCGATTAGCGTAGTGTAATCGCACGCATGAAAGATACGTTCCTCCAATTACGCTGTCGCTAATCGGAGCTACGCGGGCTCAATCGCGGGACGGTTTCGCGTCAACTGAGCCTGGTCGTTAGATGGCGGCAAACATCTTTCGGCTACCCAAGAATTAAAAGGCACGTTGGTTAACGCCATGTCACTTGAAAACGAACTCGACAGCATCTTTGAAAGTATGTTGGCCAAGCGCGGAACCAAGCGTATGCGAGCTGCTTTTCGGCAGCGCGTAGGGGGGGGCGATGTATGTATGCTGCTCGACAAGATCGCCGCCATTGGCGACCCCGCCGATTACTGCAACGATCAGGAAACCTATGCCCCGGTCCAACCGTTCTTTGAATTCGTCGATTACGTAAGTGGGTTGATAATCGAAATGGGCGCAGAGGTATGGCCAAAAGTATCTGAATATCCCGATCAAGCTTCCAAGTACATACCATGGGTGAAAAAATACGTTCTCGATGAGAGATTTCACCACGATCTTCTGGAGAAACTACCTTAGGCGGCACTCCTGAAAGTAGTAGTGCACAATGGGAATCTCCCACTTTAGAGATCAGGTCATGTCCAGCCATGTAGGGTCCGCTACGCGGACCATTTTATTGTCGGTTGGCAATCCGATAGGGGTCCGCATAGCGGACCCTACTCGGCTTGTAAATGGTACTATATTTTAGTACCATTTTATTGGTGAAGCGCGAACATCAAAAGATCTTGGAGCGGATCTTCGCCCGACCAGCGAGCGGCACCCTCCCGTGGCGCGACATCGAAACGCTGTTGATCGCGCTGGGCGCCGAGGTGAGCGAGCGGGAAGGCTCGCGAGTGGGTGTTAAGCTCTTTGGCGAGGTGCGCGTGTTCCATCGACCCCACCCTTCCCCAAATATCGACAAGGGTGCGCTGGCTTCGGTGCGCAAATGGCTGCATGATCACGGAATAACGCCATGAAAAACACAATGATGATACAGGGTTACGAAGCAATCATCGCTTACGATCCAGACATTGACCTGTTTCGTGGTGAATTTGTCGGCCTCAACGGTGGAGCCGACTTCTACGCCGCGGACGCGGCGGGCCTGCGTCGCGAGGGCGAAACTTCCCTCAAGGTATTTTTAGAAATGTGCCGGGAACAAGGGATCGAGCCGAGAAAAACCTTTTCCGGCAAGTTCAATGTCCGCCTTCCGCAGGAGCTGCATGGCAACATCGTTCGAGCTGCGGTAGCCGAAGGCAAAAGCTTGAATCAGTGGGTCACCGAGGCACTGAAAGAAGCGGTGCAAGACTAATTTCGTAGGCTGTGCATCGCACGCCATCTTTGCGGTGCGTCTTTCCTTTCCATATCGACCCGATCGTGGCTTGTTGACTTCGGGCCTCGACTGAAAGGGGCCCATTTTTGTTCTTTATAAGAGAACAAAAATGCCACAAAAAGAGAAATTGTTCTCTAAATCAGAACGGAAAAGCGGACCAAATCGCCCTGGCCCGGAAGGGTCCTCGGGCACAATAGGCGCCATAGCCCGCGCCGCCTGTCATTCAGCCGCGTAGGTCGGCCACCCGTGCCCGACATCGGCTATGAAACCTCGGGCAAGGCTGGGGTTTTGCCTGACCCACGGCCCCTATCTTGGCGCCAATCTGGGTAGCTGCTGCACCCGCTCCACCCAGTGGACGGCGTTGGCGCGGGTGAAATCCAAGACCAGATTGGGCCAGAGGCCGGGCAGAAACACCAAGAGGCCCAGCCCGATCGCCAGGGCCAATTCCCGTGGGAGCAGATCCCTGGACTGCCGCACCACCGAACTGCGGACGGGTCCGAGGAAGGCGCGGCGATAGAGGTCGAGAAAGTAAGCCGCTCCCAGCACCAGACCGAACAGGGCCGCCAAACCGGCGCCGGTATGGGTCTCCAGGGCGCTGAGGAGGATTAATAACTCGGCAGGAAAGCCGGATGTGAGGGGGATTCCCAAGGCCGCCAGCCCGAACAAGAGATAAAAGCCGGCGAGTCTGGGCATGGTCTGGGCGACCCCGCCGAGACTGGCGACATCGGTGGAGCCGATGCGGTGATGCAAGAAACTCGTGAGCAGGAAGGTGCCGCCGGCGATCACCGTGAAATTGAGCAACTGGAATAGCGCCCCCTGAACCCCCTGGAGATTGAGGGAGGCGATGCCAAGCACCACCAGCCCCACATGGCTCAGGCTGGAGTAGGCCAGCATCCGCCGCAGATTGGTCTGGGCCAGGGCCGCCAGGGCACCGTAGAGGATCCCCACCACCCCCAGTCCCGCCAGCAGCCAGTGCAGGCTGCGCGCCGCCTCGGGCGCCAGGGGAATGACGAAGCGCAACAGGCCGTAGACCCCGAGCTTGAGCCCCGTCATCAGGGCGGTGACAGCGACCGGCCCTTCCATGGCGACCACGGGCAGCCAGGTATGGAAGGGAAACACCGGGGTCTTGACGGCAAAACCGAAGCACAGCAGACCGAAGACGACGAGCTGGGTGCGGTAATCGAGCGGGGTGAACACCAGGCTGCGATAGTCGAAATTCAGTCCTTCAGGGATGCCGAACCCGCTCAACTCGGCATGATTGAAGGCGAGCAGGACAAAACCGAACAGCAAGGGTACCCCGGCCAGCAGCATGTAGAGGGTGTATTTCGCCGCCGCGTAGCGCCGGTGGGGGCCGATACCCCAGAGGCTGATGAGAAAATAGAGCGGCGGCAGCCCGAACTCCCAGAACAAAAAGAACAGTATGGTATCCAGGGCGCAGAACACCCCGAGGATACTCCCGGCGAGTAGGAGGATGAGGGAGAAATAGACCCTGGGCAGGGTGCGCACACTGGTCCAGGAGGCGATGACCAGGCCGATGAAGAGCACCAGGCTGAGGGGCAGAAAGAGCACCGAGAGCCCATCCACACCGAGGAGGTAGTGCACGCGCAGGCTCGGGATCCAGGGTTGGTGTTCCACCCACTGAAAGTCGCCGCGAGCGGGATCGAAGTTGGCCAGCAGCACCAGGGAGAGGAACAGATCGACGACCAGCGTCCCCAGGGCCACCCAGCGGGCACTTGTCTGAGGTCCTGGCAGCCAGATGAGCAGGGCGCCGCCGGCCGGGATCAGCAGCAGCAGACTCAGCAGCGGGAAGTCCAGGAGGGGTGCGCCAGACAGAGGCATAGTCAAAGATCCGACACGGGAAGGGACGGCGTCCCGGGAGATGGACCGCCGGGTTCAAGGGGGCCGGGCCGTGGTGACATGAGTCTCTTGTCCTCAGGGCGACTGGAACAACTGACTGAGGGCCGCCAAGGGGCGTTCGATCAACTCCAGCCAGGGTTGCGAATAAAAACCGGCGCTGAGCAGCACCATCACCAGCAGCCCGGCCATGAGGCGCTCGGCGGCGTTGGTCGGCTCGACCGCCAAGCGTCCGCCCGCGGCTGTCGGGGTGAGAAAGGCGCGTTGAAAGGCCCAGAGCAGAAACCCGGCGGCGAGGACGTTGCCGAGACCAGCGGCAATGGTCATCAGGGTCCCGAAACGACCGATGGCGCCTTCAAGCACCAGGTGGGCGGCATCGAACCCGGGCGTCCCCGGCATCCCGGCGATCGCCAGTCCGGCGAGAAGAAAGGTCAGACCGATCAGCGGGATATGATCGAAAAGACCGCCCAGCTTGGGCAGCAGGGTGGTATGGGTACGGCGAAAGATCAGCCCGGTCATGCTGGCCAGGGTCGATAAGGCCAGGCCGAAGGTGATGGACAGCATGACGCTGCCCTGAAAGGCCTCGCTTACCAGGCTGAACAACCCCAGCACCAGGATGCTGGTGTGACTCAGCACCGCATAGGCCAGGAGTCGTCGCAGATTGAGCTGCCGCATCGCCAGGATGGCGGCGTAGAAGATGCCGATGGTGGCGAAGGCGGCGACATACCGATGCCAGCGCCACACCGCCTCCGGCACCAGGGGCAGGACATAGCGCAACAGGCCGTAGATGCCGACCTTGACCCCCAGCAGGAGAGTCGGCGCCACGGCGATATTGCCGTGCTCGGTGGCCAAGGGAAGCCAGCCGTGCAGGGGAAACAGCGGGATACGGATCCCCAGCCCGTAAAACAGCAGGAAAAAGACCAGGGTCTGCATCGCCGCCGGGAGCTTGGACGCGCTGAGGTCGAAGAGATCGAAGGACCAGCGACCGCCGTGACTGTCCGCATAACTCCAGCCCAGCATCAGGGTGCCCGCCAGCAGCAGCAGGATCCCGACGCCCATGAACTGATAGAACCGTCGCAGCATCAGGTCCTTCTCCGAGGAGGTCCCCCAGTGCCAGAGCAGAAAACCGATCAGGCCCAGTTCGATGGCGGACAGCAGGACGAACCAGAGCAGGTTGACCGTGGCCAGCATGGCTATCAGGGTCGCCTCGGTGGCGAAGATGGTGGCCAACAACTCCCGACTCTCGCTGAGTTCGCGGATGAGCGGCCCATAGATCACCAGCATCAGACAGAGTAAGGCGGTGAGCAGGATGAACACCAGACTCAGACCGTCCACGGCGACGTGATAGCCGAAGGGGCCCGTCCATTCGCTCCATTCGGCAAATTGCAGGCCGTTGATATAGCGGTCGAAATGCAGGTAGGCATAGATCGCCAACAGCATCTCCCCGGCGGCCAGGGCGATGCCCACCACCAGGGTCAGGCGGGACTCGTTGAGGCTCAGTACCAGCATCGCCGCCATCACCGGCAACAACTGCAAGGTGGCGAGGATGGGAAAGCCGAGTTGCACGCTCCAGGGTATCTCAGTCAATCCAATACGACCTCGAAGCTGGTAAAAAAACCGTCGCGAGCGGCACCGGGGGCAAGGCGCACGGAGCACAGCCAGCGAGACAGTACAAATGGGTACGGCGAGCTTGCGAGCACCGCGCAACGCCGCCAGCGGGACGCGCAGCCGGTTTTTCCACCAGCGTTCAGAGGATCACCACCAAGGTGGCCATGATCAGCAACAGCAGATATCTCGGCTGCCCCAGGAGATATTCGACCAGATCGACCAGCCGCCCCAGTCGTTCGATCACCCCCAACAGACCCTCGCCGCTGCCCTTGAGCACCAGACGCTCCTCGAACCAATAGAGGATCTCGGAAAACCATTCCAACAACCGCCCGAGCAGACCCCTGGCCTGGCCGGTAGCCCCTTCGACCTGGTCTCCCCCGGCTTGCTTGCGCGCCTCCCACTCCGCCAGGGAGGAAAGATGGCCGACAGGATCGGGCAAACCGGCGATCCGGGTCACCACCCGTTCATCGAAGTTGTCCACATCCGCGGCCAGACTCCGGGTGGGACGCACCAGGAGGACCTCGGCCAGTTCATCGAGCCAGAACCTCCGCAAGACCGCGGTATAGAGCCCAGGGTATCGGGTCAGCCAAGCCGGCACCGGGCGTAGCGGATCGGGCGTGAGATGCATCAGCCCGGGGGCATTGAAGAAGTGATAGGCCCGCCAGGAGGCATGCGCCAGCAGGTGCAGGGCGGCGATATCGAACCAGCCCAGCCCGCAGGCGAAGAACATCAACCCCACCTGGGCGGTGGTGGAAAACATGAGCGCGCTTTTCACATCCGTCTGCACTAGGCCACCGAGCCAGCCGTAGAGGGCTGTCAACAGACCACAGAGGGCCACCAGCGCCATCACCGCCGGGGCCTGTTGGAACAGCGGCGCCAGGCGTATCACCAGATAGACCCCGGCGTGCACCATGAGCGAACCGTAAAAGATGGCGCTGGAGGGGGTCGGCCCTTCCAGGGCGCGGGCGATCCAGGGCGAAAACGGCAGCGCTCCGGACTTGGCGGCGGCGGCAAGGAAAAAGGCCAGGGCCAGCAAGCCCGCGTTCAGGGTGTCCAATTGGGGGGCACCGAAGGCGAAGGTCGGCCACTCGATCCCGCCCAGCCAGGCCAGGCCCAGAAAGATGGCGACAAGAAAGCCGGCATCGCCGATACGGTTGGTGACGAAGGCGCGGGTGGCGTTGAGGGTGGCCGTTGGGCGATCCATGGCATAGCCGATGAGCAGATAGGAACAGACCCCGGCCAGTTCCCAGCCGACGAAGGCCAAAGCGGCGTTGCCGGCCAGCACGATGAGGAGCATGGCGCCGTCGAACAGGGACAGCAGCAGGAAAAAGCGGTGGAAGCCAGGCTCGCGGTGCATGTAATTGACGGCAAAGCGCAGGGTCAGCCAAGCCAACAGACTCACCAGCAGACCCAGGCTCAGTCCCAGGGTATCCAGGCTGAAACTGAGGTAGAGACGTACCCCGCCGCTGGTCAGCCAGGGAGTCAGCACCAGTTGCCCCGGGATCCCGAGGAGCAACGACTGCAAAGCGAACAGCAGCATCAGGGTCAGGGAGAAACCGGAGGCCCAGAGGGCGAGGCGGGCGGTCCATGGCTCCTCGGGCTCCCCCTGGATCACCCCGGACAAGAGACCCAGCCCGATGGCGAAGGCGGCCAGGATGGGCAGCGCCGGGACCAGCCAGATGAGGGCGTCAAGCATGGTCGGCGACCGCTCCAGGGTCGATCAGGGCCGGCGGCAGAGGGTCCATGGAGCCGGCATACCAATCCGCGGAGGTGGCGACCCTGGGCAGATCAGCGTCGCTACCGGTCCAGGGTTCCCAGCCGCGCCCGGGACGAAAGACCTGGATGAGGGGTCGCTCCGGGTCTTTGGCGGCAAGCAGCAGCCAGCCGTTGCCGATGAGTTCCTGCAATGGCGGTTGCCGTTGGTAGATGGTGCTCAAGATTTCGGTATCCGCCTCCACCAACACTTGCAAGCGCATGGGTTCGTGAATCTCGATCATTTGCCGCGGCAGACCGGTACGCAGATCCGAACTGGTCCCTTCCATGACGCCGAAAAAGCCATTGAGGTTGTGGGTCACCTTGGTGCCGCAGCCATAGCCCTCGTTGTTGACGGTGGAAAAGTAATACTCCAGGTTGATGCCCGCGCCGACCGGGCCGGCGGCGAGCAGGATGGCCTCCAGAATCCGGCCATCGGGGTCCTGGGTCGGATCGTAGGAGATGAGAAAGACCCGTCGGTCGAAAAACAAACCTCGACTCATGGCGCGACGCCCGATAAAGGCCGCGGCGTTGGTGGCATGCCCCAGTTCGGGTCGCGCCTGACTGAAGTCATAGGCACGGGCGGCCACATGAGCGAGGGCCGCCTCAGGCCCGGGGCGGCTGGGGGCGGAGGCGAACTTGCGACAACGCTCCTGAGCGGAACGATGGGTCGCGGCCAGGAGATCCTGCCGCAGCCGGTCGAAGTCCGGTTGCAGGGCTTGGGGCATCCGATCCAGGTCGAACCACTGGAGGTCTTCGTTGCCGGTATTGTGGAAGGCGCCCAGAAACCAGGTGTCAGCCGGGATCGCCATCCCCCGCTGGTGCAACGCTTGCCGCACCTCGGGCCGATTAGCCATGGCGGCGAAGACCCGGGCATTGGGACCACCGTGCCGTCCCGAACAGGCGCCGCAGTCATAGGCGGCGCGGTGGGGGTTGTTCTGGCTGCTGGAGCCGTGCCCCAGGATCACCACCAGGCGTGCGAAGCCGGAGCCGAGTCCGATGCTGCGCAACAGGCCCTGCACCCGGTCCGCCTGCTCGCTCTCGGTGAAGCCAAGCCGTGGTTGCTCCGGGCTGGCTGGCGCCGCCCTCTCTCCGGCATGGATGGCGACATCGCTGGGGACCTCGGGTTCGTAACCCTGACGCCAACGCTCGACCAGGCGACCGGTCGACAAGGGAGCGATGAGTTTGGCGGCCAACATCGCCAAGGCCGCGGGCGCCAGCGGCAACATGGCGAGGCCGGTGCTGAGCAGATTCCGGCGGCTTTCCTGGAACAGGAGATTGGCCGCCCACCGACGCCATCGGCGTCGTTGCGCCCGTTGATCGCGCCTGGTCTCGGCGCCCGGGCGCGCTACCTCGCGGATCTCGTGGGCCGGGGTGACCACCACCGGACAGAGCGCCGAAATCTGCCGATCATCGAGCCCCAACCAATTCATGGCCACGCCGAAGAAACCGGCCGCTCCCAGGGTTTCGACCTCGGGCGCGATCTCCTCCAGATGGCGCCGGATACCTTCCTCGCGATCGTCCATGCAGAACAGGAGTTGCGCCCGGGGGCGCTGGCGGCGCTCCCGCCACGGGCCTCGGCCATGATTGGCCAGGACGGCCTGGAATATCTGATCCCGATAATGGTGCTCATAGGCCTGTAACCAGAGAAAACCGCTGCGTTCGTCATCCATGAGCGCCAGACCGGCCAGTAATTCCTCGGCCCCTTCGCGGCCCATGGCCCGTATCGCCGCTCCCGGCAAGGCCAGGTGTTGGGCCAGCCGGAAGAGTCGCCAGCCGCTGACGAACACCCGGTGCTCTGTAGGATTGTCGGCTCGTGGCGCTGTTTCACTGGCGCGACGCTCACCGGCGTCGGCGGCCGGACTGCGGCGCCAGGTCCAGATGAGTTGGGCGACCCGATGCCAGGGCGCGCGATCCTTTTCCCGCCCCGGGATGCCGGGTCGATTTACCAGGCGCTGGGCCTTGTTGACCAGATATTCCGGCAGCCTGGAGGTATAGAGGGCGAGACGCACCATGAATTCCGCCGGATGATGGCGGAAATACCAGCGGATCATATCCAGGCTGGCCTCCACGCCCCAGAGCCCGGCGCACAGTCGTTGGGCGAAGATGCGTTCGAGGGCCAGGCGGACGGCGAGATAGTCCAGCATCTCGACCGGAAACCCCGCCCCCTGATAGCCGGGATGGCGATGGCGCCAAAGGAAGAGACCGGACCACCCCGGCCACTCCAGACAGAGACGTTCGAGATAGCCGATCCAGAGTTCGGTCGGCAATCCCATGCGACGAAGCTCGGCGATCAGGCTGTCGAGCGGATCATCGGGCAGGGATTCCAGGTGATTCCGCCATTCCGGCAGATCCTGTATCAGCCAGCCGAGATCCTGGGCGGCACTGGCTTGCCAAAAGGCGAAGAAGCCCTTGGCGCGGGTCTCGGGGTGCCAGGCGGCGACTCCCTGATCGAGAAAAGCGCCCAGGTAGCGGACCAGCAGGGGACCGAGCTCCTGCATCGGATCCCGTCCGGTCAACTGACGCAGGAGCCCGCCCAGGGTCAGATCCCGTCCGACCCGTTGCAGTAATTCCTGGAGCTGCCGCGCCGCCTCCTGGCCCATGAGGTGCCGCACCAAAGACTCTGGTCGCTGCTCGTCCTCGGCGGCCTGGGTTTGGATCTGGGAGAGCATCTGCTCGGCCTGGGTCGGGGAGAGATCGAGCATCTCCTCCGGATGCACGAGAAAGGATTCGAGACCCAACACCTGGAGACAGGCCCCCCAGAGGTCACCGATCACCTCGGCCTCTCCCGCCAGGCCCTGGTGGCTCGCCGCCGTTATCAGTCGCTCGCGCACCTCCCGCGGGACGTCCTCCTGGAACCTGGACATCACCTCCAGCTCCTCGATGTGCCAGTTCAACTGACACCCGGTCAGGGCGGGAAAGGGATACAGCAAGGTGGTGAGATAGAGATCCACCCGCCTGAGCGCATGACCGGGAACGGCCTCCAGCGGGACGGACGCGGCCAGATCCGGGTCTTCCAGCAACACCCGGGCCAAGTCATCCCGGGTGATCCGCCCCTGACGAAAGAGTGCGCGAAAACGCTCCGCGGGCAGATAGCCGTATTGGCCGGTCAGCTCCCGGGCGGCCTGCAAGGCCCCGGGAAAGGGCAGGTGTTGAAAACCGTGCAGGGTGTTGTGATGCACGAAGTCCCTGATGGGGGCCTGGCCCGGCAGCAGGTGCTCGAAGTGGGCGAGCGCCAGGCGGATCTGTTCGCGGATATCGAGGGCCGGGGCGTGGCTGGACGACACCTTGAAACCCACCTCAGTGGAAGCTGCCGACCAGGGCGCTGAGTTGAGACACCGAGCTGCCGACCAAGCGCAGGGCCGCCAGCGGATAGATCCCGAGCAAGAGAACCCCCAGGGTCAGCACCGAGGCCACCAGCATCTCTCCAGCCCGCAGATCCACCACCCGTTGCATCTCCGTCCGTACCGGCCCGGTGAACAGTCGACTGACCGTCCGCACCCCATAGGCGGCACTGATGAGCACCCCCAGACTGAGCAGCAGCAACACCCAGCCCCAGCGTTCGAAGCCTCCGATCAGGACGTGGATCTCGGCGATGAAACCGGCGGTGCCCGGCATGCCCACCGCCGCCACGAAGGCCAGGCTGGTGAAAAAGGCGAAGCGGGGAGCGGTGCGCACCAGGGAACTGTAGCGATTGATATCCCGGGTATGAGTGCGCTCATAGAGCAACCCGATGAGCAAAAAGAGCGCCGCCGCCACCAGGCCGTGGGCGATCATCTGCATCAGTGCCCCGGTCAATCCGGCCAGGTTGAGCGTGGCGATACCGAGCAGCACCACCCCCATGTGACTCACCGAGGAGTAGGCGATCATCCCCTTGAGATCGCTCTGGCGCCAGGCCAGCACACCACCATAGATGAGGCTCACCAGGGCCAGGGTGGCCAGAGTGGATTGCCAGGCCATCACCGCCGCCGGCATCGTGGCGGTAACGCGCAGCAGGCCATAGGAACCCATCTTCAGCAACACCCCGGAAAGCAGGATGCTCACCGGGCTGGGCGCCTCCACATGGGCCAGGGGCAACCAGCCATGCAGCGGGAAGATCGGGATCTTCACCCCGAAACCGAGGAGAAAGCCGAGAAAGATCAGCCCCTGGGTCGACACCGGCAGCTCACGGGCCGCCGCCGCCATGGCGGTCATGGCGAAGGAATGGTTGGGCACCTCGTCGAACAACACCAGCAGGCTGATCAACATGAACACCGAACCGCCCAGGGTATAGAGAACGAAATTGAGCGCGGCGATCTGGCGCCGTTTCCCACCCCAGCGGTCGATGAGAAAAAACAAGGGGATGAGGGTGAGTTCCCAGAACACATAGAACAGGGTCCAGTCCTGGGCCATGAACACCCCCAGGATGGCGGATTCGAGTACCAGGAGCAGCAGATAATAGCCCTTGACCCCTTGGGTGATGGAGGCCGAGGCGAGAATGGCCGTCAGGCTGAGCCCGGTCGCCAACAACAGCATGGGATAGGAGATCCCATCCACACCCAGGCTGTAGGCGCTGCCAAGACGGGGATTCCACTGCACATACTCGCTGAATTGGGGGGCGGGGTTGGCCGGATCGAAGCCCCAGAGCAGACTCCAGGCCTGGATCAAGGCCAGCGCGGACACCGATATGGCGACGCGACGTATGAGCCTGTCTCGATCCCGGTGGATCAGGCCGATAGCCGCCGCCCCGAGCAAAGGGAGCAGCAGCAACAGCGTCAACCTGGGCATGGGAACACTGAAGCTATCGGTTTCGAGTTTGTAGGGTGTGCAAGGCACACCATCTTTGGGTGCGCTATGCGCACCCTACGGGACCTGGGGCGAGAGGCGCGATGCCATAGTCCCCCGCACCGCGGCCAGGATCCCTGGGGTATCCAGGCCGCATTCGGCCAGTTGTTCCTCCCGGCTGGCCTGGGGCAGATAGCGGTCGGGCAGGCCCAGGTTGAGCACCCGGACCTCCAGCCCCTGATGGTGGAGCCACTCGTTCACCGCCGAACCAGCCCCGCCCAGGAGGCTGTTCTCCTCGATGGTCACCAAAAACTCGTGGGTTGCCGCCAACTCGGCGATCAACCCGGTGTCCAGGGGTTTGATGAAGCGCATGTTGGCCAGACTGGCGTCGATTGTCTCGGCCACCTCGGTCGCCGGCATGACCATGCTGCCGAAGGCGAGCAGGGCCACCCGCTTTCCCCGGCGTCTGAGTTCTCCCTGGCCCAGGGGCAGGAGCGACAGACCCGGGTCCACGGGAACACCAAGCCCGCCACCCCGGGGATAACGCACCAGGGCCGGACCAGGATATTCATAGGCGGTCTGGAGCAGGCGACGGCATTCATCCTCATCGGCGGGCGCCATCAGCACCAGATTGGGGATACAGCGGGCATAGGTCAGATCGAAACTGCCAGCGTGGGTGGCGCCATCCGGACCCACCAGACCGGCACGATCCACCGCCAGGGTGACATCCAGGTTCTGCAGGGCGATGTCGTGGATGAGCTGATCATAGGCCCGCTGCAGAAAGGTGGAGTAGATGGCGACCACGGGTTTGAGACCCTCGCAGGCCAGCCCGGCGGCGAAGGTGAGGGCATGTTGCTCGGCGATGCCCACATCGTAATAGCGTTCGGGATAGGTGGCGCGGAAACGCTCCATGCCCGAGCCCTCGCACATGGCGGGGGTGATGGCCACCAGGCGCCCGTCCCGGGCCGCGGCATCACACAACCAGTCGCCGAAGATACGACTGTAGCTGGGCACACCCCCGGGCTTTTTCTCCATCTTGCCGGTGGCCGGGTCGAAGGGGCTCACCCCATGATAGCCGCAGGGATCCCCTTCCGCCGGAGCGAAGCCCTTGCCTTTGTGGGTGACCAGGTGCAGAAACCGCGGACCACGCAGGGCCTTGAGATTCTCCAGGGTGGAGATCAGGGTCGGCAGATCATGGCCGTCGATGGGACCGTAATAGTTGAAGCCCAGCTCCTCGAACAGGGTGCCCGGCGTCACCATCCCCTTGAGGTGCTCCTCCCAGCGGCCCATGAACTCCCGCATCCCCGGCAGACGACTGAGCACCGATTTGCCGCCCTCACGCACCTGGTTGAAGAAGCGTCCGGTGAGCACCCGGGTGAGATAGTTACTGAGCGCCCCCACCGGCGGGGAGATGGACATATCGTTGTCGTTGAGAATCACCAGCAGGTCGAGATCCAAGGCCCCGGCGTGGTTCAGCGCCTCGAAGGCCATGCCGGCCGTCAGGGCGCCGTCGCCGATGATCGCGATCACCTGTCGCCGCTGCCCCTGCCGCGCCAGACCGGCCGCCATGCCGAGGGCGGCGCTGATGGAGGTGCTGGAGTGCCCGGCACCGAAGGCGTCGTAGATACTCTCGTCCCGGCGCAGGAACCCGGACAGACCGCCCTTCTGGCGCAGGCTCGGCATACGCTCGCGGCGACCGGTGAGGATCTTATGGGGATAAGCCTGATGTCCGACATCCCAGATCAGCCGATCCCTGGGGGTGTCGAACACAGAGTGCAGGGCGATGCTGAGTTCCACCACCCCCAGGCCGGCGGCGAGATGACCGCCGGTGCGGGACACCGTCCCGATCAGATACTGACGCAACTCCTCCGCCAGTCTGGGCAATTGCTCTTCGCTCAGGGCGCGCAGCTCCTCTGGACCCTGGATGCGCTCCAGCAGGGGGTAATGGGGCTTCTCGGTCGCCCCCTGGGTATGGCTCACAGCGGCACCTCAGGCGGTCAGGGCAGCGCACACCCGCTGCAATCGCGCCCGGACCTCCCGACCCAGTTCCTCGAGTTCCGCCTTTTGCACCAAGCCCAACACCGGAAGCGGGTCCATGAAGGCAACAACATAGTCTCCCGAGGCTTCCTGGCGCACCACCACGTTGCAGGGCAGCAACAGGCCGATGTCGGGTTCGGCCTCGATGGCTCGCTTCGCCAAGGGAGGATTGCAGGCGCCGAGGATACGATAGGGCAACCGCTCCACCCCGAGTTTGTTCCTCAGGGTAGCCTGGACATCGATATCCGCGAGCACACCGAAACCCTCTTCCCGCAGGGCGTCGGTCACCCGCTGAATCAGGGCATCAAAGGAAGGAGAAGAAAGCTGGATCGAAAAACCGTACATGAACGCCTCCATATATCCGCTTCATACCCGCTGGCTCAGGCCGCCCGGGGGTATGGGGATGTGGGTGGGAATGCCACGACCTGCCCTCGCAGGCCCCCCGGGCGGGAAGTTGGAACCGGGGGTAATCTAGCCTCGGGCACCACCGCCCCGCTGGAAAGAAAGGCCGTTACGTCCAGGGGTTGGAATGGTGGTATTGCCTTCATGGACGGCATTCTACCCCATCCGCTTGCGGCGGGAGGCTTTTCACGGACTTTCCCTAGCCGATACGTGGCTTTCACCCCCCGCGTTTTTTTTCCACATCTCTCAACACCAAGCGCAGCAAGCCTTTCCCCTTCGGCGTCAAGCTGGATTCCCCGCGATAGAGGAGATAAAACCGTAGTCGATCGCTGCGGCTGAGCCCTTCCGCGTAACGGGTCAGGGTGCTCAGATCGCGCACCTGGCAGTCCTGCCGCCGCCAGCGCCGCTTGCTCTTCTCCAGATCGATCACCCGGGCCAGCCAGCGATGGCCGTCGGCCTTGAGAAACAGATGTTTCGGATAGAGGCTGTTGTGCTGCAGATGCCGGGCGTGCATGGCCCGCACCAAGTGCGCCACCGCCCGCAACAGGGTGTAACGCTCCGGCAACGGCGGTTGTCCGTACAGTCGCCAGTCCGCCAGGATCTCTTGCAGGGATCGATAGCCTTCGAGAGCGGCGGTGATGAGAATGGCGCGCCGCTGCCCCTCCAGCCGCCGTTCGCCGTAATACACGGGTTCCAGGGTCGGGATCCCGGACTGTCGGTAACGACGGATATTGCGCCACTCCCGGGCGAAGGTGGGCTCGCCGAGCGGATGCAGTAGATCGCGATGCAGATGGTTCTGCTGCCGCTTGAGGAAGAAGCTGGCACGGCTCCCGTCGGGACGGTCGAGCGCGAAACGCGCCACCCCGCTCCAGCCGCCGCGGCGTTGGTTCGGCGGCTCGAACCAGCCCGTCTCCAGCTTCCAGAGGGCGTCGAAGTCGGCCAGCCCACTGGCTTCCAGGGTTGATTTCCAATCCGCGGCGATAGAGTCACGCATGGGGTGAAAGTCTAAGGGAAAGTGGCGACGGCCACAGCTTCCCATTGCCATCCCTCCCGGACTGGACCGAGCAAGCGGCGTGGGACCTGATCTCCACCAGTGAGAAGGAGCCGGGCCTGTGGCCAGGAAGGATCTGATGAGCGAGTTTCCTCAGCCAACCCGTCATGCCGGCACGTCCCTTTCTCGCTGAAATAACTTGCTAATCAGATGAGAGAAAGACGTATCAAGAATGGGTATCGCACTCAGTGATTCCGGGCCTCGACTGAAAATGGCCAGCATTTGTTCTGTTTTCGAGAACAAATCGTCATTATAAATGATATTGTTCTTCTTTGGAGAACAGAAAGCCGGACGAAAGCGCCCAGGCCCGGAGACGCCGACAGACAGACGGGCCAGGCGTGATGCTTCCCCTGTCTCGCCCGCCGATTCGGCAAGACCGAACAGGAATTGGTATAAGATCCTTAACCTTGCCGCCCGCCTCTATTCTTCATACGCTATGAGTCCGAGTCTCCATCAGCCAGCCGAGGGTTTTTCCATGGCCACCGCCCATGCCGAGCAAGCCAAGATCAATATGATCAAACAACAGATCCGTACCTGGGAGGTGTTGGATCAGCACGTCATCGCTGCGATCGAGGCGTTGCCCCGAGACGCCTTTGTCCCGGATTACCTGCATAATCTCGCCTATGCCGATACCGAACTCCCCCTGGGCGAGGGCGAGTCGATGTTGAACCCCAAGGTGGAGGGGCGCTTACTCCAGACCATGCGGTTGCATCCCAACGACCGGGTGTTGGAGATCGGCACCGGCAGCGGCTATTTCACCGCCTGCCTGGCCCAGTTGTCCCAACGGGTGATCAGTTATGAATTGCGGGCCGATTTCGTGGCGGCCGCCCGGGAGCGTCTCGCCCGCTTCGGTATCGCCAATGTGGAAGTGCGAGAAGGAAATGGCCTGGTGGCTCAGATCGAAGGTGGTCCCTTCGACGCCATCGTCCTCACCGGCTCAGTGCCCCGGGTTCAGGATCTCGATGTGCTGAAGACCCAGGTCAATCCGGGGGGAAGACTGGTGGCCGTGGTCGGACGGCCTCCGGTGATGGAAGCGATGCTGTTCACCCGGGTGAGGGAGGACCAGTTCCGTAGCGAGAGTCTGTTCGAGACCCAGATACCCCCTCTGCAAGGCCTCAAGACCGTATCAGAGTTCATCTTTTGAGGCGGCCATGCGGGAACTGACCCCGGAAGAGTTGCAGGACTATCTCGCGAACCCGGCCAACTCGCCACGCCTGCTGGATGTTCGCGAGCCATGGGAGTACGGGATTTGTCGCATCGAGGGCGCGGAACTCATCCCCATGCGTCAGATCCCCCAGGCCCTGGGCCGATTGAGCCCCGCCGAAGAGATCGTGGTGATCTGCCATCACGGC
This sequence comes from Pseudomonadota bacterium, assembly GCA_052035915.1. GTDB lineage: Bacteria > Pseudomonadota > Gammaproteobacteria > Chromatiales > Chromatiaceae > JBPOHE01. The sequence continues at coordinate 16,390 of JBPOHE010000179.1, forward strand.
ATTCGCAGCCGCCAAGTCGCCCTTTTTCTCGAACGTCAGGGCTTTTCCAGGATCATCAATCTCAAGGAAGGAGTGGCTGGCTGGGCCAGGGATGTGAACCCGGCCATGCCGACTTATTGAAGGTCCACCCCATCACCGCTTATTCCCGGAACCACCATGTCAACCCGCATCTCCCGCTCTCTTCCCCTGGAAAGACTCGTTGTGGCCGCCATCGTCCTGGCCGGTTCGAGGCTTCCCGCCGCCATGGCCGCCCCGCCCCCGCTTCTCCTACCCCTGGAGACCCGTTATGCCCAGACCCTCGAAGGCCTGACCCTGACGGGCAGCTACCGTTACTTTACCGATATGGAATTGCAGGAGGCCGATCGTTTCGACGGCTGGTCCCTGGATCTGGACCTCAGCCTCCCCCTCAATGACCGCTTCCAGCTCTGGCTCTCGCTCCCGGTCTATACCCGGGGACAGGCCCGACTCACCAACCCGGGACAGCCGGATACCGGTCGGGAGATCGACATCAAGGGCAACGGCGGGGTCTATAATTTCACGACGCTGAATTTCGAGCACCAGCTGGGGTTTGCCCGGGATTCGGGCTATAACCTGGGCTATTACCTGGGTCTGGGGATGGTGGTGGACCCCCTGGATACCAGCGCGGCGAAAGGCGATGTATATAACCACCGGGGACGCATGACCCAGGGCGGGGTGAAACTCGATGGCACCGCCTGGGGCGATTCCATCCGCTGGTTGGGCAACTTCGGGCTGCGTTGGTACTGGCAGACGGACGATCTCTCCCCCAGCGGCGACAACTTCACCTACTTCGACCTCAAAGGGGCGGCCATCTTCCCCGCCTGGGGAGAGGGAGTCCACCCCGTCATCGAAGCCACCTATCTGGGGGATTTCGGTCAGTACAACGCCTTGACCCTGAGTCCGGAGCTGATTCTGACCCTGGGGCCGGATCTTTCCCTGAAGGCCGGGATACCCGTCGGTCTGGGTGGTGAAGGCAACCAGTTGGGCGCCACCGCCCAGTTTTCCTATCGATTCTAAGCGACTGGGGGAGCGACCTCGAGGGCGGGGCCTCCCAGCGACTTGGTCTTGCCTGGGGGCAACCTCTGGGTGACGAGGCAAAGCAGCCGATCCAGCGCCCCACGGTTGCTCGCCACGGCCAGACGGCCGTTTTCCCCGATCGCCACCCGCTCGTTGGCCTCCTGTAACCAGCGGATCATCAGGGTGGCCAACTCCCGCCAACCGCTGATCTGCACCGCCGCCTGACGCTCCAACAACAGACGGCTGATTTCGGTAAAGTTGAACATATAGGGCCCGAACACCACGGGGAGACCCAGGGCGGCGGCTTCCAACGCATTATGACCACCATGCGTGACCAGACTGCCTCCAATAAAGGCCGCGTCCGCCGCCGACAACAGGATAGGCAGCTCGCCCATGCTGTCGCCGAGGAACACCGCCGTCTCCTGAGTGCATGGTTTGGATTCGGACCTCATCACCAGGGGCATCTCCTGCCGACGTATCATCGCCGCCACCTTGGCGAAACGTTCCGGATGGCGCGGCACCAACACCAGCAGGGCCGCCGGAAGTTCGGCGCGGATGCGCGCCTGGGCCTTGAGCATCAACTCCTCCTCCCCTTCATGGGTGCTGGCAGCGACCCAGACCGGACGATCCACCCCCCAGAGCCGGCGGAAGACATGCCCATGCTCCTGAACGCTGGCCGGTATCCTGACATCGAATTTGATGTTGCCGGTGATCTTGACCACTTCCTTGTGGGCCCCCAGGGCGAGAAAGCGCTCGGCATCCGTGGCCTCCTGGGCGGCGATCAGGCTGATGTTCTGTAGTGCCGGACGGATCAGCCACTTGACCCGTCGATAGCCGGCCGCTGAGCGGGCCGATAATCGGGCATTGGCCAACAACAGGGGAATCTGGCGTTGCGCGCAGACGGCCAGCAGATTGGGCCAGATCTCGGTCTCCATGATGATGACCAGCTCGGGTTGGATGCGGTCGAGAAAACGCGAGACGAACCAGGGGATGTCATAGGGCAGGTAGCAGTGCAGCACCTCCTGGCGAAACACCTGAAGTACCCGTTGGGAGCCGGTAGGGGTAGTGGTGGTCACCAGGATGGGACGCTCCGGGTAGAGCCGACGCAGCCGTTTGATGAGCGGCGTGGCGGCCTGCACCTCACCCAGGGAGACCGCGTGCACCCAGATCGCGCCTGGGGCCGGGGGTTGAGGGGCGCGCCCGAAGCGTTCGCGCCAACGCCGCCGGTACTCCGGCGCCCGCAGGCTGCGCCAGAGCAGACGTAACAGCGCCAGCGGCAGCAAGAGGACGAGCAAAACACTATAGAAGCGCCGGACCATGCTCATTCCCGACCAATGGATGACACCGCCGCGACATTCTCCGCCAGATGGGTTGGATTGATGGTGCCCAGGATGACGCTGCCGACCCCGGGAGGTTCGAGTGCGAAACGCAGCGCCCGCCCGGCGGCCTCCGGCCCGGAGAGGTGCCCGCTCGACAGCGCCTTCTTGATCAACACCCCTTTTCCAGCCTCATGGGCCGCCTGAATCGCCGGACGCTCCCCGATGTGGTCCTGATTATAACTGAGCATCACCAGGTCGCAGACCTCCACCGCTCGCAGTGCCCCCTCCAGGCTCTTGGTGGAAATACCCTGGGCGCGGATCCAACCGGCCTCCTTGCAGCGGTTGAGCGTATCCAGGACCGCTGCCTCTTCCAGGATAGCCAGGTCTTGGCCGTTGGAGTGGATGAGTACGGCGTCCAGATAATCGGTGCGCAAGCGTCTCAGGCTCCTTTCCAGGCTGTCCCGGGTGGCCTGGGCGGAAAAGTCGAAACTGGATCTCCCATCCTCGAAGCTTTCGCCGACCTTGGTCAGGATCACCCAATCACTCCGTGGCCCGGGCCGCAGACGACCGAGGCGTTCCTCGCTGCAACCATAGGCCGGCGCCGTATCCAGGAGGTTGATGCCGAGTTCCCGGGCCTGCCCGAGCAGTCGCCCGACCGCGGCGTCATCCGGCAACTCGAAGGGTCGGGGATATTTGACCCCCTGATTGCGGCCGATCTTCACCGTACCCAGACCGATGACGCTGACGCTCAGACCGCTGCTTCCCAGGGATCGCCGTTCCATTCAGGCACCTCCGCGGAGGCAGAAGAGACGGGTTGCGTCAGACGGTTGCGGGAGAGCGACCAAGGCAGGGAGTCCTCCGGTGGGTGGGGATGCTTACAGAATACGCCTGGAGGGTATCTCCTGTTGAGAGGATTACACCGGATTGAACACCGCGAGGGATTTGAATTTACGCCCCGGAAGATGGCTTTCCCGCTTTCCAACACCGATTCCGTTTTGTTCTGGCCTTTGCTCGTCGGTTGGGCCAGCTTGATATAGCCAGTCGAAGGGAACCGGGGCTCGATTAAAATGGCCGTTTATTGTTCTTTTAAGGAGAACAATAGTCAAGCAATATGACATAAAGTTCTCAATAGAAGAACAAAAACCGGGCTATTTTGGCCGAGGCCCGGAAGCCGGACCGGCCTCGTAGTTTGGGTTGCGAATTTCACAACCCAACACCTCTCGTCGATGTCGTTTGAAATCTTGGGTTGACGAGGTCAACCCAACCTACGCCGCTGCAGAGCAAACGCGCAATCCGAGGCTTTACATCAATGGAATACCTGGCATTGTTATCCTTTTCCGCAGAGGTGGAGAGCGATGCCGGTGGATTTCTTCACACACTTCTCGGCGCCGAACGATCCGAGAGACGACAAAAACAAGCTTCATGCCCTCCTGGACATCCTCTTTCTGACGATCGCGGCCGTGGTAAGCGGTGCCGCCGGTTGGGAGGCGATCGAGGAGTTCGGAAAAGCCAAGATCGAGTGGTTGCGGCGGTTCTTACCCTTTACCAATGGGGTGCCTTCCCATGACCGAATCCGGGTGGTCATGATCTCGCTCTCGCCCAAGGGACTCCAAAGCTGTTTTGCCAACTGGATCAGCTCCGTGGCCGGCGCGCTCCCCGGGGAGATCATAGCGATCGACGGCAAGACCGTGCGACGTTCCTATGCCGGGGCGACAACCGAGGACCGATCCACCTGGTCAGCGCCTGGGCCAAGGCCAACGGGGGGCGTCTTGGCCAAGTCAAGACGGACGCCAAGTCGAATGAGATCACGGCCATCCCCCAACTCCTTGAATTGTTGGAACTCCGGGGCTGTATCGTGACTTTGGATGCGATGGGAGGCCAACGCGACATCGCCCAGAGGATTCAGGACAGGGGGGCGGGTAGGTGTTCGCCGTAAAGGACAATCAGCCCAGTCTCCATGAAGCCATTGTGGACTACTTTGAAACCGCCGATCGGGCGGGCGATTCGTGAAAGCTATCAGAACGGAAAAACGACGGTCGAAACACGCTACTACATCGTCTCCTTTGATCGAGGGGTGGAGCGTTTCGCCCAGGCGGTGCGTGGGCATTGGGGGATTGAGAACTCTCTGCACTGGGTTCTGGATGTGACCTTCGGCGAGGACGACAGTCGCCCCGCGCAGGCTTCGGCGCCGAGAACTTCGCCGTCATCCGGCAGATCGCCCTCTATCTCCTGAAATGCGACCCCTCCAAGGGGAGCGTGAATAAGAAACTCTTACGGGCGGCCTGGAACGATGACTTCCGCGCTAAAGTGTTGTCTCGACTCTGAGGATGGCGCGTTTGCCCGGATATTCGGGGTAGCAGAGTTGGTCGGCGTCGCCAAAGGCTTTAGTATTCCGGTCGAAGACATCCCGCCCGCGGTGGACGGGATACGCGGCTCAGCAGTAATCAGCCCATGAAACATCGACCCCAGATCCGCAAGACCAAGATCGTCGCCACCATCGGTCCGGCCTCGGACCCACCCGAGGTCCTTCGCGAGATGATCCGCGCCGGCATGAACGTCGCCCGCCTCAACCTTTCCCACGGCAACTATACCCAGCATGCCGAGCGGGTGCTGCGCGTGCGCCGGATTGCCGAGGAAGAAGGCACCCATGTCGCCGTCATGCTCGATACCCGGGGGATCGAGATCCGCACCGGCCCGCTCCGCGAAAGCACGGTCGAATTGTTGCCGGGCAATCTTTTCACCCTCTATGGCACTCCCCTGGTCGGGGATGCGGCCCGGGTCTCCGTGTCCTACCGTCATCTGCCTGAGGAGGTGGAACCCGGCACCCCGATCCTGCTCGACGATGGCGCCATCGAACTGGAGGTGGTACGCACCACGGCGGAGGCGGTGGTGTGTCGGGTGATCCACGGCGGCCAACTCAAGGCCAATAAGAGCCTGAATCTGCCCGAGACCCAGTTGGCGATAAGTGCGGTCAGTCCGGAGAACCGGGAGGATATCGTCAAGGAACTGAGTTTCGCCGCCGAGCATCAGGTCGACTATATCGCCGCCTCCTTCGTCCAGACCGGCTACGAAGTGCTGCGCATGCGCGACATTCTGTTCGAGCGGGGCGTCAGCATCCCCATCATCGCCAAGATCGAAAACAAGGCCGGGGTGAAAAACCTCGAAGAGATCGTCGACGCCGCCGATGGCATCATGGTGGCGCGGGGCGATCTGGGGGTGGAACTCCCCCTGGCGGATGTCCCCAGCATGCAGAAAAAGATCATCCGCACCACGGTGACCAACGGCAAGCCGGTAATCACCGCCACCCAGATGCTGGCCTCCATGGAGGTGAATCCCAAGCCTACCCGCGCCGAGGCCAGCGATGTCGCTAACGCCATCTTGGATGGCTCCTCGGCGGTGATGCTCTCGGGCGAGACCGCCGCCGGAAAATACCCGGTGGAGGCGGTGCGCACCATGGCCGGACTGGCCCTGCGCACCGAGTTGTCGCTACGGGAGTACGGCTATCTGCAGAAGATCCGCGCCAATCCCTCCAACGTGGTGACCGAGGCGGTCAATCACGCCGCCGTGACCATGGCTACCGAACTTCAGGCTGCCGCCATCTTCAGTCTCACCGAGACCGGCTTCAGCGCCCGTCTGGCCTCCAAACATCGGCCGGATTGCCCCATCCTGGCGGTGACCGCCTCGCGTTCGGTGGCCCGCCGGCTGTCGATGAACTGGGGCGTCCTGCCTCTGCTCTACGAAGGCGAACGGAGCGACGAGGCCAAACTGGAGTTCGCCCTGCAAGAGGCCATTTCTCACGACTATATCGGGCCGGGGGACATCATCGTCGCCACCGCCGGCTACAAGCAGCAGGCCGGTGGCACCGATCTGATCCGAGTCATCACCCTGGCCTAGCGATTCCAACCATGTCAAACGAATCAAGTCTGCTCATCACCGGCACCAATCGCGGCATCGGCCTAGAGCTGGCGCGCCAATATCTGGCCGCCGGTTGGCGCGTTTATGCCTGTTGTCGTCAACCCGAAAACGCCCACGAACTCAATCGCCTCGCCCAGCATTCCAGTGGGCGCCTGAGTCTCCATCTCCTGGACGTCACCCAGGAGCGCCAGCGCGCTGCCCTGGCGGCGGAGTTGGCTGGACAGCCGCTCGACATCCTCATCAATAACGCCGGGGTCTATGGCCATGGCGCCTCGGTGTTCGGGCGACTGGACGAGGGAATCTGGCTGGACACCCTGCGGATCAATGCCATAGCGCCGCTCAAGCTCATGGAGGCGCTGCTGGGGAATCTGCTGCTCGGCAGGCGTCGGATCATGGCGGCAATCACCAGCAAGATGGGCAGCATCGCGGACAACACCTCCGGCGGCAGCTACGCCTATCGCTCCTCCAAGGCCGCCCTCAATGCGGCCCTGGCAAGCGCCGCCTTGGACCTCGAATCCAAGGGTATCTGCGTAGTCATGTTCAACCCTGGCTGGGTCAAGACGGATATGGGCGGACCCAGGGCCGAACTTCCGGTGGAGACCTGCGTGCAGCAACTCCGCCGCCTTATCGAGGGGCTACGCCCCCAGGACAGCGGGCGCTTCATCGATATCGACGGCCTCGATGTCCCCTGGTGAGCCTTGGTTCGTCCGGGTTTTCAGGCGATATTGCCGCCCTTTTCTTGTTTGGCGATAAAATTCGGGTAACCTAGGGAACCTCGCCGAGATACCGAGGTCTCCCCTCTCAACCCACAACAATTCAAAGAGATAGGAACACATGCGCAGCAAGAGGTTATTGAGCATCCTGGGACTCATCGGGCTCCTGGCCACTGCGGTTCCACTACCGGCCGCTACGCCGACCGAAGGCTTCGAGTACCAGCGGATCGATGTCCCGGTGCCCACCGAGACCGGTTCCAAGGTCGAGGTTCTGGAGCTGTTCTGGTACGGCTGTCCCCATTGCTACCACCTCGAACCCACATTGGACAAATGGCTCAAGACCAAGCCTGACAACGCCGAATTCCGTCGTCTGCCGGCGGTGCTCAATGATAACTGGGCCATCCACGCCAAGGTTTTCTATACCGCCGAGACCTTGGGTGTCCTGGAGAAACTCCATACCCCCCTGTTCCTGGCCTATCATGAGCAGAACAATAAATTGAAAGACGAAGCCACCATCCGACAGGTCTTCGTCGCCAACGGCGTCAAGGCGGAAGACTTCGATCGCGCCTTCAATTCCTTCGCTGTCGACGCCAAGGTCAGGCGCGCCCGGGATCTCAGTCAGCGCTTCGGCATCGACGGTGTCCCCGCCATCATCGTCAATGGCAAGTACCGCACCAGCGCCACCCTCACCGGCGGTCATCAACAGACCATGGATGTGGTCAATTTCCTGATCGCCAAGGAGAGCGGGGCCGCCCCGGCGAAATAGGCATGGCCCGTCTCTTCTCGCCACAACCGGCGGCGGAGAGGCACCATAAAGACTAGGCTTCAAAGCAGAATGAAGAGGGGTTCTCCATGGACAAAGGCTTGATGCTGCTACCAAGCAAGGATTTCCAGCGGATACGCCTGATCCGTATCCCGGATGACTTCGAATCCCACGAGGCGTACCGTCTTGCCACCGGGATCATCGCCGGTGTCAATCCTGCCTCTTCCTGGGAAGAGATCGCCGACGCCCTGGAATCCCGGGGTCTGCAGATGGTCGATTTCATCCTGGGTCCCAGTCTGGATCCCTGATCGATCCAAACCCGGGCCGGTTCTGGCCGGCTCGGGACCTCGCTAGCGGCGATCTTGGCCCGGTCCCGAAGGGACGGTCTGGTTGATCATGTCCATCGGGTTCCAGCGCTGGAATTGCTCGCTGCCCCGATAGATCGCCTGATCCATGCGCGCCATGCTGGACTGCAACTGCAACAGCGTGGCCTGCATGCGGGACACCTCGTTGGACATGGATTCCACCGCCGTCGCCATGGAGCGGACATCCCGGCTCAGGGTGCCGACGTGTGACGTCATCTCGCCCATCAAGCCCACCATGTCCCACATCAACTTGGCGAAGAAGCCACCGCCCGCCAAGGCGGCGATGAGGATTCCGCTTTGCATCCACTTGTTCATCCCTTCCCCCCGGTACCCAGGATATCCGGCCGGGCTCCAGTCATGATCACCTCTCCTCTGACTGCCGCCTCCTGGAAGCCCCCCTGGGCCGGCGGCTGTAAAGATTGGATATCGAGTAGGACGGCCCGGTGATCCAGATCCGGATGCAACAGGGAAAGTATGTAGCCTATCCCCGGTTGTACCGCCTCGGCGCCTGGATCGAAATCGAGTAGCGCCCGCAGCAGGTGTTCGGGTTGGATGGGGTTACCATGCCTCTCGGCCAGTTGCAGGATCGAGAGGATGTAGCCGGTGAGGGTCTCGCGTGTCCCTGATTCGCTCCGCCGGCCCGGCTGGTCGCAGGAATGTTCGTACCAGCCATAATAAGCCGCTTGGATGCCCCGATAGGCCTCGGGTTGGGATCCCAGGGTATAGCGCCATACCGACCTCAGGACGCTCGGCGTCTCATTCCGTTCACCGAATTCCACCATGGCGAACAACAGCAGGCTGGTCGTCAAGCGACAACAGCCCCGTTCCCTGGCCAGGGCGGTGGCCCGGGCAAAGAGCCCTTCGCAGGTGGGACTGAGGGGATAGCCATGAAGGACCTGAGATGGCGCCAGCAGAAAAGGACTCGATTTGCCAAACTTCATTTTCATCCCCATCGCAGCCGCCTCCACTCAACCGCTTTCTAAAATTGTAAAGACCAGAGAGGCGCAAAATGTAACTAAAGTCCGTATTCCGAGGACATTTTTCGCCATTACCCCAGTCCATCGAGAGAGGTCCACTATTGTACTCCACTATCACTAATGTCCATTCCCTGTTGGGCGAATTTCACATCGAGGGCATGATGCTTCGTTACAGCAGTTTCGTCCCCCGTTTGTATAACCTTGCCAGATCCCTGGGATTCGAAGCGGGCAAGATCGTCCCCTCGCGTGCCTTCTGCTCCGACGAAAGTCAGGGTTACCCCATCATCCTCATCACCAAGCACTTCGGCACCTTTCCCTTCAACCACGGGCGGGTGGGCGGTATCGTCGCCACCGATCGTCATGCCCCTCATGCCGAGCACGGCAAGGACATGGTCATCATCCACGCCAGCCATGTCGGTTATGACCCCGACCAGGGGTGCTTCGGTACCTATCGCCGCTTGCAGACCGAGCACGCCGGAGTGACTCCGAATTGTGGCAAGATCTCGGGTGTGCTGGACTGGTACCTGCAAGAGTTCGACTTCGCTCGGGAGAGCATCTCCCTGGAGCGGGACGGTTCCCGGCGGCTGGTCAATATCGACAACCAACTGCTGCGGGCGAACAAGGCCGAGGGACTTCTGCTCCATCTAGAACAACTGGCTCAGGCCGATGCCAACGGCAAATTCCTGCCCTTGCGCTCCTTCAGCACCGGCAAGACCTTCATCGCCGCCCCCAGCCTGATCGCTGCCCTATCGGATTCGGCCTGGCCCGGCCAGGGTCGTAGCCCCCTCGGCAAGGGCTTGCGGGCGGAGATGTTCAGCTTCAAGCGCAACATCCCCGAAGATCCCGAGGTCCATGGTCACCTCGAACTCAATCTGCTTCCCCCCATGCCCTGGATTCTGACCTCGGAGAGCCCCATGCTCACCGCTGCCCTGGTCAACACCCAGGTCGAGTACGACCGTACCTTTCGCACCATCGTCAAGGAACAGGGCTACCAAGGCAAAAACCTGCTCTATGTGGCCGGCTTGAACATCGATATCTCGCCCCGACACGGGCAGATCTTTCCCCTGACCAAATTCGTCCCTTGGGCGGCTTTCGTCCAAACCGCCAAGGGCGAACGGGCTACCTGGGAGCAGGGAGAGCTTATGGCGAGACTGTTGGAGCAAAGCCCGGAGAACCCGGAGCAGATCGAATTGGATGTCGCCATCCAAGAGATGGAGCAGGCAAAAGAAATCAGGGTGCGGGATCCTCGTGCCTTCTGATGATCCTCGCCCGGGAGATCAGAAAACGGATACCCCGGAGGCTATGGGGTCTAGGGCGTCCCTGTTTCAGGATGGAAGCCGATCAACCCCTTTCCTTCCGGATCGGCGGAAAGGGGCCAAAGTACCTATCTCAGCACAATCTTAAGCGGCCTTCTTGAGCGCGGCAGCGATGTTTTCCTCCATCATCTTGCGAATGTTTTCGCTCGTCTCTTTTCCAAGCTGGGCCAGGGCATTGGCGTCGGCGACATAGCCTTCGATCAGGCTGCGGGCGACTTCACTCTGGTGCTTGATGAAGCTCTCCAGCCCTTCGGCGTCCTTTACGGTCAAGACATCGCGCCAGCCGGCGAACACGGCTTCAGTCTGTTTGCGCATCGCCGCCATGTTGAGTTCGGCCAGCTTGGTGGTGTAGAGCAGCGCAATTTCATTGAGCTCTTTCACCGGAGCAAAAAGTTTTTCATAGGCGGCAAAGGGTTCGATGTTCGACATGGTGGTTTCTCCAGGTGTTTTGGTGGATTTGGATTTTGTGCGTTGCAGCATAACGCAATTTTTACTGCCGCGCAATATCTTCTTAATGGCAAGGAATGGCTGATTTCAAGACCGAAACAAGCCTGGGATCGTCGATATTGCGTCGCAACAATTAAGGGGTCGCGCGACAGGTTGACAGCGTTCATTGTCCGGCTGGATTCAATGCCTTCCTGCGTCATCCAGCCACCCGTACCAGCGGTCTTCCCCAGCATCGACAGGGTTTCGCTTGCCGCCGTGGACGATCTTCCTCGGCTTGACGGGATGAGAATGAATCGAGTCAGGTGGCGGATTGGCCGTGCCTTGTCGTGTCTGTGCGAAATGCGGGCCGACCGACTGGCCAAGGAGGCGGGGAAACAGCGTCAGGATGTTTTTCCGATTAAGGGCAAGGCTTCGTTTCCGGGCTTGGCCCCGAGATCGTGTCCCCGGACGTGGTGTAAGAAGCGATCAGAAGGTCATCGACTCTGGCAAGGAAGGGAAGGTCATCAGTTTGCGACCGCAGGCAAGCTGATGTTGGGATTCTCGCCGAGATCGGTGAGGG